>JAFTRV010000085.1 GCA_017462065.1 Bacteroidaceae bacterium
TAAGAATATCGCTCAGATTGAACATTCACGCCATCGTTCGTTCAACAATTTTATCGCAAATGCGTTGAGTGCCATTGCTGCATATTGTTTCTTTGAAAAGAAACCCGCCATTGACGTGGAATTCGTCAATGACGGGCAACTATCTCTGTTCTAAAATTATATCGAACTCACGTTATTTAAACAGTCTATGCTCACAATGGAACTGCAAGCAAGGCATTAACTTAATTTCCATCCTCCTTGCGGTTCATTCACTTACGCCATCTTTACTCTTTGCTCTGTTGTCTGTACTCTGTTATCTTCTACTTCCACCCTTTTCTTGCATAGAAATGTACGGCAGCGGAAATAGCCAAAGTCATTACTCCGCCGAGAATATATGCTAACGTACGGTTTTCCATACCGCACATCATCGGGGATATGAATATGTACGAAGAGCATACGTATGTCATTATCAACGCAGGCAGCAGTGCAATAATCATCGGCTTTTTCTGTTCGAAAAGATATACCGTTATGCACCACAGAGTGATTACGGACAATGTCTGGTTGCACCATGCGAAGTAGCTCCATATTGTCTGGAACGGCAAGGCGAATATAATAAGCAGGGCTCCTGCAAAAAGCGGGACGCATACCATTATTCGCTTGAACAGGCTCTTTTGGTCGATGTTGAACATGTCGGCAACGATGAGCCTTGCGCTGCGGAACGCCGTGTCGCCCGACGTAACGGCACAGCCTATCACTCCGACAAGGACGAACGCTGTCACCACAGGCCCCATTGTAGTCTCCGTTATCACATTGACCATTTTGGCGGCACTGCCGCCATACTCCGCTATTGCGGCGTTAAGGCCTTCGACACCGCCCCAGAACGCCATGCCTATGGCTGCCCATATAAGCGCCACGATACTTTCGGCAATCATCGCTCCGTAGAAGATGCTGCGGCTCTGCTTTTCCGATGTCATGCAACGTGCCATCATGGGCGACTGCGTAGCATGGAAGCCCGAAATCGCGCCGCAGGCAATGGTGGTGAAGAGCATCGGAACGATAGGGAATTTATCAGGGTCGGCTATCTGATTCTTGAGCGAAGTGAGTTCCGGTATCACATAGGCGCCGCTATTGGTGAAAAGCACGAAAAGTATGCTCAACGCCATTACAAGCAACGCTACTCCGAAGAGAGGATACAGACGGCCTATTATTTTATCTATAGGCAGAAGCGTCGCAAGTATGTAATATACAAGAATCACCATAAGCACTGCGAAAAGCTCCCACGAGGTAGCGCTGAAAGCGACTGTCTCAAGCGCCGGAATTGATATATTGGATGCGATAAGCTCGGCAGGCTGCGACATGAACACCGCGCCTACAAGCACCATAAGCAACACCGAGAACATTCTCATGAATGTTCTTGTACCGTTGCCGAGATACTTGCCGATGATTTCGGGCAGGCTCTTGCCATTATCCTTAAGCGATATCACGCCTGATATGAAGTCGTGCATGGCTCCCATGAATATTCCGCCGAGCGTTATCCACAGAAAGGCGACAGGGCCGTATGCGGCACCGAGCAGGGCGCCGAAGATTGGACCGAGACCAGCGATATTGAGCAGCTGAATGAGAAAGACTTTCCAACGGGGCATGGGGATATAATCGACGCCGTCGTACATCGTTTTCGAAGGCACAGGATTAGCGGGGTTAATGCCGCAGACCTTCTCAAGATATCTTCCGTAGGTAAAATATGCCGCTACGAGCAATGCAAGACATGTAATGAATGTTATCATAGTATTGTATTTTTATTGTTATCACTTGTTCAGTTTTATTCTCTCTCCATCTATTGTCACGGCCTCTTCATCGCACAGTCCGCGCAAAAGGCCGTTCATATCCTTACGGGGCAATGCCAGGCTGTCGAGTTCACGGACATTATGCCATGCGCCGTCGGCAAGCAGGGAGAGCAACGCCTCGCCGCCTTGCGGCAGCCGTACGTTGTCGCGCGCCGAGACGCAAACGTCGCAACGCCCGCAAGGCGCCGCACGCTTTTCGCCGAAATACTCGAGAAGCAGGGTACTGCGGCACTTGCTGTCGCAGACGGCATAGTTTATCATGGAGTTGAGCCGCTCGCCGAACGCAGCCTTGCGGCTGTCGTACGTTTCGGCGGTAAATCGCAGTTCGCTTCCCAGCACCCTGTGACGTGTAAAGGTTATTATGGGGCATTTCTTTGAGGGCGCATAGGCTATGAGCCGCTTGTTGCTCAACGAGACGAGTATCTCGTACATACGATGACGGGGGAGCTTGGTGATGCGTGACAGGTAACGCTCGTCAATAAAGGCATAGTCGCTGAAAAGGCCGCTGTAATTACGCATCAGCGCATTGACAAGCAGTTCATAGTCGGCAGGCAGGCCGCGGAACCGGTAAAGCGAGTCCTTGTCTACAATGAAACGTACTCGTGACGCATATTCCATCTCTTCGACATACTCGATGTATCCCATGCGGGTGAGCAGACGCAAAGCACTGTCGGTGCGGAGCATCGGTCGGTGATACTTCTTGCAGAAGTCGCTTAAGGAGAACTCAAAAGTGCAGTTCATGCCATCGCCGAGCGCCATGCTGTAATAATAGCATACCTCGTCATATATCTCCCGTACGAACTCCTGAGGAGGATAGTTGTCCTCAAGCCGCCTTGAGACAACCTGCTTGTCGTTGCCGCCGAAAAGCGTGACGGCATAAGCCGTGTTGCCGTCACGGCCGGCACGGCCCGCCTCCTGGAAATAGGCCTCTATTGAGCTTGGCAGGTCAATGTGCACCACAAGACGCACGTCGGGCTTGTCGATGCCCATGCCGAAGGCGTTGGTAGAGACCATGACACGCGCCTTGCCGCTTTTCCAAGCCTCCTCGCGCCGGTCCTTTGTCTCGGGAGCAAGCCCGGCGTGGTAATATTCCGCTGTTATCCCATGCGACAGCAAGAAGTCGCACACCTCTTTTGTTTTTTGACGATTTAGGGTATATACGATTGCCGAGCCCTGCATGCTGCCGAGTATGTGCAGCAGCTCCTTAGCCTTGTTTTCGGTTTTACGCACCACATAAACGAGATTCTTGCGTTCAAAGCTCATGCTGAAGCAGTTGCTTTCCTTGAAGCCGAGCTGCCGCTGGATATCCTCGACAACCTCGGGGGTAGCTGTCGCCGTGAGGGCAAGCACCGGCACTCCCGGGAATATCTCACGCAGCTCGCCTATGCGGCGATAAGCAGGACGGAAGTCGTGCCCCCACTGCGAGATGCAATGGGCCTCATCGACCGTTATCATGCGTACGTCTACCTTTCGTATCTTTGCAAGGAAGAGTTCCGAAGACAACCTCTCGGGCGATACATAAAGAAACCTGTAGCCGCCGAAGATACAGTTTTCAAGAGCCGTGACAATGTCGGCGCTCTTCATGCCCGAGTATATCGCCGTCGCTTTTATGCCACGGCTGCGGAGGTTGGCGACCTGGTCCTTCATGAGCGCAATAAGCGGAGTGACGACAATGCAGAGACCGTCGCCAGCAAGAGCCGGCACCTGAAAGGCGATGCTCTTTCCGCCGCCGGTAGGCATAAGGCCGAGCGTATCACGCCCGGCCCCTATGCTCTCTATGATTTCACGCTGTATGCCGCGAAAGCTATCATAGCCCCAATACTGTCTTAGTATCTCGCCGTACCTCACTTATCGGGTTATCTTTGTATGTATGCTCTCTATCTGCAGCTGTACCTCGCCATGCTTGTACGCATTGTCCTCGAGCGTGTAGCAGATATCGAATGATTGTTTTGACTTTATATACTTCGCCTGACGGCTCTGACCGAAAGCGATGCCGTTGAAGACCTTGTTCGACATGTCATCGACAAGCTCGAGCTTTATATGCTCCTGACGACGTCCCACGACCTTGCTTGTTCCGTAGTCGCACACGTTATGCGTGCAGAAAAGCGGCTTAGGGTTGTCGGGGCCATGAGGAGCGAACTTCTTAAGGTCGTTGAAGAACTTGCGGGTTATCTGGTGGAAGCCTATCTCGGCGTCAATCTCTATCACCGGGTCGGTGTGTTCGGGCAGTATGTTCTCGGCAACGAACTGCTCGAAACGCTCGGCAAAGGCCTCGACGTTCTCTACCTTTAGCGAGAAGCCTGCCGCATAAGTATGACCGCCGAAATTATCGAGGAGGTCACGGCAGCTCTCCATAGCGCTGTAAAGGTCAAAGCCTGTCACGGAGCGTGCGGAGCCTGTAGCCACCTCGCCTGAGCATGTTATTACCACTGCCGGGCGATGGTAGACCTCGGTAAGGCGTGAAGCCACGATGCCGATGACGCCTCTGTGCCAGTCGGGGTTGAATATCACTATAGCCTTGCGTTCGTCGAAGCTCTCAAGCTCGGCCACGATATTGTTAGCCTCTTCGGTCATGTTCTTGTCGAGCTCCTTGCGTGTCTCGTTGAACTCGTTTATCTGGAGACTCGTCTCGAGCGCTGCCTGAAGATTGTTCTCTATAAGTAGGTCTACCGCTACCTTGCCCTTCTGCACACGGCCCGAGGCGTTTATGCGCGGCCCAATCTTGAAGATGATGTCGTTTATCGTTATCTCCTTCTCGTGCAGACCGCAAACGTTGATGATAGCCTTAAGACCTATGCTCGGGCTATGGTTTATCTGCTTTATGCCATGAAAGGCAAGTATTCTGTTCTCGCCCATGATTGGAACAAGGTCCGACGCTATGCTGACCGCCACAAGGTCGAGCAAGGGGTACAGCTGCTCGGCAGGAATGCCGTTGTCAATGGCAAAGGCCTGCATGAACTTGAACCCCACTCCGCAGCCCGAAAGGTGAGGACAGGGATACGTGGAGTCGGCACGCTTGGGGTTGAGTATGGCAACGGCGCACGGCAGTTCCTCGTCGGGAACATGGTGGTCGCACACTATGAAGTCAATGCCCAAAGACTTGGCATAGGCAATCTCATCTACGGCCTTTATGCCGCAGTCAAGAACAATCACGAGCTTCACCCCCGTTGAATAGGCGTAGTCCACTCCTCGTTTGGAGATGCCGTAGCCGTCCTCGTTGCGGTCGGGGATGTAATAGTCGATATTCGACGAGAACTGCTGCAAGAACTTATACACTAAAGCCACAGCCGTGGTGCCGTCTACATCGTAGTCGCCATAGACCAGGATGCGCTCTTTTTTCCCGAGAGCCTTGTTAAGACGCTGAACTGCGATGTCCATGTCGTTCATGAGGAACGGATTATGGAGAGCATTCAGTTTCGGACGGAAAAAGCTCTTCGCTTCGGCAACAGTAGTAATGCCTCGTTTCACGAGCAGATTGCATAGAACAGGACTTATATCAAGCTCCGCCGACAACGTATTGGCAACGATCGTCTGCTCGTGCGTAGGAGGTTCATATTTCCATTTCTGTCCCATTATATATTATTTTTTTTATTATTCTGTTGAAGGAATTACCCGACGCCACTCATTATGCCTGAAGAATGGCACAGATGCAAAAAGCACCTATTATTCTCAAGATAATTCATAAATCGTGTAAAGATAATAGAAAAGGGCGAATTTATCACCTATTAGTGGAGTTTTTTAACTAAAAAGGATTTTATTAACGATTAGTTGAGAGTTGAGATTATATAGTTGAGAGTATATTGTTGATAGTTTAAAGTTTAAAGTTTAAAGTTGACAGTTTTGAGATGAAACCCTAAAATCTAAACCCTTCACTCTAAAATCTAA
>JAFTRV010000086.1 GCA_017462065.1 Bacteroidaceae bacterium
ACCCATGCGGCATCACTTTCAGCGATGCGACGCCTGACCTATTGCTGCAAGCATTCTCTAAGTTTTGGCAATTACTTTACCAAAACTTTGCACTTCGTGCGAACTGCTTTGCGTTCGTTGAAAAACACTTAAGCAAGCTTAGTGTTTCACTCACTTAACCAGCACTTTAACACCACCTACTACATAAATGCCCGGCTGGGTAATCTCGTTGATGCTGCGGCCCTGGAGATCGTAGATTTCTTCTTTCTCATTTCTCATTTCTACCTTCTCAACCGCTGTTGTAGCAAAGTCAAAGCGGAAGCCTACGCTATTGTTAGCTTCTGGAATGTCTGTTGCAAGCAAATACGCGCCATTAGCCTTTATTGTAAAATCGCCGTTTTCTCTGTCGGCTTTGTAAAGACCGACGCCGCTTGTGTGGTTTGCAAGAACGTATATATCCTCGGTCGCAACGGTTGCCTCAATAGTACCTTTCAAAAGGTTTGTTGTGAATGGTTCAACATCGTCCCCTGCAACAGTGATAGCTATTTCGCTGTCGCCATCCACTGCCGTTTTGAGTATTACGCCGGTATTCGCCGGGATTGTTGCTCCAGCTGCAACTTCGGTCAATTTAGCAGAGTTGCTTGTTATTTCTGCAACTGTATATGCCGTAACATTCTCAGGCATCTGTATCGGTGCGTTGTAGTAGAATGTCGCATAGTCGTCATTGCCTGCCTCTTTTATTTGAACATCTACAGTCTCGTTAAAACCTTGCAGTTTGCAAATCTGAACGATAGTGAAGGTTCCATATCTTTTGTCAATTGAAGGATTTTGAGTACTATACTTGTGGTCTCCAGTGCAGAACCAATTCTCACCGGTTACTAAGCGTACAATATAATCTTCTCCGCCGGCACTTGTTATGTAACCTGTAGAGTTCGTGTCTTTGTTGAACTGTCCGGAACCGTTTGCGTTGCTATCGACCTGGACTGGTTTTACAGCAGTAAAGACCCCGGCGCCATCCGTTGTTTCAACGTAGGTGCCAGGATTGCTTGCCTGCATGTAGCCGTTGCCGACCTTCTTAAGGTAGTAGCTTCCTGGTTCGCCTTCGGTAACAGGCTCCCATACGAATACTGCATCTTGCTTGAAATATTGCGTTGAAGTATATGTGTTACCACTTACATAGTTCCAATAATAATTGTTTGCTGATGCCAAACCTTTTATTGCAATATATGTAGGTTCTGTTACCTCCATGAGTTCCACTGCTGTCATGTTTGTGCCGCTTGGGTGATATAAAGCATATTCAATCGGCTCTTCGGGATCAGGCGTTGGCTCTACAACTTCTGCTGTGTAAGTAACAGTGATTTCCTGAGTATCTGTATTGTCTTTGGTTGTTGAACCTTCAATATTATATTCATAACCTTCGTAAGTAGGTACGTCTAATGTAATTGTTTCACCCTCTTTGTAAAGTTTATATTCTGCTGTGGTCTCGCCGTCCTTTACGAAATTTATTGCTACCAAGTAATACGCACTCATATCATACACACAATGTGCAGTGTATGCACCTTTTCCTGGGCTGTTCCTAAAAGATGCGGTTTCGACGCTTTGCTCGCAATTTATCCAATTGCTGTTATCCGAGTTGTAGAAGCGGATAAGGTCAGCATTGTCAGTAGCAGTGTAGTTATATTGGTCTGCGCCGCTTGGTGACGGGTGAATGGCAGTGAATTTCAAGGCGTTCTCCTTGCTGCCAATGCCTAATGTTTTTGCACCGTTTCCTTGAGTTGTTGCATTATCTGTTAAATAGACATAGCCCTCTTCGGGTGCTGCGCATAATTTCTTAAGATAGAACGTGCCCTCCCCTGTAGGCTCCCACAGGAACACTTCGTTGCTGGTTAAAGTTGATGAACTTGCTAAACATTGCATGTCATATTTTGTCATTTCGCTTAACCATGCACTGTTGCCGTTCTTGATAGCAATCTTTTTTGATTCGGTAGCAGCTGTAAAGTCTGCGGCCGTAATTATATTGCCTTGTTCTAATGTCTGTGCCATTGTCACTCCTCCAAGGAGAACAAGTGCCATTGAAAGTAAAATTTTTCTCATTTTTATTAGATTTAAAAGTTAATTGCCAAAATTTGCGTCTCTTGCGAAGAGATGCAATCTTTTTGGGCATGTCAAGCCCTTTAAAATCAGCTGTTTCCATACAAAACAGTTGATTTTTTTCAATAAAAAATGAAAAAACTTAATGTAAAACTTAAATAATTGATTTAAAATGCCTAAATTTGCAAATGACATATTGCATCTCTTCGCAAGAGATGCAATCTTTTTGGGCATTGGTTAAGTGGATAAGGGAGCTAAGGGAAACTAAGGGCTCTAAGGGAGCTAAGGGTAACTAAGGGCTCTAAGGTGGTTAAGGGAAACTAAGGGTGCTAAGGGCTCTAAGGGCTCTAAGGGAAAAACCTTAGTCCCCTTAATGTTCTTTAATACCCCTTAGTGTTCCTTTTATAATATTAGCCTCCTTTTTTACTAACTTTTTCTTTTTTTTCCTCTTTTTTTGCAAAAAAGTGTGGCTTTTCTTTTAAATCCTTTGCTGTTGGATTATTTTTGTCAAAAATGATACTGTAATGGCAAATCTAATTCCTAATCGGGGCAATTATCGTAGTCTGCTTTGCTACAAGAAAGCAGAGGCTGTCTATGACATTACCTGCCATTTTGTTGGGCGCTTTCTGCATCGTGGCGACCGTACTATCGACCAAATGGTACAGGCCGCACGCAGTGGGAAACAGAATATTGTAGAGGGGTATGCTGCAAGCGCTACATCTGTAGAAACGGAATTGAAATTAGTGAACGTCGCAAAAAGCAGCTTGCAAGAGCTTTTGGTCGATTATGAGGACTATTTGCGTACGCACGGACTGCATCGCTGGGATAAACATTCAAAGGAGCTTGTTTGTGCGCAGCAGCTTGGCCGTGAACATAATGACTCTGCTTTTTGGATGGACCTTGTGAGTACACGAAACGATGAGGTTATTGCAAATATTGCGATTGTGCTTATCTATCAGGCCGATTACTTGCTTTATAAGTATCTGCAGGCTGCGGGCGAACGCTTTATAAACGAAGGCGGCTTTCGTGAGAAACTGACCCGCGAAAGAATAAAGGCAAGGTGCGACAGAAAAGGCGGCGCTGTCAAAGGTGGTTAAGGGAAATAAGGGCTCTAAGGGTGCTAAGGGCTCTAAGGGTAACTAAGGGCTCTAAGGGAAAACCTTAGTCCCCTTAATGTTCTTTAGTTCCCCTTAGTGTTCCTTTTATAATATTTCCCCTTAGTGTCTTTTATTTCTTTTTTCTGCTATTATATATCTTTATTGCAAAAATTATGGCGCTGCATGTAGTTGTGACAGCTATTAACCACCTTTGCTTTTCGCAACCCAAGCGGCATCACTTTCAGCGATGCTACGCTTGACCAATTGCTGCAAAGGTGCTTGATGCTGTGTCTTTATTTCTTTTTCCAGCTGTTGTGTATCTTTATTGCAAAAATTAAGCAGCTGCATGTGGTTGTGACAGCATTGGTTATTACCATTGACCATATTATGCCGTCTTTGTGCAGCAGGCCCTGCACTACGAAGGCGAAGGCTCCGATTGCCATCATCAAGAATGTGGGCACGGCAATGCCGTCGGTGTTGCGGGTGCGTATGGTGGCTATCGCCTGAGGCAAGTATCCGAGTATCATGCCAATGCTTGCAACGTAGCCAAAGATGTTATATACTGTCTCCTGTCCCATAATGTTTTTATTTAAAGAATGGTTGCAGCCGGTCTTTTGTTGTGATTATTTAAACTATAATTCAAACTTCATCATCGCCCAGCGGTTGTCCTCGGCGTAGTCGATGTACTGCAGGCCGTTGCGTGCCGCCTCTTCCTTGAGCGCTTCCATGTCGTCGGTGTAGAAACCGCTTATAAAGAGCCGTGACCCTGCATGCATGGCTTTCACGTAGTTCTTTATGTCGGCGAGCAGTATGTTGCGGTTGATGTTGGCAATGACATAGTCGAAGCTGTCGCTCTCCTTTATCGCCTCTGCGCCGCCCAGGCGTACGTCAATGTCGGGCGTGCCGTTAAGCACGATGTTCTCTTTGGCGTTCTCGTATGCGAACTCGTCAATGTCTATCGCTGTCACCTCTGCCGCTCCGTGCTTGCGTGCGAGGATGGCGAGAAGGGCAGTGCCGCAGCCCATGTCGAGCACGCTCTTGCCTGTCATGTCGCTGCCGAGTATGGCACGCAGCATGTGGCATGTGGTCTGGTGGTAGCCTGTGCCGAACGCCATCTTGGGGTCGATGAGTATGTCGTAGCGTGCCGCAGGGACGTTGGTGTGGAAGGTGCTGTGTATAACGCAATCCTCGCCAAGCACTATGGGCTGGAAATAGTTCTTCTCCCACTCGGCGTTCCAGTCCTCGCCCTCGATGAACTCGCTGTCGTACGCTATGGCATAGCCCTCAATGGGAAATACCGCTACTGTGGCGGCTATTGCGTCGGCATCGTACAATGCCTGGGGAACATACGCCTCCATGCCTTTCTCGTCGGGCACGAAGCTCTCGAAGCCGATATCGGCCAATAATGCTGCAAGGACATCGGTAGCTACCTCCTCATTGGGGGTGACCGTGAATTTTACTTTTGTATAGTCGTTCATTTTTTTAAAGTTTAAAGTTTAGGGTTTAGGGTTTAGAGTTGAGAGTTTAGGGTTTAGAGTTTAGAGTTTAGGGTTTAGAGTTTAGAGTTTAGGGTTTAGAGTTTAGAGTTTAAGGATTTATCATTGTTTTGTTATCTGTGCTTTTAATGTATGCCTGAACCGCAGGTAGAACATTACTCCGGCGCTTGTGAGCCCGAACGGGAACGAGAGCCATACGCCCGGCAGCCCCCAGCCGAACACAAAGCCGAACAGGTAGCCCACCGGCAGCGAGATGATGAAATAGGCTATGAATGCATAGAGCATCACCGGCTTGACGTCGGCAATGCCGCGCAGGGCGTTGGAGTAGTTGCATTGCAGGCCGTCGCCGAACTGGTAGAGCATGAACGGCACGGTGAGCTGCGTCACAAGCAGGGCTACCTCGTCGCTGTCGGTGAATATGTGCCCCATGTCGTTGCGTACAAGGAACACGAGCAACGACGCTATTATCGCCATTATTATGATAATGTGAAACCCGGCGGCGGCAGCCCTGCCTATCTCCCGCTTCTCGCCGCTGCCGCTGTAGTTGCTTGCCTTGACAGCAACGGCTGCCGCCATGCCATAGTACATCATGAAGCCTACCTGCCCCACGGTACACATTATCTGGTGAGCTGCGAGGGCTGTAGTGCCCAACCAGCCTACCATGATTGTGGCGAGGCTGAACGACGCTGTCTCCATGCCCATCTGCAGGGCTACGGGGAGCCCTATCTTGTTCAGCCTCTTCTGCTCCTTGCCCGTTATGCTGCCGCTGAAGAAGCCCTGCATGTAGGTGTGGTAGCGGCGGCTCTTGAAGAACAATGCCATAGCGATGAAGAGCATGAGCATGCGCGAGAGCAGCGTGGATATGCCGGCGCCGAACAGTCCCCATTCCGGGAAGCCGAACTTGCCGAATATAAGCAGGTAGTTGCCGATGATGTTCGCCACGTTGCCCGTGAGCATAATCCACATCGACGCCTTAGTGTCGGTGATGCCGTCGATGAACTGCTTGAAGGCGTTGAAAAGCACCGTGAAGGGGAGCGACAACAGCAGTATTATATAATAAGGACGCATAAGGTGCAGCAGCTCCTCGGGCTGTCCCAGGCGGCCTATGTTGTCATACAGCAACAGCATGGCAGCGATAAGCATCACGGCCATTACGCCGTTGGCGAAAAGGGCGTTCTTAAGCATTAGGCCGGCTTCACGCAGCTTGCCTTTGCCGAAGAGCTTGCCAACTATCGGCGTCAGGCCGTAAGAGAAGCCCGTGGCGAATATTATGGCAAGGTTGAACATGTTATTCACGAAGCTTGCCGCTCCAAGCTCCTCGGTACTGTGCCAGCCTACCATGAACGTATCGGCGAACGATACAAGGATAATGCCTAATTGTCCTACTACAATAGGCATTCCCAAATGAATAAGCTCTTTATAATGTTCGGAATAGCGTTTCATTGTCTTTAAACGACGTTACTGCCGTTTTTGTTTCTTTTAATTAGTTGTTTAGAGTTTAGAGTTTTGGGTTTAGAGTTGAGAGTTTAGAGTTTAGAGTTTAGGGTTGAGAGTTTAGTGTTTAGAGTTTAGAGTTTAGAGTTTAGAGTTGAGGGTTTGGTCTCTCGTCTCTCAACTAAACTATCGCTACTAATTCCATGTCGAATATAAGTGTAGAGCAGGCGGGTATGGGGCCGTTGGCACGTGTGCCGTAACCTACCTCGTAGGGGATGTATACTATCCAATGGTCGCCTACATGCATCTGCGTGAGAGCTATCTGCCAGCCTACGATAAGGTCGCTTACACGGAACGCCTCGGGGTATCCCCGCTTGCGGCTGTCATCGAACACCTTGCCGTTGATGAGGCTGCCCGTGTAGTGTACCGTAACGACATTGCCGGCACGCGGGCTGCGCTCGCCCTCGCCTCTCTTGAGTATCTTGACAAGCACTCCCTGTGAAATCTCAAAAAGCTCCTCCTCGCCGTCACGCAGTGCCTGCATGAACGCCTCGTTCTTGAGCTTGTATTCGTTGTTCTTAATCTTTGCCATAATTAAAAGTGAAAGGTTAAAGGTGACTAAGGATAATTAAGGGCTCTAAGGGCTCTAAGGGTGCTAAGGGCTCTAAGGGGGACTAAGGGCTCTAAGGGTGCTAAGGGGGTTAAGGGCTCTAAGGGCAACTAAGGTGGCTTAGGTTGCTCGCTCATCGTTAATCGCTAATCTGTTGACGACATTCGCTACCGCAACCCAAGCGGCATCACTTTCAGCGATGCTACGCTTGACGAAATGCTGCTCATGCCGTCGAAGCCTACGGCTTTAATCGTTCATCGTTCATCGTTCATCGTTCATCGTTAAACGTTCCTCGTTCATCGTTAAACATTTCTTCTATCGCTCGGCATAGCTGGTCGGGGCATGATGTGGGCTTGCCGTTGCAGCTTATGCCTTTGAGGCGTGCGATTACATCTTCGTATCTCATGCCCTTGACAAGGCGGCTTATGCCTTGAAGGTTGCCGTCGCAGCCGCCATAGAATTTTACATCGACGACAACGCCGTTGTCGCCTGTCAGCTCAATGAAACGTGAGCATGTGCCTTGTGTACGGTAGGTTATTGTTCTCATATATCGGGTTTGTATTCTGTGTCTCTTCTGTCGGGCAGACACGCCGGTCTGCCCCTACTTTATGATGCTCTTTTTGCCATTTACAATGTATATGCCTTTTATTGGGTTTTCAACTATTCTGCCGCTTAAATCATAAATGGCTTTATGTTCTGCGTTTTCCTTTTTCACTTCCACAACTCCTGTCGTTTCGGCCGTGTATGTGTAGGTGATGTCTATGTTCTTTGCTACTCTTGAAAGCTCTTCGGTCTTTGCGTCGCTCGCGACAAAGCTATAACCGGCTATTATCGGCGTTATGGCCGGGTAGCTGTCGCCGCCCTTGACATAACGTGACGCTGTACGCAGCTCATCGCCGTTCCCGTCGATGCAACGGTACGAAACGATGAAGTAGGGGTGCGGCTTGTAGCTGTAAATTATGAACGGGTGGCCGTCAGTCCAGCCGGTGAAGGTGTTGTCGGCATTGCCGTTCCAATAATAGCCGTTGCTGCCCTTGACGCTCCATGTCTTGCCGTCGCTGTTGAGGGTGAAACTGAATGTCTCGGGGGTGTCGCCGCCCGTCACTAAAGTGCCTTTCGATAATTGGGGTATGTAAATGCCGTAGTTGTTCATGACGCTGAATCTCTCTCCGTCGCCTGTCAGCGTCCACACGAAGCCGGGGTTGGCGTCGCTCACGCCATTGGTGGTGGTTATGCCGGCGCCAACGCCGCTGACGCTGAGGAAACCGCTGCGTGAAGCCTCGTCTTTGGCGTTATATATAAGATATGATGCTCCGTCCTCAAGCTCTGTCACGGCTTCGCCGACAGCCGCGGCGCCCATAGTGCCTTCACAATCATAATATACATCTATTACAGTGTCCTCGGCAGGGGTGATTACGCTCTTCTCCTCGATATCGCTTCCAACGCATGTGAAGAACTCCACCTTAGGATATTCAACAGTGTGGCTGTCGCCGATAGCGCATGGGGTAACCTGTTCTGCTATGAGATTGCCGTCCATGGTGTAGCATTTCATCGTCACGCTGAATGAGACACGCTCGTAGGTGGCTTTTACAATCTTGTCTTCGCCGTTGTCCTCAATGGTGTGCCCTGTTGTCTTGTAGTTCGTTATCTGCGGCAGCTCGGCGTTGAACTCCTCGCCGGCAGGAACGCTGCTGTAAACCCTCTGCATGAGGTTGTTATCGTTGTCATAGCATTCGTATGTGACAAGGCATGCCTCCTCATATACCCAGCCTGTTCCCTGCGGGTATATGCCGCCGGTCTTTAAGGTGTTGGGGGCGGTAGCGGCACGTTCCGGTACGGGGCAGAGGGCGTTGTCGCCCGCCTTGATGCTGAAGTCGCCGCTCTTGGCGTTGTAGGCATTGGTGAGCGTCACGCCGCTATCGCCGGTCTTTATCGGTGCTGATGCGTTGCCGATGTAACGGCCTGTAGCTACGTTACGCAGCTTGAATGTCTGGCCGGCCTCGCCTGTAGCCGCCTCGACAAGTTCCCACAGGTCGGCACCGTATTCCTGCCGTGCGGCAGTTACGACACCGTCTCCGTTGTCATAAAGCCTCCACTCCTTGAAACGCTCGGTGTTGTTTACTATGCGGTATCTCTTTCCTGCGACAGGGTAGTCGATGACAATGTCGCTCGCCTGCTCCTTCAACGGACGGAACTCCCATATGCCGCCGTTGCCCGAAGCAGGGTCGTTCCATAGGTTTATCGAATAGTTCTGTCCGGGACCGGCATAGTTGAGGCACATATTGCCGTCCGACACCTTCCGGCTGCGTATGCTGTAGTTGTAGTTGTCGCCATTGGCCGCATAGGCCTTGTCGCCCAAAATGAAATCGTAGTGGCGGCTGCTGTCGTCATAGTCCCAACGGCCGGTGTTGTTCTCGGCGGTAGGCGTGCCTTTTACCGAGCCGTTCGGCTTGGACTTGCTTACTATCGCCCAGCGCTCGGGGTTGGCGGGGTCCTGCATGAACGCCCACAGCTGGCAGTCGTAGCCGGCATTGCTCTCGTCTTCTATTATCTCGCTGTTCCACAGACGGTTAGCGGGTGCTGTGCCTGTCTTGTCGGCGATGTTCATCCCTTCACGCAGCAGCTGTATGCAACGTCCGGCACGTGCGTCGGTGGCTGTTGTCACAATGCGGTACCATGTCATGTCGTCGGCGGTAGAGGCAACTGGCATAACCTTGCTCTCTTCGCCTTTGTTGTCGAGAATGTAGTGGCGTCCATACTCGTAGTCGTTGTAGTCGAGCAGCAGGGTGTCTTTCGTTATACGCTCCTGAAAGTCGGCGAAATTCTTCTTTTCCGCCGGCGACCAGCCTGTCTCGGCAATGGCTATGAGTCGGGGCAGGGCAAGGTACTCGAGCAGGTAGTTGCTCTGTACGTGCTCGGTCCAGAATGTGCCCTGAACGCCGATATAGTGCTTCTGAAGCTCGGCGGGAACGCTCGCCGGCACAGGCACGTAGTTGTATGTCTTCTCTACGGTATCATCGCCGTAGCCGGCGCCTGTAGGCTCTCCCGGGTCGGCGCTCTGCTTGCGGTTGATGTAGTAGGGACCCCAGGGGGTAATCACTGAGTTCATGCCGTACTGAGCCGCCTTGAGGGCGCAGGGCTGCACCTGTCCGCTCTCCCAGCACATCATTGTGCCGCCGGTGCCTTTTATGAGCTCTTCGTCGGTGCCGCCTGCGGTAAGGCTCTCGTTCCACATTATCACGCTGCGGTTCTTGCTTGCCGCATAGTCCGAAATCTCACGTACGAAATGCGACTGCAGCTGACGTACATTTGTCATCCCTTTCTCTTCCATAAGAGCCTTGCACTCGGCATTGTTCTGCCAAGCTGTCGTAGGTGTCTCGTCGCCGCCTATGTGTATCTGCTCGTACGGGAAAATCTCTATTACCTCGTCAATGACGTCTTTCACGAACTGCACGGCTTCGGGGTTGGCAACGTTCAGCACGTCGTTGAATATTCCGCCGGTGGTCTGTACGCTGTGAGCGCCGTTGGGGTTACAGCTGAACTCGGGGTATGCCGTGTTCACCGCGCATGAGTGGCCGGGGAACTCAACTTCGGGGATAACCTCGATGTGGCGCGCTGCGGCGTATTCTACTATATGCCTGCACTCTTCCTGAGTGTAGAAGTAAGGGCCGTAAGGCTCGCCCGTGTAGTAGCCGCCGTAGACGGGGTCTACGCTCCATGAATCGTTGCGGGTCGCTCCCACGGTAGTCAGTCTCGGGTATTTCTTTATCTCAAGACGCCAGCCCTGGTCGTCGGTAAGGTGCCAGTGGAAGCGGTTGAGCTTGTAGTAGGACATCACGTCAATCATGCGTTCTATCTGCTCTATGCTGAAGTAGTGGCGGCTGACGTCGAGCATGAAGCCACGGTATTCGAAACGGGGCTTGTCGGTGATGCTCACAATGGGCAATGTGTATTCCGTGACCTTTTCATCGGCTGTTTCCGCCATGACATTTGCCGGGAGCATCTTCTTCAGGCTCTGGAACGCATAGTAGAAGCCGTTGGCGCTGTTCGCCGCAATGGCGATGCCGCCGGCTGTAACGTCAAGGGTGTAGCCCTCCTTGCCAAGCTCCTCGTTGCCGGCGTAAGGGCTCAGCTTGATGAGGGCGTCGGGCGCCTCTTCCTTCACTTCGACATTATATCCTGTGACTTCTGCGAAAAGGCCGGCGAACTTTAAGGCTTCGGAACGTTGGACGCCCTCCCCGGCCTCAATGGCGAAGCTCTCGGGGAGTGTCAGCGTGCCCTCGCCGACGGTCATCCTCATCGGAACCGGGGTGAGGTTGATACGGCTGTCGGCGATTGTCACCGCCGGCAGGCATAATAGAGTCGTAAGTATTAAAAAAATAGTTCTTTTCATCGTTGGTTATGGTTAGTCGTTTGTAAATGTGTACTATTCAATATCATCTTCCGACTTCAGAGTCGGCAGGCATATCTGGTACTTCACGGCAAGCACACGGGTGAGGAACACCAATGCGCCGCATGTAAGGTGCGTAACTATAGTAGGCAAGCCTATCATGTAACAGAGCCCGAAAGCAAGGCCTCCGACAACGCATGCCATTGCGTAAATCTCCTGTCGGAATATCAGCGGCACCTCGTTAATCAGCACGTCGCGTATCACACCGCCTGCGGCGCCGGTCATCGTGCCCATGACAATGCCTACCCAAATGGGAAGCCCGCAGTCGAGGGTCTTCTGTATTCCTACGACGGTGAAGAGGGCAAGGCCTATGGCGTCGAACAGGAAAAACGTGTTGTGCATGTTTATGAGGTGCTTGCGCAGCAGTATGACCCACAGCAGGGCAAGCCCCGTACACGACAGGTAAAAGCCGTCGTGCATCCAGAACACCGGAACGTCGAGCATGACGTCACGCAATGTTCCTCCGCCGATAGCCGTGGCGGCGCCTACCACGTAGGCTCCGAACCAGTCGAAGCGTTTCGCCGATGCGAGTCTTATGCCTGATATCGCAAACGCGAATGTTCCGATAAAATCGAGTATTTGCAGGAATGTGATGTTCCTGAACCAATCTGCAATAATGTTTATCATCGTTGTATGTCTGTTTAAAATACTTTGCGAATATATATTATAAAAATTAAAATGCAGTTATAATTTTAGTTTAATTAGCTTAAATGATTAACACTGCGGGATGCTTCAATAGGATAAAGCAAAAATCCTTTTTGGAGGCAGTGGCATTCTATTTCACTGTGCATTTTGTAATTAGCGTCAAAATGCATATCTTCGCAATGTAAACAGCTTAATTTATTGTATATGGAAATGGTAATTACGGCTTCGGTATTGATAGTTGTCGCTGTTGTCGCTGCAACGGGCCTCCTTGACTTCATTTTTGTCAATTATGGCCCGGGGTACGTGAACGGCAAGTTCAAGTGGTTCAAAAAATATGTCTACAAGAAACGCCCGTCACGCATAATGTTCGTGGCTATAATGCTGCTTGCGGCAATGACTTTGCTTGCCGTTGAATACTTGTCGTTGTCTCAGACCGCCGCAACGGCTATTATCATTGCTTTGGCTGTCGCATGCGGAATATTCTCGTTCAGAATAATAGAACGCGACTGATTGAGATGAAGAAACTGCTGTTGCTGCTTGCTGCCGCCCTGCTTTTTGCCAATATGTCAATGGCTCAAGGGCGTAAGGCTGTCGATTACTCAACCGACATTGCCATGTTCTTGCCGGCTGCGGTGGGGGCGGGCCTGTCGCTATACAAGGGCGACTACGAAGGGCTTGTAGAGCTTGGCAAGACTGTGGCGATATCGACAGCGGTTACATACATACTTAAATACAGCGTCAAGAAGAGCCGCCCCGACGGCAGCGGCTTCGACGCCTTTCCCTCGAACCATAACAATTTCGCCTTTGCCGGCGCTACGTTCCTTATGAGACGCTACGGCTGGAAGTGGGGCGTGCCTGCGTACATCGTGGGCGGCTACGTCGCCTGGGGCAGGATATATGCAGGTAAACACGATATCTGGGATGTACTCGCTGGAGCGGCGATAGGTGTCGGCAGCGGCCTGCTGTTCACCACGCCTTTCGCAAAAAAGCACAACGTGACGCTGGCGCCTACGATAACAAGCGAAGGGGGCTGCGGGGTCTATTTCTCGATGTCGCTGTAATGTTATAAAAGGTTATTATATTTTGGCATGTGACTTTTTTTAGTACATTTGTGCCATAAACCAACAATTTGTTTTTATCGGAAATCGGAACGGTTTCCAATGAAAGTCGCAATAATCATGATAAAGCAGGAATGGATTGAAAAGGGGTACATCGACGAAAGTATCCCTGAAGGACTGGACCTCAAGGCTGAGATTCGCCGTCTGTGCGAAGAGAAGAACGCAGTGGTCCTTGCTCACTATTATACCGACGGCGCAGTCCAGGACGTAGCCGATTTCGTAGGCGACAGCCTTGCCCTGGCGCAGATTGCCGAAAAGACGACTGCCGACATCCTTGTGATGTGCGGAGTACACTTCATGGCCGAGACGAACAAGATACTCAGCCCCGAGAAGAAGGTGCTTATCCCCGACCTCAACGCCGGCTGTTCGTTGGCGGAAAGCTGCCCGGCAGAGGAACTGAAACGCTTCAAGGCTATTCACCCCGACCACAAGGTGATAGCGTACGTGAACACATCGGCTGCGGTAAAGGCGCTTACCGACATCGTCGTAACATCGACGAACGCCCGTGCCGTAGTGGAGAGCTTCCCTAAGGACGAAAAGATAATATTCGCACCCGACAAGAACCTGGGCGGCTACCTGAATGCGGTCACTCACCGCAAGATGCTGCTTTGGGACGGCGGTTGCCATGTGCATGAGCAGTTCTCGATAGAGAAAATTGTTGAGCTGAAGAGCGAATATCCCGACGCAAAGGTGCTTGCGCACCCCGAATGCAAGAGCGGCGTGCTGGCGCTCGCCGACTTCATAGGCTCAACGGCGGCGATTCTCTCATACGCCGAAAAGAGCGAGGCAAAGGACTTTATAGTGGCGACGGAGAGCGGCATACTGCACGAGATGATGAAACGATGCCCCGAAAAGAACTTTATCCCGGTGCCCCCGATGACAGGCTCATGCGCATGCAACGAGTGTGCCTTCATGCGTCTTAACACTCTCGAAAAACTGTATAACACCTTGCAATATGAGTGGCCCGCCGTTGAACTCGACGAGGCTCTGCGAGAGGATGCCAAGAAGCCTATCGTAAGGATGCTGGAATTGTCGAAGTGAATAATTTGAATAAATAGAAATAGCGACCGCGAGGTCGCTATTTCTATTCCCATAAACTGCCCCAGACCGCATAGCTGCCGTTGTCGCTTTCGGTCCTTGCCCTTGAACTGTTGCCGGGGACGCTGTTCGCTAAAATAAATGTAGACGGCTCATAGCTGTTTACTTCGCATACGGGCGAAACATAGGCTTTTTTCATTTTTCTATTGTTTACGTTAGACATCCTGCCTCATGTGCGGCATGTCTAATGGTAACAATTGATTTGTTGTTTTGTTCAAGGAGAACATTGGTATCCGATACACGCAAGACGGCGACCCGTTTCTTTGGGGTCGCCGTCTTGCGTGTTATTCATTACTTGTTAAATCTCTCTCTCAGAGTCTTTATCATGTCCTGTGTCATGGTGTCGAGGTCGTAGCTCGGCTTCCAGTCCCACTCTTCACGGGCGCATGAGTCGTCCATCTTGTTAGGCCATGAGTCGGCGATTGCCTGGCGTACGGGGTCGAACTCGTAGTGCATCTTGAAGTCGGGAATATGCTTCTGAATAGCCGCCTTGATAATCTCAGGGTCAAAGCTCATTGACGCCACGTTGAACGCATTGCGATGAACAAGGCGTGAGGGGTCGGCATTCATTATGTCCACAGCTGCCTTAAGGGCGTCGGGCATATACATCATGTCCATGAATGTGCCGGGCTGTATGGGGCATGCGAAATCCTCGCCCTTGACCGCCGCATAGTAAATCTCTACAGCATAGTCGGTAGTGCCGCCGCCGGGCAGGGTGACATTGGATATAAGCCCCGGGAAACGTACCGAACGGGTATCGACGCCGTACTTGATGAAGTAGTAGTCGCTCAGCAGCTCGGTTGCCACCTTTGTCACGCCGTACATGGTGCGGGGACGCTGTATGGTGTCCTGGGGCGTATTATCGTGCGGGGTGTTGGGGCCGAACGAGCCGATAGAGCTTGGCGTGAACACGGCGCACCTCTTTTCACGGGCTATCTCAAGGATGTTGAGCAGGCCGTTCATCTGTATGTCCCACGCAAGCAGCGGCTTCGACTCCGCTACCGCCGACAAGAGGGCTGCAAGGTTGTATATGGTGTCAATATTGTATTTCTCTACCACTTCGGCTATCTGCTTGGCGTCTGTCACGTTGGCGACAGCGGCAGGGCCACTCTCAAGCAATACGCCTTTAGGCTCTGCGCCGGGAATGTAGCCGGCAACGATGTTCCCGTCGGGGATAAGCTTGCGAAGAGTCATTGTCAGTTCTGAGCCTATCTGGCCGGTGGAGCCTACTATAAGTACATTTTTCATCAGCTATATATTTTTGTTCGTTTTCATTTTTTAAGGCATAAAGCCCTATCGCTTTCCAAAGTTACATATAATTTTCAATAACTTTGAATTTTGACATCATTTTTAGTCGAAAAGATGAATTTTTCTTAACGCTATTGTTGCGTTTTGACAAAAACAAGGTAAATTTGCGTATCATCATTATTTGTTGAATTCATAATAATAAAACATATAACAATGTACGGAACATTTCAGCAACATCTGCAAAAGGAGCTGGCCGCCATTGAAGAGGCCGGCCTTTACAAGAGAGAGCGTAACATCGCATCGCAGCAGTTCGCCGAGATAACACTCGAGGACGGCTCTAAGGCTCTTAACTTCTGTGCCAACAACTATCTTGGCCTTTCCAACAACAAACGTCTTATGAAGGCTGCACAAGAGGCTATGGAGGCCCGCGGCTTCGGCATGTCGTCGGTACGTTTCATCTGCGGCACGCAGGACTACCACAAGACTCTTGAAAAGGCTATCGCCGACTACTTCAAGACCGAGGACACGATTCTCTACGCTGCATGCTTCGACGCCAACGGCGGCGTGTTCGAGCCTCTCTTCACAGCCGAGGACGCCATAATTTCCGACTCGCTGAACCATGCGTCAATCATCGACGGCGTGCGTCTTTGCAAGGCACAGCGCTATCGTTACGCCAATGCCGACATGGTCGACCTTGAGCGTTGCCTGCAGGAGGCTCAGGCCCAGCGTTACCGCATAATAGTTACCGACGGCGTTTTCTCTATGGACGGCAATGTGGCTCCAATGGACAAGATATGCGACCTCGCCGAGAAGTACAATGCGCTTGTAATGGTAGACGAGAGTCACTCGGCAGGCGTCGTAGGCGCTACAGGCCATGGCGTAGCCGAGCAGTTCGACTGCTACGGACGCATCGACATATTCACCGGTACTCTCGGCAAGGCTTTCGGAGGCGCTGTCGGCGGCTTCACTACCGGCCGTAAGGAGATTATCGACATGCTCCGTCAGCGCTCGCGTCCTTATCTCTTCTCTAACTCGTTGCCGCCATCGGTCGTAGGCGCCTCTATCGAGGTGTTCAAGATGCTTGCCGAGAGCGACGAGCTGCATGCCAAGCTGCAAGACAACGTGAACTACTTCCGTGACAAGATGCTTGCTGCTGGCTTCGATATCAAGCCTACGCAGTCGGCGATATGTGCCGTAATGCTTTACGATGCGCCTCTTTCACAGCGTTTCGCCGCGAAAATGGCCGAAGAGGGCATCTTCGTGACAGGCTTCTACTATCCTGTAGTTCCTAAGGGCGAGGCTCGCATACGTGTGCAGCTCTCCGCAGCCCACGAACGTGAGCATCTCGACAAGGCTATCAATGCCTTTATCAAGGTTGGCAAGGAATTAGGAGTTATAAAAGTTTAGAGTTTAGAGTTTAGTGTTTAGGGTTTAGAGTTTAGAGTATAGGGCTTAGGGTTTA
>JAFTRV010000014.1 GCA_017462065.1 Bacteroidaceae bacterium
CATCATCGACCGTTGTACTGCTTGTCTGTATGGAATGCTGTCAAGGATCATCTTCGGCTTTCAGGACCTCTCGAAAGGGGTGCCTTTCAAAACCGAGTGCAAAGGTAGTGCTTTTTTCTAAACCTGCAAACAAAAACCAAAAATAATTTCTAAAAAAATGAAGAAAAATTTTTCACAAGAAATTTCATCAATCACTTTTATTAAATATCGAACATTTTTCGCAATAAATCGGATTTTATAACGAATTGCTCAACTTTTTAGCCAAACAAACAAAAAGTAAATGATTTTATTTTGCGTAACGGCAGGTTTGCAGTATCTTTACGATATTATTATATAAATAAGGTAATGGCATACAACGATACCCCAAAATACAGAATAGACAGAGAGACCATAGAGCGAATTCTCGACAGTGCAAAAATCGAGGAGGTCGTTGGGGATTTCGTAACGCTTAAGAAACGCGGCGTGAACCTAATCGGGCTCTGTCCATTTCACAACGAAAAGACCCCGTCGTTCACAGTTTCTCCGGCAAAGAACTACTGCAAGTGCTTCGGATGCGGAAAAGGCGGCAACCCGGTACACTTCATAATGGAGCATGAGCAGCTGAGCTATGTAGACGCCCTTCGCTGGCTTGCCAAGAAATACCATATTGAGATAAAAGAGCGTGAGCTCACCGAAGAGGAGAAGAAGGAAGAGAGCATAAGAGAGAGCCTTTTCGTGATAAACCAGTACGCCCTGCAGCACTTCAACGACACGCTTCACAACACAGACGAAGGCAAGGCTATCGGCCTGAACTATTTCAGGCACCGAGGGCTGCGTGACGAAACGATAAAGAAATTCTGCCTCGGATACTCGCTTGAGAAACGTGACTCATTCGCCAACACCGCAACCGCCGCCGGCTACAACCCCGAACTCATAGCCAAGACAGGAGTATGCTACACCACCGACGACGGAAGGCTGATAGACAGGTTCTGGGGGCGTGTCATATTCCCGGTTCACACCATTTCGGGAAAGGTCGTCGCATTCGGCGGCCGCATATTGCAGAACAACAGCAAGGCCGCAAAATATGTAAACTCGCCCGAGAGCGAGATATACCACAAGAGCGACCACCTCTACGGGTTGTACTTCGCCAAGCAGGCAATCATGCAGAAGGACAGATGCATTCTTGTAGAGGGATACTTGGATGTAATATCAATGTACCAGGCAGGAATACAAAACGTCGTCGCCTCGTCGGGCACGTCGCTCACCACGGGGCAGATAAGGCTGATACACCGCTTCACGAACAACGTGACGCTACTGTACGACGGCGACAAGGCCGGAATAAAAGCATCGCTGCGAGGCATAGACATGCTGCTCGAAGAGGGCATGAACATAAACGTAGTGCTGCTGCCCGAGGGCGAAGACCCCGACAGCTACGCTCAGAGCCACTCGACAGAGGAGGTTGAGGAGTACATCGAACGCAACAAGGTGGACTTCATACGTTTCAAGACCAACCTGCTGCTTGCCGATGCCGGCGACGACCCTATCCGCAAGGCCGGGCTTGTCGGCGACGTCGTGCGAAGCATATCGGTTGTACCGAGCGACATACTGCGCAGTGAATACATCAAGAAGTGCAGCGAGATGCTGAAGGTAAGCGAACAGCTGCTTGTAAAAGAGACCGCCAAGCTACGCATGCAGCACAGCGAGGAGCAGGAGAAACGCCAAAACAACGCAACGACGGAAAACGGAACAGCCGAGAACGCTCCAGCCGAAGAGATAGACGAGTTCCAGAAGAACATCATCGAAGGATACAATAACGCCCTGCACTACAAGGAGAAGAGCATCATACAATTCTTGCTGAAAAACGGCAACAAGACCCTGCAAGTCCCCGAGAACAATGCAACCGGCACACCGGCATTCACAGAGAGCGTGCTGTCGCACCTCTATTATTCGTTCGAGGAGGACGGCATCGAATTGTCGCACCCGCTATACAGGAAGATGTTCAAGGAGGCGTCGGGGTACATCAACGAGGCGTCGTTCGACCCGGAGAAACATTTCATAGCACACCCCGACCCCGAGATTTCCCGACTGACCGCAGAGCTGTGCGGAGAGAGATACATGCTGAGCAAGTTCTTCGCCGAGCAGCAGAGCGACGAGCGGAACGAACAGGCTGTACTCTTTGAACAGACGACCCGCCTGACCATCGCATACAAGCTGAGCATAGTGGACGAGATGCTAAAGAGTACAATGGAAAAGCTCAAGGACCCGGCTGTGGCAGCCGACGCAGAAGCGATACAAGAGGCCATGAGCGACTTCAAATACCTGAAAGAGACCCAACAGGCGCTCAACAACGTGCTGAAGGGCTACGGGTTCGGCAATGTTGCGTTAAACATCTGATACCGCAGGCGACACCTACAGAAGAGCAGACCGCTTGGCCATATATAATTAACGTGAGTTCGATATAATTTTAGAACAGAGAAAGTTGCCCGTCATTGACGAATTCCACGTCAATGGCGGGTTTCTTTTCAAAGAAACAATATGCAGCAATGGCACTCAGCGCATTTGCGATAAAATTGTTGAACGAACG
>JAFTRV010000087.1 GCA_017462065.1 Bacteroidaceae bacterium
AATGTCGGAGCAAGCAAGCCCGAAGAGTATGGCGATTACTTCGCCTGGGGCGAGACATCGCCCAAGAGCAGCTATACTGAAAGTAACAGCGTCACCTACGGCAAGAGCATGAGCGACATAGGCGGCAACCCCACCTACGATGCCGCCCGTGCGAATTGGGGCGGCGACTGGCGCCTGCCCACCAAAGCCGAATTCGCAGAACTCCTTGACAGCAGCAACTGCACATGGACTTGGACTACTCAGAACGGCGTGAACGGATACAAAGTGACAAGCGTAAGGAACGGCAACAGCATCTTCCTTCCGGCTGCGGGCTACCGTTACGGGGCGTCGCTCTGCAGCGAGGGGTCATACGGTAACTACTGGAGTTCGACTCCGTACGAGAGCAGTGGCTACGACTCGTGCTACCTGTACTTCAGCAGTGGCTACCACACCACGAATTGGCGCAGCCGTTACTACGGGCAAAGCGTGCGCCCTGTCTCAGAATAAAAAAGCTCAGCTTTTATTGCCCGCAGGCCGCGCGAGCAATGGCGGGCAATCAGAAAAGCGGAGCTTCATTCGATTAATTTGATTCATTGCCGCCGGAACTATTAAGTGTTCCGGCGGCCAAAAAAAATAAAACAGTGTCCTGCAATGGCGACATATGTGGATGTTATAAATTTTGAAAACGAGAAACCGCCACAGACAATAAGACTTGTCAAGTCGGGAGAGTTCTATCGTGCCTACAATCATTCGGCATGGCTGTTCCAATGCTGTATAACGGAGCATAAGGTTATGCGCAAGTTCATAAAAGCGATGAAATGCGATATCTATTACATCGGCTTTCCCGAAAAGAGCCTGGTCAATAATATCGGAGAACGTAAGTTCGTGAAAACCGACATGGGATATGATGTGGAATTGTCGCCCGAAGAGATGCCCGACGAAGAGGGATATGAGACTTGGAAAGCTTCAACTCGTACCGAGGCATCGTCAAAAGGTGACTATAATTCGCTGCCTTTGGCAGGCAATGCGGCTGAACGTGAGGTTATCAGGCAATTGCGAGAGTTCCCGATTGAGAGTAAAAGCATGCTCGAATGCACGATATTCCTTGCCGGTTTGCGCAAGCTGTTGAATAATATATGATAGGTTATGGCGATATACACTAACCTCCCGATATATCAATCGGCTTACTCATTACTGAAGGCTTTTGTGAGAATTATGCCCGACATGCCGCGCGACTGCCGTTATTCGTTAGGGCAGGATACGAGAAAACGGATAATGGATATTATTCTTCTTGTATACAAGGCCAACAGAACGAGAAGGAAAAACGAAGCGATAGCCGGTATGCGTGAAGCGCTTGTAGAAATACAGGTCAGCTTGCGTATTATGTGCGACTTGAGATATATGTCGGAGGGATGCTACGTGTCATTGGCCGAATATACTGTTTCTATGTCAAAACAGCTTGCTGCTTGGGAAAAGAACGAAAACAGAAAGAACAACGACGGCACGCAAGGCTCAGAGTCTGATGCCTGAATGTCAATGGCCACGGTTATTGGCAGCGTGCAAAGTAAATTCAATGTAAAAAAGGCGATCTGACCGTTAATAAAGCATAATGGTAAATAAAACAGTGTCTTGCGGCAAATTATTCGAAGAAAGTGATTCTTTGCCGCTTTTCAGTATAGATGATTGCCTGATAAGCGGTCCGGCTGCGGGCTACCGTAACGGAACGTCGCTCAACAACGAAGGGTCAAACGGTAACTACTGGAGTTCGACTCCGAACGAGAGCAATGACAACAACTCGTACAACCTGAACTTCAACAGTGGCAACCACAACACGAATTGGAACAACCGTAACAACGGGCAAAGCGTGCGCCCTGTCTCAGAACTTACAGGAAATGAAGCTCCGGCGTGCCGTCGTTTTAAAATATCAAAAGAACAGCTGCTCAGAGACCTTTATGTCGCTTACAAGGATGCCCGCAAACATAAAAGAGGGCGTTCGTATCAACTTGAATTCGAATACAACCTTGAAGAGAACTTGGTTGCTCTGCGTGACGAACTGATAACTTCGTCCTATAAGCCGTTGCCGTCGTCATGCTTTATTATTCACGAGCCTAAGATGAGAGAGGTGTTCGCTGCGAACTTTCGCGACAGAATAGTTCACCACCTTTTCTATAATTATACACATGTCATTTTTGAAAGGACATTTATCCATGACAGCTACAGTTGTATTAAAGACAGAGGTACGCATTATGGCATATCTCGTCTGAACCACCATATACGAAGCGTATCTGCCGGGTATTCTCGCCCTTGTTATATCCTGAAACTGGATATAAAAGGATATTTCATGAGCATTGACAGGGAGAGACTGCTGAAAATATGCCGCACAACATTCCGGAAGATGAAGAAACGCGCGTCTGACGTGCAGGGAAAGCTTTGGGACGATATCGTGGATTTCGAGTTCGTCGATTACTTGCTTGAGACTATCGTATGCTCCGACCCGGTAGATAATTGTATTGTCAAAGGCTGTAAGGAAGAATGGAAGAATTTGCCGCCGGAGAAAAGTCTGTTCAAATCGGCATGCGGTTGCGGACTCCCTATCGGGAATCTCTCCTCTCAACTGTTCAGCAATGTCTATCTAAATGTGCTTGACAATTATGTGAAACGTGTTCTTAAGTGTAAACATTACGGCAGATATGTAGATGATGCTTATATCGTGTCGAACGACCGGCAGTTCTTGAAGTCGATAATTCCTGCGGTAGACAATTTTATCAATTTGCACTTAGGATTGTCGCTGCATTGCAACAAAGTAAGAATTTACAACGCAGATCATGGAGTGGAGTTTCTTGGAGCATTCGTTAAACCGCATCGTGTATACATCTCGTCAAGTTCGTTGAAGGGAATAAAACGCAGGATGCCCGACTGGCATAAGATGTCGGCCCGACGCTTGTTCTCTTCCTTGAATTCTTCTTTAGGAGTACTGTCGCACTATAAAACTTTCTGTATAAGAAGGGTCTTGTTCGGGTATTCGGGCCGGCTGAACAAATACGGGCGTTTCAGCCCGGACTGGCTTGTCTTCACGCAGACTGTTTAAGAGACCTAAGAGAACAGGGTAAAGAGCTTAAAGTTGAGAGTTGAGGGTTTAGAGTTGAGAGGATGTTGGCGGCATTGTCAAAGCGGTAGCTTCGATAATGCCGGCAGCAATTGGTCAAGCGTAGTGCCGCAACGTGGCACCGCTTGGGTTGCGGTTAGACGGCATTGTCAAAGGTGAACTAATAGGGCTAAGGGCTATTAAAGGGGGTTAAGGGTTACTAAGGGGATTAAGGGCTACTAAGGGCAACTAAGGGCTACTAAGGGAACTAAGGGTTACTAAGGGGGTTAAGGGTTACTAAGGGCTACTAAGGGCAACTAATGGCAACTAAGGGGGGTTAAGGGTTACTAAGGGCTACT
>JAFTRV010000088.1 GCA_017462065.1 Bacteroidaceae bacterium
CTCGCTACTCGGCAAAGAAAGCAAGCACTCTTTGCTCTCGTTAGCAGCGTCGGTTGCGGTTTTGAAGCCTGCACAAGCCTTGAACTTTGCTTTTTATTCACCCCCGACGACAAGAGGGTGACTTTTGGGTCACCCTCTTGTTTTTTTGCGGCATGGCGATTTTCCGTCTATTGCTTGCTAATGCGGGCAACTTGCACTAACTTAGCGAACGGTTTCAAAAGGTTATACAATGCCGGTACGTAAGGAAAAATATGACATGCTGTCCGTGGTCGGCCCTACGGCTTGCGGTAAGACATCGCTGGCCGTGAGTCTTGCTCTGGCTATCGACGGAACGGAAATAATCAGTGCCGACAGCAGGCAGGTGTATCGTGGAATGGACATTGGAACGGGCAAGGACCTCGCCGAGTATGCACGTGACGGCAGGGTGGTGCCTTCGCATTTGCTCGATATCGTCGATGCGGGTGAGAAGTACAATCTTTTTGAGTTCCAGCGTGACTTCCTTGCTGCCTATGATAACATAAAGCAACGTGGAGCCTATCCTGTAATGTGTGGAGGCAGCGGTATGTATGTAGAATCTGTTTTGAAGGGATATCGTCTTTTGCCTGTGCCCGAGAACACGACGTTGCGTCAGGAGCTTGAACAGAAGAGCCTTGAGGAGCTTACAGAAATGCTCTCCAGGTACAAGAAACTTCATAACAACACCGATACGGACACGAAAAAACGTGCGATACGTGCGATTGAAATAGAAGAGTTCTATCTGAATACTCCTGTTCAGGAGCGGTCGTTCCCTCAAATAAACAGCCTCACGATAGGGCTTTCCGTGGAGAGGGATGTGCGTCGCGACAGAATAAGCCGTCGTCTGCGCGAGCGTCTTGAAAACGGAATGGTTGATGAGGTCAAGGGGTTGCTCGACAGCGGAATTTCGGCTGAACAGCTGATTTATTATGGCCTTGAATATAAGTTTCTGACCCTTTATCTTACAGGCGCCCTTAGCTACGATGATATGGTGAAAGGGCTCGAGATAGCTATTCATCAGTTCGCCAAAAGGCAGATGACATGGTTCAGGGGAATGGAGAAGCGTGGCGTCGAAATACATTGGGTCGATGCCTCATTGCCTCACGATGAACTTGTGGAACATATAAAACGGTTGCTGTATGATTGATGTCCGCAATGTGAACAGAAACCGCTGGGGAATAATATATTCTCCTAAAATAGGTGCAATAAGGCCTATGAAGCGCTGGAAAGAGATACGTGAATATCTTGTCTCCAAAGGCGTTGAGTATGACTTTATCGAGTCGGAGAATTATGGCTCGGCAGAGCGTCTGGCACGCATGTTCGCCGACAATGGCTATGAGATTGTCGTTGTTGTCGGCGGTGACGGCGTGCTGCAGGATGCGCTTAACGGAATAATGTCATCGCCGCGCAGGGCCAATGTCTCTTTGGGTATAATACCGAACGGCTTTTCTAACGATTTTGCCCGCTATTGGGGCATGCCGTCAAACGACTATAAGTCGGCGATAGACTGTATAATCGCCAAGCGTGTGCGTAAGGTCGATGTAGGCTGTTGCAAATACAATGTGGAGCAAGGCGAGGTCAGACGCTATTTCCTGAATATACTCAATGCCGGCCTTTCGGCCCACATAGTAGAGCTTGCCGACAAGAAAAAACCGATGTTCCCCAAATTGGTGTATCCGCTTATCGGACTCTTTCATATGCTTTTTCGCCGACAGAATTTCCACATGCGTTTTACCCTTAACTGTCAAGTGATTGACAAAAAGTTCATGATGCTTTGCATAGGAAATTCGTCAGGATATGGTCTCACGCCGAGCGCAGTGCCGTATAATGGTTGGCTCGACGTGTCTGCGATAAGAATGTCCAAGTTCTTCGGTATGCTCGAAGGGCTGCTGATGCTGGCGCACCGCAGAATCCTTAACTATGAGCTGGTAACCCCTTTCCGTACTCAGGAAATAGTGATTGAGTCGTTGGGCGGAGCCGTTGTCGTAATAGACGGGCGTCCGTTCAAGCCCTCTTTTCCGATGACGGTTACGGTGGAACCCGAAATATTGAATTTCATTATTCCGTCAAAACTGAAAAAATGACTACGAGGGAGGCTTGTCTGCGTCTCTTGCTGCGTTTTTGCCTCTTTTCTGTAGGCTTTTTGCCGCTTTTTTTTATTAAATCCGCTTTTTTTACATTTTTTAAAAAAAATAGCGGTGCTTCCTTGTAATTCAATATTATAATTATTACATTTGGAGGTGTGATAAATAATTTGGTTTAATATATAAATTGTACGAGATGAGTTATTTGCGATTCGAAAAAACGCTGATGACGAACTTGGAAGAGTCGTTGCAAAAGGAAATTTTGAGGACAAACCGTTCGGGAGCTTACCATTGCTCGACAATCGTCGATTGCAATACCCGTAAGTATCACGGCCTGCTGGTTGTGCCCATTCCGCAACTTGATGACGAGAACCATGTGTTGTTGTCGTCACTCGATGAGACAGTCGTGCTTCATGGCGCTGAGTTTAACTTGGGATTACACAAGTACAACGCCGACAACTTCAGTCCTCGAGGCAACAAGTATATCCGAGAGTTTGCCTGGGAGCGTGTGCCGACCACAATCTACAACGTGGGCGGCGTTTGGCTTAAAAAGGAAAAAGCCTTTGTGCATCACGAGAACAGAATCCTTATTCGTTACACTCTTTTAAAGGCTAACACAGCTGTTACGTTGCGTCTGCGTCCATTCTGCGCTTTCCGCAGTGTCCGTGAATATACTCACGAGAACAATATCGCTGACCGTAGCTACAAAGAGGTAGAGAACGGTATAAGCATGCGTATGTATGCCGACTATCCAGACCTCTACATGCAGTTGAATAAGAAGAACGATTTCGTATATCGTCCCGACTGGTATCGTGGCATAGAGTATGTAAAAGAGCTTGAACGTGGCTACGATTTCAACGAGGACCTCTATGTTCCCGGCTATTTCGAGGTTAAGATGAAGGCCGGCGAGAGCATCGTCTTCTCGGGCGGCGTTTCACCTATCACCACACGTACCATGAAGGCCGCTTTCGAGCACGAAGAGGCTATACGTGACCCTCGTGACAACTTCATGCACTGCATGAAGTGCGCAGGCAACCAGTTCTTCAATGTTCAGGGCGAGCACACGTACATCCTTGCCGGTTATCCCTGGTTCAAATGCCGTGCCCGCGACCTCTTCGTGTCGCTCCCGGGTCTGGCGCTTTCACAAGGACATGTCGATGAGTTCGAGAGAGTGATGAGAACAGCCCGCATAGCGATTGAGGATTTCATGGCAGGAAGGCCAATCAGTTGCAAAATATATGAGATGGAGCATCCCGACGTGCTTCTTTGGGCTATCTGGACACTCCAGCAGTATGCAAAAGAGTGCAGCATAGAGGCTTGCCGTGACAAGTATGGTGACCTTCTCATGAATATATACGAGTATATACGCAACAACAGACACAGCAATCTGCGTGTAACACAGAACGGCCTTCTTTCGACATACGGAAAGGACAAGGCTGTGACATGGATGAACTCTACGGCGAACGGCCGTCCTGTCGTTCCTCGTACAGGATATGTTGTCGAGATAAACGCATTGTGGTACAACGCCCTCAAGTTTATCGAGGAGATGGCTGTGCTTACCAACAATCACGACGTTCAGAACTCGCTCGTACGTCTTATCCCGCTTGTAGGCAAGGCGTTCACAGAGGTGTTCCTGAATGAGCATGGCTACCTCTACGACTTCGTAGACGGCGACTATGTGGACTGGAGCGTTAGGCCTAATATGATTTTCGCAGTGGCGCTCGACTATTCACCGCTCGATCCCAAGCAGCGCAAGAAGGTGCTTGACACCGTGACTAAGGAGCTTCTTACTCCTCGCGGCTTGCGTTCTCTTTCACCGAAGAGCGTAGGTTACAACCCGAACTATGTAGGCCCGCAGATACAGCGTGACTATGCATATCATCAGGGTACGGCTTGGCCTTGGTTGGGCGGCTTCTATTATGAGGCTTACCTTAAGACATACAAGATGAGCGGCGTTTCGTTCGTTCAGCGTCAGATGATTGGCTTCGAGGACGAAATAGTGCAGCACTGCGTAGGCTCAATACCAGAGGTGTTCGACGGTAACCCGCCATTCAAGGGACGTGGAGCCGTAGCCTTCGCAATGAACGTGGCTGCAATCCTCAGGACAAGCCAGATACTAAAACAGTATGAATCTAAAATGGAGGGATAAGAGATATGAAAGTATTAATGTTCGGTTGGGAGTTCCCCCCTCATATTTCGGGCGGACTCGGTACTGCAAGTTACGGACTTACAAAAGGTTTCGTTCAGCAGGGCGATGTTGAAATCAAGTTCTGTATCCCCAAACCATATGGCGACGAGGATAACAGCTTCCTCAGAATAGTCGCAATGAACTCTGTGCCTATCGTGTGGAAGGACGTTAATCATGACTACGTGAACTCACGCATTGGCAATGTAATGACTCCCGAGGAGTATTATCGTTACAGAGAGCATATATACAGCGACTTCAGCTATATGCATACCAACGACCTCGGCTGTATGGAGTTCGCAGGCGGTTACCCCGACAATCTTCACGACGAGATAAACAACTACTCGATCATTGCTGGCGTAGTAGCCCGTACAGAGGAGTTTGACATAATCCACTCACACGACTGGCTGACATATCCGGCTGGCATTCACGCTAAGCAGGTTTCGGGCAAGAAGCTCGTTATACACGTGCATGCTACCGACTTCGACCGCAGCCGCGGTAACGTGAACCCGACAGTCTACGCAATAGAGAAGAACGGTATGGACAATGCTGACCACATCTTCTGCGTGAGCGAACTGACACGCCGTACTGTCATCGAGAAGTATCATCAGCACCCAAGCAAGGTTTCTACGTTGCACAATGCTGTTACTCCGTTGTCACCCGATATTCTGGCTATTGAGCCTAAGAAGATACCTAACGAGAAAGTGGTGACTTTCCTCGGCCGTATCACAATGCAGAAGGGCCCTGAATATTTCGTTGAGGCAGCAGCGCAGGTTCTCAAGAAGACAAAGAACATACGTTTCTGCATGGCGGGCAGCGGTGACATGATGAACGACATGATACGCCTTGTCGCTCAGCGAGGCATTTCGGACCGTTTCCACTTCCCGGGCTTCATGAGAGGACGTCAGGTTTACGAGTGCCTTAAGGCGAGCGACGTATATATCATGCCTTCGGTAAGTGAGCCTTTCGGTATCTCTCCGCTTGAGGCTATGCAGTGTGACGTGCCTACTATAATATCCAAGCAGTCCGGTTGCGCCGAGATTCTCGACAAGTGTATCAAGACGGACTATTGGGATATAAACGCTATGGCCGACGCTATTTATTCAATATGTAACAACGAGTCGCTCTACGAATACCTCAAGGTTGAGGGACGCAAGGAGGTAGACAGCATTACATGGGAGGACGTAGCGTTGAGGCTTCGCAAAATGTATGAGAAAGTATTGGGTTGGTAATAATAAAAAGAATATAAGATATGAGAACAATTTGTTTCTATTTTGAATTACATCAGATCAGACAGTTGAAACGCTACCGTTTCTTCGATATCGGTACTGATCACTACTATTACGATGACTATGCCAACGAGAGCATGACATTCGAGTTGGCCGAAAAATCGTATGTACCTGCTCTTCAGGCATTGCTGGAGATGATTCGCGAGAGCAATGGCGCATTCAAGGTGGCATTCTCGGTTTCAGGCGTAGGCCTTGAGATGCTGGAGCTGTATGCTCCTCAGGTTATCGAGCTGTTGCACGAAATCAACAAGACCGGTTGCTGCGAATTCCTTTGTGAGCCTTATTCGCACGGTCTCTCTTCATTGGCTTCGAAAGAGGTGTTCATGGAGGAGGTTATGCGTCAGAACCGCAAGATTAAGGAGCTGTTCGGCAAAAAACCGAAAGTGCTGCGTAACTCAGGCCTTATCTACTCTGACGAAATCGGTGAAATGGCTTCGCAGATGGGCTTCAAAGGTATGCTCTCAGAGGGTGCAAAGCACATTCTTGCATGGAAGAGCCCTCACTTTGTATACAACTGCGCCCTGGCTTCTAACTTGAAGCTTCTGTTGCGTGACTACAAGCTGTCCGACGATATCTCATTGCGTTTCTCTAATCCTGAGTGGAGCGAGTATCCTCTCTTCGCCGAGAAATACATTGACTGGATATCTCAGTTCCCCGAGGACGAGCAGGTGTTCAATATCTTCATGAACCTTTCCGCTATCGGTATGGCTCAGCCGTTGTCTTCTAATATCCTTGACTTCATGAAGGCATTGCCGGCTTGCGCCGCAGCAAAGGGAATCTCATTCTCTACGCCGTCTGAGGTTATCGACAATCATAAGTCTGTAGGTCCTCTCGAAGTGCCTTATCCGCTCTCATGGATGGACGAAGAGCGTGACGCAAGCTCATGGTTGGGCAACGCTTTGCAGCGTGAGGCTTTCGACAAGCTCTACAGCGTCGCTGAACGTATCATGCTTACCGACGACAAGAAGCTGAAGCAGGACTTCGACTACCTGCAGGCTGCCGAGAATCTCCGTTTCATGACTACAAAGCAGAACGGTATCATTACGGAGCGTTGCATCTATGAGTCGCCTTACGATGCGTTCACAAACTATATGAACATCCTCGGCGACTTCCTCGCTCGCGTACGTGCCCAGTACCCTGAGATGGATAATGAAGAGCTTGGCTCACTGCAACAGATGATTGACAACCAGGAGGTTGAGATTATCCAGCTCGAGGCTGAGGTTGAGCAGCTTAAGGCGAAGTTGTCCGCTAAGGCAAAGAAGGCAGCGAAGAAAGAAGAGGTTGCCGAGAAGCCTGTCGTAGAGGAGAAACCCAAGAAAGCAGTCAAGAAAGTTGCGAAGAAAGAGGTCATAGCAGAAGAGAAACCTAAGAAAGTTGCGAAGAAAGCTGCTAAAAAGGCATAATCCCATAGACCTTATATAAAGACAGAGAGGCCAACCGCGGTTGGCCTCTCTGTCTTTATATCCGCATCAGTGCAATGCTTGTTTTTGCAAGTATGTTATTCGCTGAATTTGCTCGATATTATCTCGATAGGAATCTCATATGAATCGCCTCCACGAAGCTTTACGCTTGTCCTGTCCGTGTTGTGCGTTATTTTCACGACATTGTCGTTGGAGTCGGTCGTGATGTTTACAGGAATAAGCACGACCTTGTTCCAGTCCGGATGTTTCTTCTCCCAATCAGGGTCGGCCTTGACGCCTTCGGTGTATTCGTCATAGCAGTATCTCAGCATGTTCGCTATGTTGCCGAACGTATACTTGTTGGTACTGCTTGAATAGGCAGACAGATACGACGTCTTGTTGTCTGCGACTTCGTTCTTTAGGAAGAAACGATAAAGCTCGCTCTTTCTTATCATCAACAACATCGTCGGCGGGGTAGCGCTATCGTTGTATCGTGTGAATGCGATCTTTGCGGTGTTTATGGTGTTGCTTGTCTCTATAGCTTCGAGGACTGGCAGCTCAACCTCCGTGAAGAGTCCCGCAGGCGTCTTTATATATGTATGCTGCTTCTCTTCGGCAAGCTCCTTCAGCCCGCTGTTGTCGAACTTGTTTGTCTGCAGCACCTCTTTTCCTGAATAGAACGGGGCCGACAATGTCTGTATTGAGTCGAGCTGGCCGCTTGAGCTCTTGATATAGCGTTGAAAACCTATGTCAAGGCGTGTGCGGTAAATCTTGATAATAGTGCCGTCGCCGTGAGAGCACTTAACGTATATGCCTTTGAATATCTCCTTGATGAATACCTCGGAGTTCGCAAAGTATTTTCTTCCGACATTGTTGCCTTCGCTGTCGGCTTCGTAGAATTTCTTTATGAATCTCTTGCCTATGCTGTTCGGGAGCGTAATCTCTACATGACGTGTATAGTCTCCGTTGAGAATTGTATCGTGTTGCGTGAAGTCAAGGACGTTGAACGTCTTGGTGGCAAGCGGCTCTTTGCCCGCTTCGTAAAAGTCCTCGGGTATCAGGTTGGTATAGTATGGCTTTCCCTCGACAAGCGTGTTGTCAAGCTCGTATATCTCACAGCTCATCGCATTCAGTGAATCGCCGTAGTAATCGTCAAAATAGAAACGTAGCTTTGTGTATAGGGCGGTATCGCCTATGACACCCTCTTCGGGAAAGATGAAGTTCTCGGTGCAACCGAACTGTGTGATGAAGCTCGAGTTAAATATGGTGCCTGACTCTTCGTCGGTGTACTGTCCAAGATAAACATCGCTCGTATTGGCCAGAATGGAGTCGTTCGCCATGATTGTCCTGCTTTTAGCGTAGCAAGTGTCAGTCTGGGCCTTTACAATATCTTTGTCGGGGACAATGCTGCTGCCGATGCCACCTGTGGTGTCATCGCACTGTGTGAAGAAGAACAGCGCTGCTGTCGCCAATAAAAAAGATGAGATTCTTTTCATCTGTTTTTTATATAAGATTATTTTATAGATGTTAATCGTTTCCCTATTTATCAATCAAGCAACCTCACAAAGGTGATGTTGCTTGATTGTTTTTTATGCGAGCAGTGAGTTATAGAACCCGTAGCAGTTGTCTGCGAACTCCTCCGGTGCCTGTTTCGGCAATATCGCTTTCCCTTGCGACTTTGCATATTCTATAAGTTCCTGCGGAACGTTGTCTCCATTGATTATCACTCCGTCGCAATTCCTTATGGCGAGCTTAGCCAAGTCAATGTATTCTACTTTTTCGGGAAGCTCGCCAAGAATATCTGCGTTCATGTCTTTGCAAAGCAACTTTCGGGTGAATTCTGCGTCAAGAGGCTCTGAATATTTCTCGTCAAAGAGCGATATGATAACCTTTGAATCACGGAACGAAGGCTCCTCTTTGTATGCGGTCTTTGCGTAGAGCGGAGCAAGTGCCGCCATCCAGCCGTTGCAGTGGATAATCTCAGGGCACCAACGCTGTTTCTTTATCGCTTCCATAACGCCTAAATTGAAGAATATCATGCGCTCGTCGTTGTCGCTGTACTCTTTGCCATCAGCATCTGCGGCCTTCAGGCGGTTGTGGAAATAGTCCTCGTTGTCAATGAAGTATACCTGCATCCTCGCCGACTGCAATGATGCCACTTTTATGATAAGCGGGTGGTCTGTATCGTCAATGATGAGGTTCATGCCCGAAAGGCGGATGACCTCATGCAGGTTGTTGCGTCTTGTGTTTATAGTACCCCAAAGCGGAGTGAAAATCCTTATCTCCTTGACACGGTCCTGTATCGCTTGCGGCAGTTCTTGACTGAAGGTTCCTATCTCCGATGCAGGAACAAAAGGTGTAATTTCCTGAGTAATAAATAAAATCTTTTCTGCTTCCATCTCTTCTTAACGCACAGATGTGGTCTGTACGTTACAAAGTTACTAAAAAAATAGCAGATAGACAAACTAAACCTCTTTTTTAAAGCATTTTATAACAAAATGTTGCCGTTTTGCAAACATTAACACGCTTTTTATGAGAGCGTGCGCACAGGTGAGGATGCAAGGTGAGGATGCAAGCTTAGAGGTGCCAAGAATATAAAAATAAATTTTTACTTCTCATTCGTTTGCACTATCTTTGCAGGCGTTTGAAAGATATTCCCGTTTCGGGAGTTGAAATTTGTTTGAAATGAAAGTAGTAACTACGAAAAACGGACTTAAGTCTATTCTTGACACATTCAGGGGCGAGGGCAGGAGCATAGGCCTTGTGCCGACAATGGGCGCATTGCATGAGGGGCATGCTTCGCTTGTAAGAAGGTCGGTCAGGGAGAATGACGTGACAGTCGTAAGCGTATTTGTCAATCCTACTCAGTTCAACGACAAGAACGACCTTAAAAACTATCCGAGGACGCTCGAGGCCGACTGCGTTCTGCTTGGCAAGGAGGGAGCTTCGGTAGTGTTCGCGCCCTCTGTGGAGGAAATGTACCCCGAAGAGGATACCCGTGTTTTCTCATTCGCACCGCTTGATACGGTCATGGAAGGCGCATGCAGGCCGGGGCATTTCAACGGCGTGGCGCAGATTGTCAGCAAGCTGTTCTATGCAGTAGAGCCCGACAGGGCTTACTTCGGCGAGAAGGATTTCCAGCAGTTGGCTATAATACGTGAAATGGTGCGACAGTTGGAGCTGCCGCTTCAGATAGTTCCCTGCCCGATAGTACGTGAGGCCGACGGCCTGGCCATGAGCAGCAGGAACACTTTGCTCTCGGCCGAAGAGAGAGAGCGTGCCTTGACAATTTCCCGTACGCTTTTCAGCAGCCTCGATTATGCAAAGTCGAATGCGCTTGACGCCACAATGGCTTTTGTCGAAGATGCCATAAATGCGACTCCCGGGCTTGAGCTTGAATATTACAGAATTGTTGATGGCAATACCCTCCAGGATATCAGCAGCTGGGACGAAAGCGAGTATGTTGTGGGCTGCATCGCTCTTTTCTGCGGAAAGGTACGTCTGATAGATAATATTGTATATAAGAATAACTGATATGTTGTTGCAGGTATTAAAGTCTAAGATTCATTGCGCTACCGTAACCGAAGCCAATCTTCAGTATATGGGTAGCATTACAATAGATGAGGCTCTCATGGAGGCTACGGGAATGATTGAGGGCGAAATGGTACATGTTGTCAATAACAGCAACGGAGAACGCATTGTCACTTATATTATAAAAGGTGAGCGAGGCTCAGGCGTCATCTGCCTGAATGGAGCCGCGGCGCATAAGTTCCAGCCGGGGGATGTCGCAATTATTATGGCGTATGCGATAATGACTCCCGAAGAGGCTCGTTCCTTTGCTCCTAAAGTGGTTATTCCTGACAAGCATAACAGAATTTAAATATGATATAACGGACGACGGCAGCTTTCGCTGCCGTCGTCCGTTATATTTACCTCTTTCCCTTCTTTTCTTTTTTCGTTTTCTTGTTCTTTTTATCTTTTTTCCACCATAGCCAACGGTTGAAGTCATGACGAAGTATAATGCCGGCTCCTTGTGTCGTCAGGTTAGTCTTTGAAAAGTAGCGGTCATTCGTCTTGCTGTATGCCCTGAGGCTCACCGTTCCTGTCTTGTTTAGCAGCCACTGAAGCTCGAAGTCGCCAATGAAGTTCCTGTTCGCAATTGGGTTTTCACGGTATCCGAAGTTGCCGTTTATAAGCAGTCGGTCGTTCAGCAGTCGGCCTTCGAGCATTCCCTCTACCTCCATGCTGTTCCAGCCCCTTTCGCTTGTGGATATATTGCCCGAAATGTTCCAGTTTCCGTTGTCGATAATCTGTCCCAACATATTGTTCAGCTGTCCTGAAAGCGTATTTGAAATCAGCGACTCCATGGCTGTCGTGCTTTGGGTATTCGTCGCAAGAGGGTTGTTGTAGTCGTATGTGTAGAACTTGCCGATACCCAAAAGATATATGAACTGCATGTTCTTCTGGTCGGGTGTGCTTGTCGCGCTCGCAAGCATCTCTTTCTCCTCCTCGCTGCCTTCGGGCAGTTCGAGGTCGAAGCTGAGCACGGGCGATTCAAGCGTTCCGGTAATGTTCATAAGGCAGTTTACCTTGACGCTCTTCCTCTTTGTACTCTCTGTAGTAAGAGCGTTAAGGGATGCCGATGGTACAAGGTATTTGGTCTTCAGGTCAAGGGTCGCATGGTACGGGTCGCCATTGAATAGCAGCGTGCTTCCTTTGCTTATGGTAAACTCCTTAGTAAATATGTCCTGCACCGTTATTTTGTACGTTCCTCTGTCAAGGTCAAGGTTTCCTTTCATTGAAAAGCCCTCTTTCTCGTCGTAAATGGCATTTATTGTACCCTTTCCGTACAGGTCGATGTAGTCGTCGCTTTTCAAGTTGGTATATACTTTTACCTGCATTGCCTCGTTGATGTCAAGCAGAAAGTCAAGGTTGAGCTTGCTGTCGGCTACGTTGGCTGTGCTTCTTCTCTCGGTGGTTCCTGTTCCGCTCTCGATTTCCTTGCTGCTGTCCTTGAATGTGACGAAGCTGTTGTCCCTGACACCGCCCAGGTCGCTTGAATTGTATACTATACGTGAGTTGGGGTTGTTGCTGACCTCCGCTTTAAGGTAAATGCCCTTTTCGTTCGTGTTCAGGTTTACGTTTCCTGTCGCATATACCGTTCCGTACAATGGCAACGTGTCGAAATTGTTCGTGTCGTAAACAAGCAGGTTGTCGGCACGGGCGTTGAGGTTGCACGACCACTTGCCTAAATGCTGGTGCGTCACCTCGCCGCTAAGCCATCCTTTGTTCCCTCGCCTGTCGGTGACTAATGCCTCGTTGAATGAGAGCCTGCCGCTTGTGAAATAGAGCGAGTCGCCGTGGAAATTATACTTTACGTTCGTATGCAGCAGTCGTGCGCCGCAGTTAAGAGCTATGGCGCCTTTCAAGTCAATCTTTCTCCAGCCTCCAAGCAAGGACACGTTGCCGCTCGCAGTGCCGTCTATGTCCCTCAAGAACGAGCCTGTTAGCCTGTTTATGAACGATGCGTTCAGCTCGTCAGCCTTTATATCGAGGTGTATTGTGTCATTCGCTTGTGACAGGAAACCATTGACATTAGTGCATTTCCCGTTGTCATTGATTATGTCAGCTCCAAGCGTTATGGCTTTCCTGCTGTTGTCCCAACCAATGCTTAGGCCTGTTCTCCCGAGGTATCCGTTGTCAATCTTGAAACTGTCCACATTGAACGTGCCGTTTATGCTCGGCGCTGACATAAGGCCCGAAATTTCTGCCTCTCCGGTAGCTTTGCCGGTGAATTGGAGTATTCTGAATCTGACCAGGTCGAGAATGGTGGATACTTCGAGATTGTTAGCCTTAACGTGAAGAATGTCGCTTTCCTTCTTTCCGATATGTCCGTCAAGATGCAGGTACTGTGATGCATTGTAAAGGTGAAGTCCCTCAATGCTTATCTTTTCTGTGTTGCCCGAAATCTTTCCGCCCGAAATATACCATACGCTGTCTTTGTGTACTATGCTGTCCGGTGAGAGCATGGCGTTAATCGACAGAATATCGCATGTGTCCCTGTTCAGCATTGCCTCTAAGCGCAACCGCCCTTTTGTACTCCTCTTCTCCTTGTTGTTGTGCCACAGGAATGAGTTCTTAATGGTATCTCTCGACATACTGCTGTTCATCATGATCTTCATCTCGCTGCTTTCGTTGTCGTTCTTTCTATTCTTTGCGGGAAGCGATACCAATGCGTTGAGTGTAATGCGTTCGTTGTCTGACTTCGTGTTTATCTCAAAGGTGTTGTATTTGCTTTTGTTTATGACAATGTCATTGAACTTGCCGTTGAGAGAGATAATTCCCTTTTCATCGTGGCATGTTCCTTGAATTGACGATGGCTTGTTGATTACCGCCGGCAGGTCGAGCAGACGGCTTATGAAGCGGCTGTCGTATAGCTCGCAATTTAAAATGTAGTTGTTCTTGTAGCCGGTCGTCCTTTTCTTTAGATTTAAAGAGGGTGCATGCGTCGCTGCGATGTTGTAGAAACTGTTGAGAATCGCTGTATATTCGAAATCTCCGATGACGCTGCATTTTATAAAGTCCGAATTCAGCATCATCAGCCTTTGGTCGCCGTCACGACTGTCGCAGAAGTGCAGGTTTCTTATTGTGCTTGTTCCTGCTTCGTCCTGCATCGTTATGTTCTGCAGTTTGGCGTTAAGCATGCTTATTCTGTTGTCGTGCATGCTGAGCTCGCCGTCAAGGTTGAACGAGAATTTCTTTTCTCCCAGCTCGTCCATTCCGAATCTGAACGGAATTAAGGAGTCGGCATCTAAAGAGAGAATTATCCTCTCTTCGTCGGCCTTGTCATATCCTAAGCTCATGTTGGCCTTGACTGCAGGGTCGTCAATCTTAATGCTCGCAAGAAATCTCTCTTCTGCAGTGTTGATGGAGCCGTCAATGCTGACCGGCGCGAAAGTGTATTGGCCTGTCTGGAAATCTATTATCTCGCTGCTGAACCTGGCGGCAAGGCTTTCGTTGCTTATATTTCCGCCGATGTTCGCTTGCAAAGAGCAATTCATAGGCATGCCCAAGTCGGCAATATTGCCGATGTCTACTCCGTCGCCGCTTGCCGACACCTTGAAACTGCCGTCCTTGTCAATATCAGCGTCGGCCGATACTATTCCGTTTATAGTCTCTAATGTGAAGCTTCCGCTTAGCTTGTCTGTATCAACCCCGGCTTCTCCCGACAAAGAGCAGTCGCCGATCTTTTCGGCCAATCCCATTCCTGCTGAGGGTATGAAAGATTCCGCAAGCTCGATGCTCTTGCGGTCAAGATTAAGTTGCCTTATATAAAGATTGACGTTTCTTAAGGAGTCATAAGGGTTGCTTGCGGTAACGACGGCTTTCAGTGAGGCGTTATAGTCAATGAGACCGGCCTGTATTGCGGCGCGCGACATTGTGCTGTCGGAATGGCCGTTAATGCTGAAAGAGAATGCCGGAAGCAGCTCTGGCAGTCCGGGATACAGCGGGGTGAAGTCGGCGAGCGTTATGTGCTCGCTCTCGAGGTTGCCCGAGAATTCAAGCGCCTTTATATTCTTCTTGTCATAAGAGACTGTTAATGAGTCTGAAACAAAACGGCTTCCGGGCAGGTATGCCTCCAGGTCCCTTACTCTTATTTTCCCATTGACGGCATCTATTCTTGTCTTCAGCTTCCTTAGTTCAAGGCCGCTCCTTTCAGTTCCTGCAATAGCCCGTACCAGCAGGTCGAACTCCTCTTTGAGCAGTTTCTTCAAAGAGACGTTGCATCGTATTCTGTCCACTGCGATATGTGACTTGTCAAGCACGCCTGCTTCTGCTGCAGGGGCGTCGTTTATGTCATACGTGAATTTTCCGTCATATACGAGCAACTGGTTTATCCGCAAACTGAATTTGGGCTCTTTTTCTTCGTCGCTCTTGAGCTTGTCCAATAAGAACTGTATGTTAAGCGGCGACTCTTCGGTGTCCTTGTAAATTTTTATTCTCGGGGCTGCTATGTTCAGTGTGTTTACCTGTATCCTGTTCTTTAGCAGCTTGAAAGGGGATATGTGGGCTGTTACTTTGTCGGCAACGATTATGGTGTCGCCTTTCTGGTCGAATATCGCAACGTCGCTGAGGATAATCTCGTCGATGTGGCTTATTCTTAAAGCGCCTGCGTGTATCGGCGTCTCCAGAAACGCTCCGGCTTTCTCGGCAACGGCAGACGCAAAAAGGCGTTGTACGGAATCAATCCTTAAAGTCATTGATAAAGCGTATATCGCTGCTATTATCGCAGACAACGTGACGACTATGTATTTTAAGGGTTTTATACGCTCGGTTTTTTAGAGGTTCGTGCTTCTGTATTTTTTGCGAAGATACGAATTTTACTCGATATAATCGTCCGTTTTTTATTAAATAGTATTTGCAAGCCTCTAATTTTTCCTTTTATTTTTGGCTTTTTTATTGTAATTTTGTTTTCTGAACAAAAAAAGGCCCCAATGCATTGGGACGGGCGCCTGTTTTTGTTTATCTTAATGTGTCCGATTAAAATAATTTGTTGATTGAAATATGATTGAGACTGTTGTTGTTCTTCTTTTGTCGGTGTGCTTTTTCATTAGCGGAAAGGTTCGTTCCGACATCGTCGCATTGTGCGCTTTGGTGGTTTTGCTGCTTCTTGGCATCCTGACGCCCGAAGAGGCTCTGTCGGGATTCTCTAATCCTGTCATCATAATGATGATAGGGCTCTTCGTCGTAGGCGGAGCGATATTCCAGACTGGCCTTGCCAAGATGATAAGCTCAAAGCTTATGAAGCTGGCGGGGAAGAGCGAGACACGCTTGTTCGTTCTTGTGATGCTCGTGACCTCGTTCATGGGAGCGTTCGTCAGCAACACGGGCACCGTCGCCATTATGATACCCATTGTGGTCAGCATGGCAATGAGCGTGAAGATGAACCCCGGCCGCCTGCTTATGCCGTTGGCTTTCGCAAGCAGCATGAGCGGCATGATGACCCTGATCGGTACTCCTCCCAACCTTGTGATAAACGAAGAACTTGTCTCTAACGGCTATCCCGGGCTCGGTTTCTTTACGTTCCTGCCGGTCGGTCTAATATGTGCCGCTGTGGGCACAGTGCTGCTGTTGCCATTGAGCAAAAAGTTCCTTTCCAAGCCCGGCGCATTGAGCGGAGCGAGCGCGAGCAGCGGAAAATCCCTCGTGGCGCTTGTGAAGGAGTACGGCATTTCGAGCAATCTGCATCGTCTGCAGGTCAATCCAAAGTCTCTTGTGGTGGGTAAGATGATTGGCGAGCTCGATATACGCAAGAACTACAGCCTTAACATAATTGAGGTGCGTCACGTCGAACGCAACCAACGCAATCCGTTGTCAAAGAATATGGTGCAGCAGGCTGCCGACTCCGATACCGTGCTTCGCGCCGACGATATATTGTATGTATCGGGCGATGCTACGATAGTCAAGGTCTTTGCCGAAAAATATAAGCTCAAGCTGCTGCCCGAAAACGATGGAAAGGATAGCAAAGCTCTCGACTTCTATGATATCGGCGTCGCCGAAATTGTAATCATGTCATCCTCTTCGGTAGTGAACAAGACTATCCGTGAAGTGGAGTTCCGTTCAAAGTACAACGTAAGCGTTCTCGGCATTTGCCGTAAGAACAAATATATACTGCAGGGCATTGCCGACGAAACGATACATACGGGCGACGTGCTGCTTGTCCAGGGTACCTGGGACAGGCTGTCAAGCCTCGAGAAGGAGAGCTCTGAGTGGATAGTGGTGGGCCGTCCTCTCGAAGAGGCCGCGAAGGTCACGCTCGACTACAAGGCTCCTGTCGCCGCAGTAATAATGCTCGGCATGATAGCGGTCATGGTCTTTGACTTCATTCCGGTCGCTCCTGTAACTGCAGTGCTGTTGGCGGCTCTGCTTATGGTGCTGACAGGCTGTTTCCGCAATGTCGAGGCTGCGTACAAAACTATAAATTGGGAAAGCATTGTTCTCATTGCCGCTATGATGCCTATGTCCGTGGCGTTGCAGAAGACGGGCGTTTCGTCCCTTATATCAAACGCCCTTGTATCGAGTCTCGGTGGCTACGGCCCTATGCTTCTGCTTGCGGGAATATATTTCACGACCTCTTTCATGACAATGTTCATAAGCAATACCGCAACCGCCGTCCTTATGGCGCCTATCGCCATGAACAGTGCCGTGCAGTTGGGCGTGAGCCCTGTGCCGATGCTCTTCGCCGTGACGCTGGGCGCGAGCCTTTGCTTTGCGTCGCCGTTCTCGACGCCGCCCAATGCGCTTGTGATGCCTGCGGGTCAGTACAAGTTCTCGGATTACGTCAAGGTCGGTCTGCCTTTGCAGATAATACTTGGAATCGTGATGATTCTTGTGCTGCCTCTGCTTTTCCCTTTCTAATGGGTTAAAAAAATAAAAAATCTGCCATATTTGCCTGTTTTTGCTCTTTTATGCGTAATTTTGTCACAAAATATTAAGAGATGAACACGACGGAGGTACAAAAGGTTAAGCAACAGTTCGGAATCATAGGCAATGACCCGGCTTTGATGAGGGCGATAGATACCGCAATACAGGTGGCTCATACCGACTTGACCGTACTCATAACGGGCGAGAGCGGTGTGGGCAAGGAGTTCTTTCCTAAAATAATTCACACCAACAGCGTGCGCAAGCATGGAAAGTATATAGCGGTGAACTGCGGCGCGATTCCTGAGGGTACGATCGATTCCGAGCTTTTCGGTCATGTGAAAGGAGCTTTTACCGGTGCTGTGAATGAGCGCAAGGGCTATTTCAGCGAAGCTAATGGCGGAACGATATTCCTAGACGAGGTTGCGGAGCTGCCCATGTCTACCCAGGCCCGTCTGTTGCGTGTGCTTGAAAACGGCGAGTTCCTGCGTGTCGGCTCGTCCGAGGTCGAAAAGACCGATGTGCGCATTGTCTGTGCGACAAACGTCAATCTTGTCGAGGCCATTGCGGACGGCCGTTTCCGTGAGGACCTTTACTACAGGCTCAACACGGTTCCCGTAACGGTCCCTCCCTTGCGTAAGCGCGGCGAGGATGTGGTGCTGCTGTTCATGAAATTCTGCATGGATTTTGCGGCAAAGTACAAAGTGCCTAAGGTGCAGCTCGATGCCGGGGCAAAGTCCGCTCTTATGGACTATTCATGGCCGGGCAATATTCGCCAGCTTAAGAATATCGCCGAACAGGTCTCGATACTTGAGCTCAATCGTGACGTAAATGCCGACGTGCTCTCGCATTATCTCCCTAAGGAGCATAAGAACAATCTTCCGATGTTCGCGGGGCAGGCTGCCGACCGCAAGACGTTCGAGAGCGAACGAGAGATACTCTACAGCGTTCTCTTTGATATGAGACGTGACATAACGGAACTGAAAAAGCAGCTCGAGGCACTTCATGCCTCACGCAAGGAGCATGAACATGATGTGTCGTACTATGCCGATGCCCGTGAAGTGCCGGTAGTACAGCATCCGGTGCAACCGGCGTATCATCTCCCGGTCCAGCAGGAACGTTTCGAGCCGTCGGCAAGTCTCATAGACGAGTATGTCGAAGAGACATTGTCGCTCGACGATGTCGAGAAAAAGACCATTCTGCTTGCTCTTGAAAGGAACAAAGGCAAGCGTCGGAATGCTGCGAAAGAACTGAATATCTCGGAACGTACGTTATACCGTAAAATAAAGGAGTATGGGATTGAATAAAATGAAATACGTTCTTCCTGCGTTTGTGGTTTTTGCGTTGGTGGCTTGTACGGTTAGTTACAAGTTTACAGGCGCGTCGATTGACTACACAAAGGTCAAGACTGTCTCGTTGGCTCAGTTCCAGAACAGGGCCGCATATCAGTGGGCGCCAATGGCGACTCTTTTCAATGAGGCGCTCAATGACGCTTTCGTGCAGCAGACAAAGCTTCAGCAAGTTGCCCGTGGCGGCGACTTGCAGCTCGACGGCGAGATTACGGCGTACGACCAGTTCAACAAGTCGATATCATCATCGGGCTACTCCTCCCTTGTGCAGTTGAAGATGACTGTGAACGTGCGTTTTACCAATAACACGAACCACGAAGAAGACTTTGAACGCCAGTTCAGCGCCACAAGGGATTTCGATGCTTCGCAGTCGCTCGATTCGGTACAGGAAGACCTCGTGACCCAAATGATTAAGGAGATTGTCGATGCGATATTCAATGCGGCGGTAGCGAACTGGTAATGCCTATGGAAAATCTTGCGGTCTACATATCACGTCCCGAAAAGCTCAATAGAGATACTCTTTACGAGCTTCGCATGCTTGTACGCAAGTATCCCAACTTCGACGTCGCCCGTCTTTTGCTGTTGAAGAATCTCTATCTGCTTCACGACATTGAGTTCGGCCGTGAGATGCGTAAGGCTGCCCTTTATCTTAAAAGCCGTTGGCCTCTTTTCGAACTGATGTCGGGCTACGGAGACGGCAATGCGGAAGAAGCCGTTGCTGACAATCTATCCGTAGACAGGACAATGTCCTTGATTGACGCCTTTTTGGATACCTTACCGCAGGAGACAATCTCGTTCGAGGCCGAAGGCGCTGCCGCCGTTGATTACGCATCGGCTTATCTGAAAGGCGGCGACGAAAACGGAACAGCCGTTCCTGCATTGCGAGGCCAAGATATCATCGACGAGTTCCTTGCGGGGGGCAACGAACGCATACTCCTTGATTTTGGGGGCGAGAACGAGGGCGTTTTGCCGTCTGTCGCCGAAAAAGACGAGGAGCCTGTCGCGGAAAACTCCTTTTTTACCGAAACGCTTGCGAATATTTACATCAAGCAGGGTAAATATGAGAAAGCTCTTGAAATTATTAAGCGATTATGTTTGGAATATCCGAATAAAAATCGTTACTTTGCAGACCAAATAAGATTTTTGGAAAAAATAATAAAATATACAAAAAGAAAATAATATGTATTTGCTTTGTGTTTCACTTATCGTATTAGTAGCGGTGTTGATGTGTTTGATAGTTCTTATCCAGAACTCAAAGGGTGGTGGCCTGGCTGCAGGCTTTGCATCATCAAACCAGATTATGGGCGTTAGAAAGACTACCGATTTCCTTGAGAAGGCGACATGGACACTTGCAGCTCTCATGGTTGTAATCAGTGTCGTTGCTGCATATTCACTTCCTTCAAGAAAGGTTGTCGATTCATTCGACGCAAGCGAGGTTTATGAGACTTCTGCTCCTGCGGCAGAGACTCCTGCCCTTCCTGTAGAATAATTGTCGAAGCCCAGCTACAGCATACAAGCCGGCCTTCAGGTCGGCTTTTTCTGTTTGTAAATACGCTTTTACAGCTTTTGTAATGCAACTATTTCCTGAAAAATATATAAGATGACATTTTTTTGTTATCTTCGCATTTATAAGACGTTTGCATTGGTATATAAACTATATATAATATGAAAAACAGATTATTTTTGTCGTTTGCGCTTCTGCTTCTGAGTCTGGGCGTTGCGGCACAGGCGTTCCCTGAAAAAAACGGTGTGTACCGTATAGTCAATGTGGCTACCGGCAAGGCTTTGACGAATGGTGATATCGCCGAACATAATGCTTATCTGAGCGTGTCGGATATTGACAAGGCTTCAAGAGGACAGGAATGGACATTCGTTCCTCTGTCGGGCAAAGAGCCTGTATTTACGCTATACAACGAGAATTACGGTCAGGCTGTCGACATGGCGATGAACTCTGCTACTCCCGGCAAACTGTTGCAGTGGGAGGGCAACTGCAGTCATAATCAGAGTTTCTTCGTGAACGTCGTGAACGAGGCCGAGGGCATAGTGCAGTTTCAGTATAACAATGACAGGAACAAAACCCTGCAGCTGCAGGGCGACGGCTCGCTTGTGTTGGTAGGTGGAGCTGAAGATGAATCGGCATGCTTCCGCCTTGAATATCTTGGCAGCAAGGTCATTGATTATCTTCCGGTTGTCGGAAATTACTTCATCATCAAGGATGCCGATACGGGCTATGCGTTGAATACAAGAGGCTATAACAGCAACGATGCAAGAATTTATGCCGACGAGTACGATAACAATAACAGGGCTGATTTCGTATGGCAGTTGAGACGTACGGCCGCCGACCAGGAGTATTGCCAGCTTTATGGCGTCTACTTTGGAAAGGCTATCGACTTGTCGGTCGGGCAGTGGGGCAAATACTATCCTCTCTTGTGGGACCCCTCATACACCAACGTCAATCAGCAAGTATACTTTATTCCTGTAGATGGCGAGAAAGGCGTATACCGTATCAATGTAAAGAGTGGCGGCACCTGGTTTGGCATGAAAGTTGGAGGTTCCAATATCTCTGTTGAAAATGGGTATAGCGGCGGTTCCCGCTTTGTGATAGAACAGGTTACTCCCGACGATGTGCCTATGCCTAACGTGTGGGAAGACGAGACTTTCTTCGAAGAGAACAAGGAGAAAGGGCATGCGGCGTATATGCCTTACTCTTCGGTACGTAAGATGCATGCCGACAAGCGTTACGATTTTCCGTGGCTGGAGCCTGTCGGCGCCAATTACATGAGCCTGAACGGCAAATGGAACATAAACTGGGTGGAAACTGTGTCGGAGCGTCCCGGCAAGGATGATTTCTGGGGCGACAACGCGGATGTCTCTTCATGGAAGACTATTGACGTTCCCTCTTGCCTTGAGATGAACGGCTATGGCGACCCGTTGTATATAAACGTGCAGTATGCTTTCGAAAACAATCCCCCGCTCATTAGAATGAAAGATGGCTTGCTCAACTCGGCAGCCTCTTATCGCCGTAATTTTGAATTGCCTGCGGGGTGGGACAACCAACGTGTTTTCCTCCATTTTGACGGTATTTACGGCGCTGCGTTCGTTTGGATGAACGGCAAGTATGTCGGTTATACCCAGAGCGGAAACAATGATGCGGAGTTCGATGTGACGGCTCACGTCCGTCAAGGCAGCAACAATGTGTCAGTTCAGGTTATCCGCTGGAGCGACGCTTCGTACATCGAAGGTCAGGACATGTGGCACATGAGCGGCATTCATCGTGACGTATATCTATTTGCGACTCCTAAGACATTCGTGCGCGACCACTACATAACAGCTTCTCTCGACGAGGCGAGCGGCTACACAAGCGGCTTGATGAATGTTGAGCTGTCGATGGATAACCGTGACGGCGGCGCGGTAGAAAAGAGCGTCTCGGTCTCTCTTTTCGCTCCCGACGGAGATCTTGTCGCAAGCAAGGAGGCGCAGTTCTCTCTGGCCGAAAATGTGAAGAGCGCGGTAGCCGATGTCTGCTTCGAGAATTTGAGCGGTCTTCAGCTGTGGAGCGCCGAGATCCCTAATCTTTATACGGTTGTGGTTTCGCAGAAGGACAGCGATGGCAACGAAGAGCATGTCTTCTCTACAAAGTACGGCTTCCGTAACATTGCCATAAAGGACGGTCTTGTATATATCAACGGCGAAAAGGTGCTTTTCAAAGGCGCTAACCTTCAGGACACGCATCCTATGACAGGCCGCTCGGTCGATGTGGCTACAATGCTCAACGATGTCAAGATGTTCAAGCAGGCCAATATGAATACCGTCCGTACAAGCCACTATCCTCGTCAGGCCAAAATGAACGCCATGTTCGACTATTACGGACTTTATTGTATGGACGAGGCGGACATCGAGTGCCACTATAACTGGGATATCGCTAAGGAGGCTGGCGGAATAACGAACGAGGACTCATGGAAGGCTCAGTATGTCGATCGTATGCTGCGTATGGTTTACCGTGACCGCAACTTCCCGTCAATAATCTTCTGGTCGCTCGGTAACGAGAGCGGCGGCGGTAAGAATTTCGGGCATACCTATGCGGCTACGCGAGAGCTTGACGACCGCCCGATTCATTACGAAGGCGCGACACGTGCAGGAACGCCTCATACCGACATCTGGACCGAAATGTATCCTACGGTTGCCGAGGTCGAGTCAAGAGCCAACAATAACTATATGCAGCAGCCGTTCTTCCTTTGCGAGTACGCTCATGCTATGGGCAATGCGGTGGGAAATCTGCAAGAGTACTGGGATGCTATCGAAAATAGCAAATATGGTATCGGCGGCTGTATTTGGGACTGGGCCGACCAGTCGATATACGATGCCGAGGATATAAAGAACGGCGACTTGAAAGTCGGTGGCATGAACAAGTACCGTACAGGATATGACTATCCGGGTCCTCACCAGGGCAACTTTGTGAACAATGGTCTTGTGACAGCAGAAAGGGCTTGGAGCCCCGAACTCGTGAATGTCAAGTATGTCTATCAGTATGTGAAGCTGCTGGTGTGCGATGTGGCTCGCCGCAAGCTCATAATCAAGAATGACTATGATTTCATTTCGCTCGACAATTTCTATTTGAAGTACGCAGTGTTGTCCGACGGCAACGTTGTGGAGGAGGGGGAAGTTGAACTGCCTGCTGCGGTTCCCGGAGAGACGTTCGAGGTCGCTGTGCCATATAAGACCGAATATGCCGCAGGCAGCGAATTGTTGCTGAACGTTGAGGTCTGCCTTAAGAATGAGCAGTCGTGGGCCCCCGAGGGCTATCCTGTCGCTGTCGGCCAGTACGAGCTTGTAAAGCGTGATGTCGCATCGTTCGTAATGCAGGGCGACGAAGAGGTCGTTCTTGATGGAAATACCGTGAAGGGTCCGAACATGGAGGTTGCGTTCGCTTCGGACGGAACGCTCTTGTCTTGGAAACTGGCGGGAAATGACCTTATTGTAGCAGGTCCTGAATACAGCAATTACCGTTGGGTAGAAAATGATGGTCCGGTTGAGGATTATAGCAAATACGGTCCTGAGAACGGAATTTCTTCTAAATCGGCGACATTCACTCTTGCCGATGACAAGAAGAGCGTCAATGTCGCAGTCAGTGCTAAAGGACGCAATTGCAACTATACGTTCAATTACACAATTACAGCCGATGGCCGCATTGAGCTTGACGCTTCGTACGAAGCGGTTATAAAAGATGTGCGTCGCATAGGTATGGAAATGATATTCCCGGAGAATATGGAAAACGTCGAGTATTATGCTTGCGGTCCTTTCGAGAACTATGTTGACCGCCGTGGCGGCTCGCTCCTGGGACGCTACGGCACGACCGTTTCCGACATGTTCGAGCCGTATCCTAAGCCTCAGAGTATGGGTAACCGTGAGGGCCTGCGTGATCTGTTGCTGTATAATGACGAAGGCGTGGGCGTTAAGGTCGAGGCCATAGGGGATGTCGCGTTCTCTTTGCTCCATTACAGCGATACCGACTTGAAGAGTGCATCGCACACCTGGGAGCTTGAAAAGGGCAATGTTTATGCGCATTTCGACTGTGCGCAAAAGGGTATTGGCAACGGCAGCTGCGGTGTCGGTACGGGAACGCTCGACGAGTATCTTATTAAAAACGGCAAAAAGGCTTCGTGCAAGCTGCTCTTCACGCCGGTTCTTGATGTGGATACAAGCGTTGATGGCGTAAAGGCTCCTGCGGTCAAGTTCGTGAAAGAAGAGGGCTCTCTTCTCTGCGAGAATGTAGCCCCCGGCGCTGACGTAGCTTTGTATAATATGGGCGGTCTTCTCGTTGCTTCGGCAAAGGCTGTCTCAGGTTCTGTGTCGTTGAATGTAGCAGACGTGCCTGCAGGCTCTTATGTCGTTATTGTAAAGAATGACGGAAAACAGAGCGCATACAAAGTAGTGCTTTGATTTCTTAGGTGAAAATATTGCCGGCGTAAGGTGTTGGTTTTTACACTTTACGCCGGTTTTTTCTCTTCTTAGGCGTGAAAAATGCAGCTGTTCGTAGAAATTTCATCAAATATTCAATTTTTTTGTCAAAAAAATCTTGAAAAAAGGTTAATATGTAAATTAAAAGTAATATCTTTGCAAAAAATTTGAAAAGAGGTAGCCGAAACGCTATGACGGGAGTAGGCGAGACATTTAAACTTATATATTGTTATGAAGAAATTTTTCTATGTAGCAGTTATGGCTCTTGCATTTGCAGCTTGCGCAAACAAGGAGACTAAGGAAATTGTTGCAACAGATGTAGTTCCTGCAGCTGCAACTGAGGTAATCCCTGTAGCTGTACCTGGTCCTGAGAACACAGGTGACGTAGCAACATCAGTAGCTACTGAGGGTATTCCTGCAAAGTAAAAAACTAACAATTAAGAAGTTTAGAAGATTGTCAATCTCGTAGTCTGCAAAGACTCGGATTGACACCTATACTTCTTTTTTTTGCGACTTCTACCCGCAAGGGGTTTGACATAAAAGCAGACAAGTTACTTTTTGTAGCTTGTCTGTTTTTATGTGTTGTATGAAAATCTGTTCCCTCTGTTTCCTTATTTCGAAAAAAGGTACTAATTTCGCAACGATTAATATCCCGTAAATGATAGACAAGGCTATATTTAAAGATAGAAAGGCAGTATATTATACGCTCGGCTGCAAGCTCAACTTCTCGGAAACGGCTACAATTGAACGTCAGCTGCAAGAGGCGGGCATAAGAACTGCCAAGCGTGGCGAAAAGGCGGATATCTGCATCGTGAACAGCTGTGCAGTCACTCAGGAGGCCGAAAAGAAGTGCCGTCAGGTAATACACAAGCTTGTACGCCAGAATCCCGGGGCGTTTGTCGTCATCACGGGCTGTTACGCCCAATTGTCGGCCGAAAAGCTCTCTAAGGAGCTCGGTGTCGATGTCGTTCTTGGCATAGACAAAAAGGGCGATATCCTGCAATATCTCGGCAATCTTGAAAAACACGAAAGCGGCGAGTGGTACACTCAGCCGGCGAAGGATGTCCGCAACTTTGTCCATTCGTGCTCTCGCGGCGACCGTACAAGGTATTTCCTTAAGGTGCAGGACGGCTGTGACTATTTCTGTACCTACTGCACGATACCTTTTGCGCGTGGGCGTAGCCGTAACCCGCATATATCGGAGCTTGTAGAGCAGGCCTCTAAGGCGGCGGCCGAGGGAGGCAAGGAGATAGTCATCACGGGCGTCAATATCGGAGACTTCGGCAAGAGTACGGGTGAGAGCTTCGTGTCGCTCGTGAATTCCCTCGATGAAATCGACGGAATTTATCGTTACCGCATATCGTCTATCGAGCCTAACCTTATCACCGACGAAATAATCGACTATGTGGCTGGCTCACGCAGCTTCATGCCGCATTTCCATATACCTCTCCAGGCTGGAAGCGACGAGGTGCTAAAGCTTATGCATCGCCGCTACGACACCTCTTTCTTCGCTCAAAAGATAGCAAAGGTGCGTGAAGTCATGCCCGACGCCTTTATTGGCGTCGATGTCATTGTGGGCACACGTGGCGAGAGCGAGGAACTGTTCGAGCGGGCCTACGAGTTCATCAAGGGGCTCGACATCTCTCAGCTGCATGTATTCAGCTATTCCGAGCGTCCCGGCACAAGGGCCCTTAAGATAGACGGCGCTGTCGCTCCTGCCGAAAAGCATCGTCGCAGCCAGCTGCTCATAGCTCTCTCCGAAGAGAAGCGCATTGCGTTCTACAGCCGTTTCTGCGGGAAAGAGGCTGTCGTCCTCTTCGAGAAGCCCCGTTCGGGCATGCCTGTGTCGGGTTTCACCGAAAATTACATAAGGGTAGAGACTGTCCCGTCTGCCGAACTTGTCAATAGGCTCGTCCGTGTAAGGCTGGGAGGCTTCAATGAAGATAAATCGGCGCTTGTCGTTGATGAGGTTTTAGGTTTTGCCGACTGATAAGATGAAAAGGGTAGCAGTTGTCATATTGAACTATAATGGCGTGTCGATGCTTGAGAAATTCCTGCCGACAGTAATCGCCTGTTCCCCCGAAGCCGACATTTACGTTGCCGACAACGCATCGGACGACAGCTCCGTCGCTTTCGTAAGGCAGGCCTTTCCTCAGGTTAGGCTCATTCTGCTCGACAGGAACTACGGCTTTGCGGGCGGTTACAATATGGCTCTCAAAGAGGTCAGTTCCGAATATTATATACTGTTGAATTCCGACGTCGAGGTCACCGAAGGCTGGATAGCCCCCATGCTTGCGTTTATGGACAACGAACCCGGAGTCGCCGCATGTCAGCCTAAGCTGCTCGACTACAAGGACAAGGAGTATTTCGAGTATGCAGGCGCGTCGGGCGGCTTTATCGACCGGTATGGCTATCCTTATTGCCGAGGGCGTCTCTTCGGCACTGTTGAGCGTGACAATGGGCAGTACGACACGCCCGTTCCTGTCTTTTGGGCTACGGGAGCGGCGATGATGATACGCAGCAAGGAGTTCTGGGGCGTCGGGGCTTTTGACGGGCGTTTCTTCGCTCATATGGAAGAGGTGGACCTCTGCTGGCGTCTTGCGGCTCGTGGCGGCAGCATCTATTGCTTGCCGTCAAGCAGGGTCTATCATGTCGGCGGAGCCACCCTTGACAAGAGCAACCCTCGAAAGACATACCTTAACTTCCGCAATAACCTTTTGCTGCTCTATAAGAATTTGCCCGCTCGTGAGCTGCGTCATGTTATGCGTGTACGCCGTTTCCTCGATTATGTTGCGGCGGTGAAGTTTCTTCTGTCGGGCAGTGCCGGCGACTTCAAGGCCGTTCTAAAGGCCCGTCGTGATTACAAGCGAATGCGAAAAGAGTATGGCGACGCGCGTCGCGAGAACCTTGCGTCTACTGTCAAGTACGATATCGTGGGGAAATCAAAATTCTCGTTGCTGTGGCAATACTACGCTTGCGGCAAGAGGCATTTCAATAAACTGAAGCAATAATTATATGGAAGCAGCGCTATACCTCATTCCTGTGACATTGGGCGATACTCCTCTCAGCAATGTCCTGCCGCAGTACAACAGCGAGATAATATCCGGCATACGCCATTTTATCGTAGAGGACGTGCGTTCGGCGCGCCGTTTCCTGCGTAAGGCCGACCCTCAGTTCGACATTGACGGCTCGCAGTTCTACGAACTCAACAAGCACACCTCGCCCGCTGATGTCGCCGGCTATCTTAAGCCGTTGCTGTCGGGGCTTCCTATGGGTGTCATATCCGAGGCAGGCTGTCCTGCCGTAGCCGACCCTGGGGCGGACGTTGTCGCCATAGCTCAACGCAAGGGGCTTAAGGTCGTTCCGCTTGTGGGCCCGTCAAGCATAATACTGTCGGTAATGGCTTCAGGCTTTAACGGTCAGAGCTTCGCTTTCAACGGCTATTTGCCGATAAAGCCCGATGAAAGGGCGAAAAAACTGCGTCAGCTCGAGCAGCGTATATACAACGAGGACCAGACACAGCTCTTCATCGAAACGCCTTACCGCAACGGCAAGATGCTCGAGGATATATTGGGCAACTGTCGTCCGCAGACAAAGCTCTGCGTTGCCGCCAATCTTACATGTCCTGATGAATATGTGCGTACCATGAGCGTGAAAGAGTGGAAAGGCAAGCTGCCCGACCTCTCAAAGATACCCTGCATCTTCCTGCTTTTCAAATAAGCGGCACAGCCGTCACTCCTTGCCTTTTAGCAGTTCCTGCAGCTTGAACATCTCGTCACGGTATTGCGCCGCCTCTACGAACTCCATCTTCTCGGCAGCTGCCTGCATCAGCTGTCTTGTGCGTTCAATGCTCTTCTTGAGCTGTTCGGCCGTCATGTACTCGACAATCGGGTCGCATGCGACAAGCGTCGTTCTCTCGTCGCTGTAAATCTTCGCATCCCTCTTATTCTCCTTATCTTTGCGTTCAAGCACAAGGGCGTTGCTTATCTCTTTCTTAATCTGCGTAGGCGTGATGCCGTTCTCGCTGTTGTATCGCATCTGTTTCTCGCGGCGGCGGCTCGTCTCCTCCATTGTACGCCTCATGCTGTCGGTAATCTTGTCGGCATAGAATATCACAAGGCCGTTCACGTTTCGTGCCGCACGTCCTGCGGTCTGCGTGAGCGAGCGGCGGTCACGCAGGAATCCCTCATTGTCGGCGTTTAGTATGGCCACCAGCGACACTTCGGGCAGGTCCAGTCCCTCGCGCAGCAGGTTTACTCCTATGAGAACATCGTATACGCCTTCACGGAGGTCGGTCATGATCTCGATTCTCTCAAGGGTGTCCACGTCGCTGTGTATGTAGTTGCATCTTACTCCGTGCTTTCTCAGGTATTCGGTAAGCTCCTCTGCCATGCGTTTCGTGAACGTGCTTACAAGCACGCGCTCCTCACGCTCCACTCGCAGCTGTATCTCCTCCATGAGGTCATCGACCTGGTTCGCCAGCGGGCGTACCTCTATTACCGGGTCGAGCAGTCCTGTGGGGCGTATGACCTACTCTACGACAACGCCCTCGCTCTTTTCAAGCTCGTAGTCGGCGGGAGTGGCGCTCACGTATATCGTCTGCGGGGTGAGCTCCTCGAACTCCCCGAACATCAGCGGACGGTTGTCGAACGCTGCCGGCAGGCGGAATCCGAACTCCACAAGGTTCTTCTTCCTTGCACGGTCGCCGCCGTACATGGCGTGTATCTGCGGGACGCTCACGTGGCTCTCGTCGATTATAAGCAAAAAATCTTTCGGGAAGAAGTCGAGCAGGCAGTAGGGGCGTGTGCCTGCGGCCCTGCCGTCGAAATAGCGTGAATAGTTCTCTATACCGGAGCAATGGCCGAGCTCGCGCAGCATCTCAATGTCGTATGTGACACGTTCGTGCAGCCTTTTCGCCTCTAACGGCTTGCCTATCTCCCTGAAGTATTCCTCTCTGTCGGCAAGGTCCTTCTCAATCTCGGCTATGGCCCTGTCGGTACTCTCTTTAGTTGTCATGAAGAGGTTGGCAGGGTATATCTTGTAGTCGTCGAATGTCGTCAGCCTTGCCCCTGTCACGCTGTCAATCTCCTCGATGCTCTCGATGTCGTCGTCCCAGAACGTTATGCGCAGCACGTGGTCGCTGTATGCGAGGCTTACGTCTACCGTGTCGCCCTTTACTCGGAAATTGCCTCGTTCAAGGCTTATGTCGTTGCGTGTGTAGAGGCTTCCAACGAGCTTTCGCAGCAACACGTTGCGGTCAATCTTGTCTCCTACGGCAATCTCTATCACGTTGTTGTAGAAATCGCTGGGGTTGCCCATTCCGTATATGCACGAAACCGACGAAATCACTACTACGTCCTTTCTGCCCGAAAGCAGCGCCGACGTGGCAGCGAGCCTTAATTTGTCGATTTCATCGTTGATTGCAAGGTCCTTTTCTATGTACGTGTCGCTCGAAGGAATGTAGGCTTCGGGTTGGTAATAGTCGTAGTACGACACGTAGTATTCGACGGCGTTGTTCGGAAAGAACCCTTTGAACTCGTTGTAGAGCTGTGCGGCAAGAGTCTTGTTGTGGCTCAGTATCAGTGTCGGGCGGTTTATCTCCTTTATCACGTTCGCCATAGTGAAGGTCTTTCCCGACCCTGTCACGCCAAGAAGAGTCTGTGCGGGAGTGCCGTTCTTGACACCCTCGACAAGCTGCGCAATAGCCTCGGGCTGGTCGCCCATAGGCTTGTAGTCCGAAACAAGCTCAAATTTCATACATCAACGGTTTGCGGCTGCGAATATAATCATAAAGAGTGAATAATGCGGTATTGTTCTCTTACCAAATGAAAGGCAACAGCCTCCAGCGTACTTTCTTGCAGTATCCGCCATACCCGTCAAGCTCTTCGTGCAGAAGCTTCTCCTCGTCCTTTATGCGGCATGCGATTATCGCAATGTAGGGCAGCATGGCAAGTAATGCCGGCCATGAGCCTAAGACCAAAGGCATGGAAAGGAACATTGTCACCGTAGCGGTATACATGGGGTGGCGTACAATGCCGTAAAGCCCTGTGCTTATTACTTTCTGCCCTTCGGCGACTTCTATCGTGCGTGACAGCCATTCGTTCTCTCTTATGACCTCGGCATAAAGCCCGTAGGAAAGGATGAAAATGACGCTTGCCGTCCACACGGCTGCTGTCGGCATCTCGGACCAGCCGTAACGAAAGTCAAGCCCGGCAATGATGAACGAAGCTACGAACAGCAGCCCCGATATTTTTACAATCATGCTCTGCTCCTTTCTGCTCTCTTTCGACTTCAGCCTTCTCTCGAGCGTCTGCGGAGCCCGTATGAGCAGTGCGGCTCCCAATAATGTCATAGGCGCGAACAGCAGTGCCATGAGCCTCCACGCTCCGGCATAGCAGAACGTGCCGGCAGGCAGGAACAATAGCAGGGCGAGAATGGCGGCCCCCGAAACAAGTTTAATGAGCGAATTTAATGCAAGTCTCATAGCGTTCAGTCTTGGATATGACGCAAAGTTAATTTTTATTGTCGTAAAAAGCATAAATATGCTTTGCGTTTCGCATGTTTTTGCTAAATTTGTGCTAAACTGTAACTTATGGCGGTCCGGTTGCCGTCAGTTGAAATCAATCTTATGAAAAAACTGCTTTATTTGTTCGCAGCATTGGTGTTGCCATTTGCCGCTCTTGCTGAGAATCCGCCTTTGATGGGCTGGAGCTCATGGAATACCTATGGTTTCCAGATAAACGACTCGGTCATAAAAGCCCAGGCCGACTTTATGGTGAAATTAGGCTTCAAGGATTGCGGCTACGACCATATCAACATCGACGACGGCTTCTTCGGCGGTCGTGACGCCGAGGGTCGTCTGCTCATTCACCCGGAGCGTTTCCCTAACGGCCTTCGTCCTCTGGTCGATTATATACACTCGCAAGGGCTCAAGGCGGGTATATATTCCGATGCAGGCCGCAATACATGCGCCTCTTATTGGGGGGAGCCAAAGGATGAGATAGGTATCGGCGTAGGTCTCTACGGTCACGATGCCGACGATCTTGGCTTCTATTTCAATGACCTCGGCTTTGATTTCATAAAGGTCGATTACTGCGGTGCCGATGCGAATAATAATGCCGATAAGCTTGACCTTGACGTGGAGCAACGCTACAAGGAGATTGCTGCCGCAATAAAGGCTACGGGCCGTACCGACGCTACATGGAATATATGCCGTTGGGCGTTCCCCGGAACATGGGCGTGCGGGATTGCCGACTCTTGGCGTACCACTGAGGATATCTATCTCGATTGGGAGTCTATAAAGAGCATTATCAATCAGAGCCTTTATCTTTCGGCGTATACCGGCTACGGGCACTACAACGACATGGACATGCTCGAGGTAGGCCGCGGGCTTACCGCCGAGGAGGACAAGACGCACTTCGGCATGTGGTGCATAATGAGCTCGCCGCTGCTTGTCGGCTGCGACCTCAATGATATAAAGGGTGATGCTTTGGCCCTTTTGCAGAACAAGGAACTCATCGCATTGAACCAGAACGCTCTTGGCTTGCAGGCATATGTCGCAGACGCTGTGAACGGTTGCTATGTTCTTGTGAAAGACGTGGATGAAAAGTACGGAAACAAACGTGCTGTGGCAGTGTATAACCCAACGAACAGCACAGTGACTGTCAATGTGGATTTCGGCAAGCTCGACCTTGCCGGCGACGTTCAGGTGCGTGACCTCTTCGAGAAGAGCGATATTGGTACAAGGAACGGCTCTATGAGCGTGACGGTCCCGGCTCACGGCACAAGAATCTATAAGCTTACGGCTGACGAGCGTGTTGAGCGTACCGTGTACGAGGCCGAAACGGCATGGCTTACGGAATATCAGGAACTGAAAAATCACGAGGCCCTCGGCGTGGGCAGTTATATTGCCGATGCGGCTTGCTCGGGCGGCATGAAGGTCGGTTGGGTGGGCGGCAAGGCCGGCAACGACGTTCAGTGGCGTAACGTATACAGCAAGAACGGCGGCGAGTACACCTTGCGTCTCTACTTCATAACCGGAGAGGACAGAACGGTGAAGATGTCAGTCAATGGTGGCGAGCCCATAGTGAAAAGCCTCAATGGCGGTAGTTGGAGCAGTGTGGCTTCGGCCGACTTTGTGGTGAGCTTGCAAAAAGGCGAGAATGTCGTACGCCTGTATTCCGACGAGGGCTATATGCCCGACATCGACAAGATGGAGCTTGTGAATGAGAAGCCTCTTTATATATACACTACGAACGGCAGCGTCGATGGTCCCGGAAATACGGCTTTGCCTAAACGTGTATCCGCATACGAGGATTTGGACGTTGTTCTCAGGGCGGCTCCGGGTCATGAGATCTCTAAGCTTGTCGTACGCCACGGAGCTAATCTGGGCGGCGAGCAGTTCGTCGATAATGTTCAGCAGTGGAGCGAAGAGACCATAGCTGTCACATCGAATAATGTAAGGATTGGGGGCAAGTACATCGACGGCGACGTCGCTCTGTACGCCGACTTCGTACCTCAAGAGGGCAGCGAATGGGAACTCGTCTTCAGCGATGAATTCAATGCGGCCGACAACAGCCAGCCTGTCGATGAAAGGTGGATGCGTTGCCAGCGTTACGGCTCTACATGGAACCGTTGGCTCAGCGATAGCAAGGAGGTTGTCTATCTGCAGGGCGGCGACCTTGTGACCCGTGCTGTCCCTAACCCTGACCAAGCGAAAGACCCTGTTCCTATGATAACGGGCGGTATAAAGAGCTATAATCGTTTCGGCTTTACGTACGGATATGTCGAGGCGCGCATTCTCAGCAACCCCTGGACGGGACATTTCCCTGCGTTCTGGATGATGCCCGAGGACCAGAGCGCGGGCTGGCCAAGCTGCGGAGAGATTGACATCTGGGAGGCTATCGACACAAAGGCCGATACCTATCATACAGTTCACAGTCACTGGACATACGATTTGAAGAATACAAGCAATCCTAAATCAAGCTTTACATCGTCTGTCCCGTACGACCGTTATCACACTTACGGCCTTATGTGGGACGAGACGTCGCTTACATGGTATGTCGATGGCAAAGAGGTGGGCAGCTACAAGAAATCGAAAAACCAGTCCTATCTCGACAAGGGCCAATGGCCTTTTGACAAGCATTTCCATCTTATCCTCAATCAGAGTGTCGGCAACGGCTCTTGGGCGCAGGATGCCGACGTGACGCATACCTACGAGACTCGTTTCGACTGGGTTCGTGTTTATCAGAAAAAGGGCATGGAGAATACAGACGGCGTGCTTGGCGTGGTTGATGCGGTTGCCGGCAATGCAGTCGATGTTGAGGCTGTGGAGGGCGGCGTTGCTGTAGCTGTTCCTGCTCCGGCTGTTGTCGATGTGTACGACTTGCAGGGCCGCAAGGTCGCATCGTGCGAAGTTCAGGGCAGGCATCTGTTCGTACTTCAGCAAGGCATGTATATTGTAGCGGGCAATAAGGTTATAGTAAAGTGATAACGATTAACGTGTAACGATTAACGTTGAACGATTAACTCTAAACTTTTAACTTTGACAACGTGCGTTAATCGCACCCCACGTGGCAACATCTTCGTCGTTGCTTCACGTGACTATTTGCTGCGCACGTTATCGAAGCTAACGCTTTCAACCCTAAACTCTCAACCCTCAACTCTCAACTCTAAACTCTTTTTAAACATATTTCACCTTAATATACAATATTGTCCTAAATAATTTTTTCACATAACATATTCCACAAAGTATAAATACTTTGCGAAAACAGAGCCACGAGAACCCCTCCCTATGTAGTGACAGACATATCCGGAGGTGGGGTGAATGGTTCATTAAGCCACTTTTCGAGGTCTATTTTTGTAA
>JAFTRV010000089.1 GCA_017462065.1 Bacteroidaceae bacterium
GACATTATGCTCTGCACAATACTCCTCTATTGAAAGGATTTCTTCACGTGTCATCATAATCTTGAAAATTTGTAAGGTTATGATGCAAAAGTAGAAAGCATTGTTACATGATGCAATATGCATTTTATCGGATGCTTACAATATGATTCCTCCAATAAATGCGTATATATAGAACTTGGCTTTCGATTGTCTCTCAATATTTTCAAGGCTTAGGAAATAGATTAAGAAGATTATTGAGTTAAGCAAGATGGTGCTTCTTGTTATTATCTCATAATAGATTGTTGCCGACAATAGCAGAACCGTGAACACAAATGTATCGCTTTCTTTGTCCAACTTCTTGTTCTTGATATACAGATATACCAACCAGACAGCAATAATGCCCATCCAACCGATTTCCTGTATCAGATAGAATGGATATGACAAAATGAAATAAAATGGCATTGGACCCGGATAATTCCCGGCAGGACTATGAACGGCATAAGGGTATATGCCTTGATGTACCGAATCCCAGAAAATCTGTATCATCTCCCACCTATCAACCCTTATGCTCTCTACAGGAATAAAATAGAAAGCAGCGGCCCCCAAGATGCTAATTCCACCCAATATCCATGGCCATATTGCTTTTGGAAGAGAAAATTTCCTTTTGGAACATAAAAAAAGAAGATATCCCGTCACAATGTTATATATGGCAGTACAGATCAATGCCGCCGTCAATGATACTCTATACGAGTATTTAAAAATGAAAAGGCTGTTAATGAAGGACCAGATTATCTGTGCGATTATTTTCTTTTTCTCTTCAATCGTCAAACCCATGTTTTTTTCTGTTATTTTATGCAAATATAGTTTTTTTTATTGAAAGAGCTGTGTTATAACCTTGTATTTATATCTTGGGTGCACTTTGATTTAATGAAATCGGTTTTGTTTATTTAAATAGTTGTTGTACCGATGCATGTGTGCTTATGCATATATAGTGGAGTTGTATTTATAGCAATTTTTCGAAGGTGAAAAGCGCTTTATAGTAAAGGGCTTTCCTCTCAACGGAAAGAGGGTAGGCGCGCGAACTCGACGGCATGCGCCAGAAGTTTATCTCTCTGCCGTCAATCACAATCGTCCGCATCGCTCCTACTTCTGGCTCCTCGCAATGGAACGACGACGTTATTACATCGGTCGCTTTCTGCCCTGTCGTCACAATAGCCTTGCATGCGGGAATCTCGGCAAGCAACGCCCGCAGGTCGGTCGGGGTTACCACCTCAAGGAACTTGTCCGACGCATTCTCCTTGAGCCTGACGACCTCGCATGCCGTGTCGTAAAGAGCGATGCCTTTTCTCTCGCAGAACTCGACGACAGCCTCTTTGTTGAACCTCTTTTCGTCTTTTACTTCAAAGCAGTGCTTGTCGCCGTAGAAAATCAGCCCTAAGATTCTCCACATGTCATTTATCCAGTTCGGGTAAAAGAACTCCATCGACCACCTTGCTTGGGGCGGAGGAAAGCTGCCGAGCATCAGTATTCTTGCATTCTCGGGCAGAAAGGGCTGTAACGGGTGTCTTTCGGTTCGCATATTGTTTTCAGGTATCAAAGATAACCATTATTTATAATATAGCATCAAGCCCCGAAGTTTTTAAGACTTTGGGGCTTGATGCTATATTAGTTCTTTGTCGCAATAAAGAACTCAGGTTTTTTTACAAAAACCGATGCTGTTTGTACAAACTGCTTTGCGTTCGGCAATGCTTAATCAAGCAAGCTTGTTAGTCATTGCCCTCACTTTACAAGTAGCTTCTTGCCGTTTACAACATAGATGCCGGGCTTGGTAATCTCGTTGATACGGCGGCCTGTAAGGTCGTATATGCCCTTAGGAGCAGCCTCTGTCTGGACGTCCTTAATGCCGGTAGCGCTCTCGACTTTCAGTACTACGTCAATAATCTGACCGCCATTCGCGCTGAAATCTCCGAACTTGCCGTCAGCGTCACCTGCGGGGTCAATGTTGCACCAGTCTTGTTTCAGACGCATGCGGTATGTTCCAGCCTCTGCAGGGGCAGTGAACGCAGGAACAGCCGGCTTGTTGCGGTCGTTGCCTGTGATGCTTGTACCTACGCTGTTCCAGCAGTTCTCATCCGATGTTCCGTTATTATTGTATAGGTTGTAAGCGACAAGGTCCTCAGCCGGCTTCCACTGGCTGCCGCTCTCAATGCTTGCTGTAAAGCCGTCACTCTCCTTGTCAATAAATACATAGTGCGATACCCATGAGCCACCTGTCGTGAACTCGGCTTCCATTGTCTGGCCGGGCTCAACAACTACAGGCTCTGCTACGTCTACAAGATTGAGGTACTCCTTGACCTGCTCGTCGGCGTTCAATGAGTATTCCCATACGCCCTTTATGGCAACCTTTGTCAGGTTACGTGCCGTATAGCTTCTTGTTCCTGTGTTTCTTGGAGTATAAATATCTATGGTGAACTTGTGTGTCCCGCTGTAAGCGTCGCCAAGCTCCTTGCCTACTACTACGCCTTCAGGAATTGCAAGAGTGAACTCACCGTTCTTTGCGAATCTCTTGTCCAAAGTGATAGCAAGCACCTTGCCGTTCACAGCGCATGCGGCTGTCGCCACGACATTGTTGTCGGCGTCTTTCAGCTCAACAGCAGGAGCGTTATCAACAAGCACTATATCCTTGTTGAATGTAATCTCGATTGTCTCTAACGAAGAGACTGTACCTTGGGGAGTCACATTGCTCGCTGTGATAGGAGCCGGAGCTACAACGGTGATAGTGTGGTTGCCCTCGTACTCTTTGTCATCGCTTGCACGTGTAACTACGCCCTGTGGAATAACAAGGGTGTATGTGCCCGGCGTTGTCAGTTTCTCGGTCAGGGTTACAGTGAGAACAGCGCCCTCAGCCGCATAGCTTGAAGGAATTACGTTCTCGCCGTTCTTCAGCTCGATAGCCTTGCCCTCGGCAGCCTTGATTTCGCTGTTGAAGTTAATCTTAATCACAGAAACTGCCTCTACCTCTTTGCTCGGAGATACGCTCAGCACCTGGAACGGTACTTGTGCAGGGTCTGCGTTTACGCCATCGAATGCGAATACGCTGCTGCCGGGGAGCGTTACTGTCAGCTGCTGGTCGATGTCGATAGCTGTGCCCTCTGTCAAGCCGCTTAGCGCATCCTGTACCTTGAATGACTTGGTAAGGACAATAGCGCCATTGATGTTCGCAGGAATCTCAAGAGCCTCGCGCAATGTGAATGCATATGTCTGAGCGTCGTTGCCGCCGTTGCGTAGCGCGAGCGTTGCCTTAGCGCCGTTCCACGAAGCCCAGCCGTAAACCTCGTGAGAAGAGCCGTTCCATGGGCTGCCGCCTACCCAGTGAGCATCGGGCAATACGTCGGCGTTCTTCTTCTGCCATGCTACGCACTCTGCTACATCCTCCCAAAGCTTGCCGTTGTTGATGCTGTTCATCAGGTTGCAGTTGGTGTAAAGCTCAACGATTCCCGAACCGCAAACGAACGCGCAACGGAGTTCACGGAGAACAGCATTGTACTCTCTTGAATCGCTTGCCGGAGGACCGTCCTCGGAAAGGATGAATCCGTGGGTCATCAAAGTATTGATAGGACAGATTGGAGAGTTCTGCACATAGTTCTGGTAAACCAAGCGGTCACGGTATGTAATCCAGTTCTCGCGGTTTATGCTGTTGTTGCCGATACGGTCATGGTCGTTCTCCTGACGCCATGTAGCGTCTGAAATCTGATACCAGAATGGTGAAGCCCAAGTACCTACCGTGGTGTTGAAGAAGATATCCTCGCGCATGTTCTCGCGAACGTACTGCTCAAGACGGATGATACCCTCGGCGTTCTCGTTGCCTGTATCGCCTGCATCGGGACCTACAGCCGAGAACTGGCCTGAAATACCGTCGAACTTGAAGAAGAGGTAGTTGTCGGTCTCACGGTTGAAGCCCTCTACGCCGTCCTGATTGCAGACAAGGTTATTCGCTGCGGCAAGGAATGCCTCATAGTAGGCAGGGTTAGAGAGCTGCATGCCGCCTCGGTTCTCGGCATTCCAGTATGCACGGCGGTAGGTGCCGCTCTGGCCGTAACCGCCAACGGGGCCTAACCATGCGCCAATGCCTGCGTTCATCTGTTTTGCCAAAGAAGCCATGTTGCGCATCTCGTTGGGGAAGCCTTTGTGGAATGTCCACGGGCCGTAGTTGTCCCAGCCGTCGTCAATAATAAATGCGACAATGCCTTCGCCGTATTTGTCATAATACTTGGTCTTCCACTCGTTCATGACACCGAGAATGTCATTGTCTGTAAAGTTCGTGTGTTCCAGGCCGGGAGCCGCATTGTTGCGGTTGATGTTAAGTTCGTACCAAGAATTATAGTGCGGGAATGTTCTCCAGGGCACTGCACGCTCTCGCTCGCTGTATGCAAGGAATGAACGGCGCTTCTGGGTCTTGCGGATGTTTGCGTCGTTCTGTGTGCCGTCCTGCGCTACAAGGCCTACTACTGCAACCACCTTCCATGTCTCGTCTTTTGCGAGAGTGGTATTGCGGCTCCAACGGCCCTGAATTCCGACGATGGCGGTGTTGATTACAGCACCCTCCTTAGCATTGTAAATCTTCACTGTCATTGTGCTTGAAGCATCGATAGACTCAGTCTTGTTCTCGACGAACACACGGATCGCGAATGTTCCGTCGTAGGGCGCTGTGTATGTAAACGTGTTGTTGCTATGCTGGCCGCCTGAGAAACCGCTGTGGTAATCAACGGCTGTAATATCGCCGTTAGAAGCAAGCAAATCGGCTCCGCCGAAGTTAAGACGATGGTTACCCTCTGTATACTTAACCTCAATTTCAACCTTCTGATTCTTCTTGAGGGTTACATTCTCCATCTTGTATGCAAGAACATTCGGATAGCTTGCACCCGTAGCCTCGGTTACACGAGCGGGAACCGAGCCGTCCGCAACCTGTGTCCATGAAGATGCTGTCAAGGATGCTGTCTTTGTGTCGGCAAGGTTCCATACATCCTCTTCGCCTGTAGCTCCACCTACAGTGTTGTATGCCGTAGGAGTCTCAAGTCCTGCGAAAATCTTGTCGCTCATGAGAACGGCGCCGCGCGTGTTGCCCACAACCTTTGGAGCTGAGCCCGCAGCCTCTGTGTCCACGTTGTAAATCATGGGAATGACGTTATACATGTCTACGTCATCAACGCCTGTAAGCTCCATTTCGGTACGCAGGTAGTGGCTGCCGTCACGAAGAACAGCGCGCCAAACGATAGCGATTCTTGCATTCTTGTATGCGTACTCGTAGTTAGCGACCAGCTGAACGCCTGCATAATGCTCTGCGCCGCCGATAGCCGATGCGTTAGCAGAGAGAGTCTCTGTAGCCACGCTCGTGAGCGTCATTGCCGAAGCGGGAACGTTGTCGCCGCTGCCGAACGCTACGGTGAAGGGCTCTGTGCCTGCCACGAGGTCCATTGCGTCAGAGCCTGCGAAGTAGAGGGCGTCGCCCACCTTCATGAAGCCTGCCGCGAGAACTTTGTTGCTGAGTACATAGACGCCGTTGTCCTCGGTAATCTTCGCAACGCCGACGTTCTCCTGCTGCTTAGGATAAACCCAAGCGTTCTCGTACTTCTCGCATGCGGGGAGCTCGGGCAATGTAGCCACGTTAGCCTTGATAGTGCAGTCTGTGTCATTGACAGATATGATACCGAACTTGCCGTCTGCGACAGTCAGTGTCGCTTTGCTCTTGTCGAATGAGCCCTCAACGGTTATTGTGCTGCCGTTCGCATACTCCTTGCCGTCGATTGTGAGCGTAACGCCCTCAGGTACTGTGATTGCGTAAGTCTTCTCGGCAATCTCGTGTTTGCTGAAAGTGAACTTGCTGCCGGAGTCTGTTGCACCATCCTGCTCCCAAAGGCCGAGAGTCTTGCCGTCGTTGGCTGCATTGGCTGTGCCCTCGTACCAGTTGAGGTACTTAGCTGCTACGCCCGATGTGTTGTAGGGAGAAATCTGATAGAAATCTTCTGCGTAATTGTTGCAATAGAAGTATGCTCCATCGACCTTGTTGTCAGACATCACAATGAAGTTCTTCTGGTTGCTGTAGCTCGCAGCCTTTGTGTAGCTCAGCCACTTCTTAGCGCTGTAGCTGTAAATGTAGTAAGCACCGCTTACTCCTGACTCGTAGAATGCGAAAAGTCCCTCTTCGCCCTCTCCTGCCGGTGTCGTGGTAGCGCTGGCATATATGCCGTTGCCGTTCACCATGGTGTAGACATGCTCCGGCTTGCCGTTTGTCGGCAACGTTGTCGAAGCTGTCACCTTGTCGGCGGCATACATCTGTGCCGAAAGACACAACGCAACCGACAATAGAGAAATAAATTTCTTCATAAGTTAAACGTTTAATGGTTAGTATTAATAAAATATATGTTGTTGCGGATGCATTATATTTCTAAAATACAGAATATGTTGCGAATATAAATATAAATATTTATAAATTCAATTATTTTTTATAAAAAACATTACATTTTAATTATTGCCGGAGGCTTGGCCGGTCCTGTTATAAAAAAGCGGCAGAGGGGTGCGGCCGTAAAAACCGTCCCCCCCCCCTGTCGCTTTGCCAGGCTCTTTATGGCATTGCCTGTGTCGTTTATGGCTTATTTATCATCACGGCTTTGCCGTCAATTATATAGATACCTTTTATTGGGTTTTCAACTTTTCTGCCGCTTAAATCATAAACGGCTTTAACCCTTACGTTTTCATCTTTCGGCTCGTCAATTCCTGTTTCTGTACTTTGTACCTCGAACAGAACATCAAGACAGCCGCCTTCGGCGATATTCAGGTCATCGGCTCCGTTTTTGGCATCAGCCTTGCCTATAAGCAGGCGCACGACAACGAAATCTCCCTCTTGCAGTCCTCCGTCAATTGTTACTCGGTATGGCAATGTGATCTTGGAGTCTTCTATCAGGCTGTCTATGCCGTCAATGCCGAACGCCTCGCATATTATATCCGTGTTCTCTCTCTTGAAGATTGTGAGAGGGTCGCCGTTCGGCTCCCAAGCGCAGGTGTAGTGACCGTATTTCTGCTCTGTGCCGTTCTTGTCAATTATGAACATCGAAATTTCGCCCCAGTTGATTGTGTATTCAACGCTAAGGCTGTATGTCTTGCCGGCTTCAACGGCCAAAGGTGCTGCCGTGCAGCTGGTGGTTCCTGCCGTGTATGCAGCCTCGACAGTCTCGTTGTTTAGCTTCAATGATGATATTGCCATTGTATTGCCGCCGCCGGCGAATGTGGGCTTTGCGACTGTTGAGTACCAGTCCTGCGGCTCGGGCTCAGGCTCGGGCTCCGGTTCGGGAGTCTCGCCCTCGCCTTGCAATGAGTATCTCTTGCCCGTAATGTCCTCCAGCGTGTAGTTCTTGTAGACGATTGTATAGTCGGCGTTGTGCGTGCTCTCTTCGTAGAGGAAAGCTATGGTGTTGTCGGCCTGTACGCACATTGTCGAATATGCCGACGGCAGGCTCGAAACCTGATAACGGCCGTCCCAGTCCTTTGCGAAAGCGGCGGGCGTGCTGTAGTCGCTCTTGTCGGCAAGCTCTTTGTAATATATGCCTACATTGTTGCGTCCGCTGCCGAACGGAATGGAGTGCAGGGCTATGTGAACCTCCTTGTTGTCGGCCTTGCGAACGGCAGGCAGGATAAGAATCTCGCCGTTCGTGGAGTTCGACAGCGGAACGATGCCGTTCACGCTGCCGTTCGATGTGGCGCGCGTGCCCCATGAGCCTTCGGCTCTTTCGGCATTCGTGAATGTGAAGATGTTGAAGTGCCGTCCGCCGTCGCAGCGTGAGCTTATGATGACATTGCCGTCGGGCAGCTCATCGACCTTCGGCTCGTCTGCGTCATTCGGTATCGGCGCTGTCTCAACGCCTCCGAGGACGCTCCAGCTGCCGCCGAAGTCGTCGCTGTATAGCACGAAGTTCGTGTATGTGCCCTGCCTGTTCTTCAGCAGAACGGCGCAGTAAAGGCGGTAGTAGCTGCTTGCTTTCACGAAACGGCTCTGGTGTATCTTGCCCGACCCTATGAACATGGCCATAGCAGGGCCGTGGGCCCGGCTGTTGTCGAACTGCGAGTATATGCTCTCGGCAATGTCTACGGGAGCGCTCCACGTCGTGCCGTTGTTGTCACTGTAGAAGCGTGCGATATTCTGGTGGTTGCTGCGTGAACCGTTCTGGAACGATACGTTGCCTGCGCAGCTCAGGACAAGCACTCTGTCGCTCTCCCTGTCGGCCGCGATGCACGGGTCGCCGAAGCCCACGTTCATGAAGTCGGGCGAGTTAGCGCCCTTGCCCTCGATTATGGCGAACCGGTCGCCCCATGTCTGTCCGTTATTGCCGCTTATCCTTGCGAGCAGGTCGATGCGGCCGTTGTTCACCACGCCAATGTCGGAGCCGCTGTGGCGGTAGTCGGCGACAGCTATCAGGTTGCCGTTCTTCGCTTTGGCGATGGCGGGGATGCGGTAGGGCGTTTCGCCTTTCAGTGTCGTGAATATCTCTTTCGACTCTTTTGTGATGCTCTTTGAGCGTTCGGCTGTAACGTAGAACTCGCTCGTGTTGGCGAACATGTTGCTGCCTGCCGACACCGTGAACGACAGCGTCCGCTCCTCTTTGCCGCTTACGCTCACCTGCTGCCATGTCGAAGAGCTTGCCGTGATGCCTGCCTGCCCGTCAGGCGTTACTGTGACGTCGCTGCCGCCTGAACTTGTGAACTTGAACCTATATCCTGTTATAACGTAGCCCTCTTCGGCCGAGATTGTATAGACGCTTGAGTATACGCCGTTTACTGCGGCATCCTTGAGGCATGTGAACAGTTGGATGTCGCTTGTGTTGTTGTAGGCTGCCATGTTGCACTTCTTGTCCTGCTGCGCGAGAACCACTTTCGGTGCCGCTGTCGAGGTCCATGTGGCTGCCCAGGTCTTGCCGCTGTTGAGGTCGCTCCAGCTGCCTTGCGAAGCGTTGATTGCGTATTCGGCTGCCGAGGCGAGCCTGATGTTGAGAGTAGAGCCGGCGTCAGCGCCCTCGTTCCAGAATGCGAGCCTGCCGTCACGGTTGTTTACTTTGTTGCTCTCAAAGCCTCTTTCGTACATGTAGCAGTGGGTGCTTTTGCCGCCGAGGTCGCCCGACGCCGCGAACATCCATGTGTCGGTGTAGCCGCTCGGCACGCCATTCGCATTTACAAGAATAGGGTAGGAGGCGCTTCCCGTCACGCCCGACATCGATGTCGGCGCTGCAAGCACCTTTCCTGCTCCGGCCTCCTTGTTATAAAGTTTGTAGCCGTTGGCGTCGTCGCCTGTGAACGCCCATAGCTGGCTGTCGTCCGTTATGTCGCTTATGACATTGTCAAGAGCTATGTAGCTGCCGCTTCCGTTATTGCCTACAACATATCCGTTGGCGGCAATCTGTATCGTGTACCATACGGTGTTGCTTGCTAAGCTTCCGTTTGAAACGGTAGTGGTGATAAATCTGCTGTCGGCCTGAACGTTGAGTGTCGTCAAAGCCGCTAACAGCAACGTGGCTAATACGCTCTTTTTCATAGTTATAAGTTTTAATTACGTGATTTCAGGTTTCGAAGATATTAAAAATCTGTTTATTCCGCACGCATTTCGTAGCGGTTTATCATCATTACGGGGTTATACGCTCTTTTGACCTGTCTCAGTCCCGGGTCGCCGAGGTCCTCTTCCCTGTTGGCATACCTTAGCCGGGGGAATCGGTCGAGCATATCCTCTGTGAACATTCTGTTTATGGCTTCGCTTGCGCCGGCAATCTCGTGGTTCGCCTTTTCGATGTGTACGAACAGGGTGTCGCCGAACACCTCGCCAAGAGTGAATGCGGCAACCTCGCCTTTGACCCTCAGTACGGACGCATGCTGCTCATATGCGGCAAGGTTCCTTACTGTCGCCATGCATTGCCAATGCTCGTAGCAACGCATGTTGTCGGCTCTCTGGTGCTGGCACTCTCTCTTGTCGGCAAGGAACTTCAGGATATCCTTTATGTCCTCGCCGGTCGCTCTGTTATAGCTGTATTCGCTCTGCTCGGCAATGAACTTGTTGTATCTGTTGCGTTTCTTGTTAAGCGCTTTGCCCTGCAGCGTCGCCAGTTTGCTTATGTCATAGACATAGTCGCTCCAGTTTTCAAGCTCTTCGCATCTGTAGTCCGGCAGCACGCTCCGAAGCTCGCTTACGAACTCTTCGGGAACGGCGGTGAAACGCAGCGGCATGCCCGTGCCGCCGCAATGCTCCTGCAACAGCGGAACGGACTCCATGAGGCTCATTTCCCCTATCGGCGGCAGGAACGCAGGGCTCTCCATGTCGCTTTGCGACTTGCATGCTATGAACAGCGTGCCATTCTCAATTGCGTAGCGGTAGTCCATGAACTTCGCCCACATTATGAGGTTGCCCGGGGTGTAGTCGCACGAACGTGTCTTTTCGGGCCGGACGAAGGCGAGCAGCTCTTCGGCGGCTTCTATGGTTATAGGCTTGAATGTAAGCATTGCGTTAATATTAAGGGGCGTGCAAAATATTTACACACCCCTGTCGTTTACTTTTTGTCCAAATCCTCCGCTTGCGGGCGCGGCTCTTTCTTGGCGAGAGTCACAACCTTGAACACGAACTCGGTCATCCACTGCTGTGAGTATCCGAGCTTCTCTTGGTAGTGGCGTACTGAATATACGGTACGGAACGTAGCCTCGTCTTTCCAGTTGTTCTTGGTCATGATGTCGTTGATTACCTGCTCTGTCATCGCGCGCAGCATCTTGTGCATGAATCCGGGAACACGGAACTTCCACTTCATTAGGTTGCCCACGAGCATCATGAGGTCGTTGTTGAAGCCCTGGAATGCGAAGAGGTAGGGCTGTACGTCCTGCATCTTCTTGCAGTTCTTCTTTATCGACTGGTCAATCTCCTTGAAGAACAGCTCGTCGAGCTTGTATATCTGCTCAAGCATCTTCTTGCAGCGGCTGCGCTCGGCAACGCCCAGCTTGTTGTTCTGCGTGGGAACTTTAAGCGTGCGTTTGAATGTGGCGAGGTCGGGCAGCATGCCAATGTTCGTTATGCCTACATTGGCGGCTATTACCGACTGGTAATATACTCGTATCAGGGTCATGAAGTCTTCCATGCCGCCGACACGGTCAGCTTTCTCCTTTTTCTTGAAAAAATTGAATAATCCCATTATTTGTTCTTTTTAGCGTTTCTACCTTTCTTGATTCTCTCCTGCTCTTCGAGAAGCTTTCTCTGCTGCTCCTGCAGAGCCTCAAGACGCTCCATCATGCTCGACTGCTTCTTCGGGTTGTTCTTGTTGCTTTCGGCGTACGCTTCCATCTTCTTCAGCAGTTCCTCGTCCTTAATGGCTTTCCTTAGGTAGACGAAGATGCCCACGCTCATCAATGTCGATACGAAGTAGTAGAAGTTCAAGCCTGCCGAGTAGTCATTGAATATGAAGAAGAACATCACCGGCATCAGGTACATCATCCAGCGCATAATCTTCTGTTGCTGCTCCATTTCGGGGCTGCCGCCCATTGAGGGCTGCATCTTGCTTGTGTAGTAGGTGTTAAGTATCTGTGTAACGCAGAATAAGAGGCAGAAGAGGCTTATATGGTCGCCAAGCAGCCAAATAGGCTTCTCCCAGCTGATAATCGCATCGTACGCCGAAAGGTCGTGGGCCCACAGGAAACTCTGTTGACGCAGCTCAATTGCGTTAGGCACAAAGTTGAACAGGGCGATGAACACCGGCATCTGAATGAGCATGGGAAGGCAGCCTCCCATGGGGCTTGCGCCGTACTTGTTGTAAAGCGTCATTGTCTCCTGCTGCTTCTTGAGGGCGTCCTCCTGCTTGGGGTATTTCTTGTTTATCTCATCGACATACGGCTTCAGGGCGCGCATCTTTGCCGAAGAGACATAGGATTTCTTTGTGAATGGGTATACAATGGCCTTTACAATCAATGTGAGAAGTATAAGCACTATGCCCATGTTCAGTCCGAGGCTTGAAAGGCCGTCGAAGAGGTACATTATAAAATAGCGGTTTATCCAGCGTACGATAGGCCATCCGAAATATATGAGCTCCTCGAGCTCAAGGTCCTCGCCCTGGTTAAGAGCCATCTCGCTGCTTTCACGCAATGTGCTGAACTTGTTGGGGCCGAAGTAGAACTGCAACGCTGTCGCTTTTTTGCCTGTGGGGTCGAATGGCACCGTCATGGTTGCAGAGCACTCTTTGAGAATGCCCTGTCCCTTCTCAATCACTTTAGAGTCGAGGCTTACATTGTTGAACTGCTCGCCGGCAATCATTATGCACGAGAAGAACTGGTTCTTGTATGCGAGCCAGCTTATCGGCTCTTTGAGCTTCTCGCTGTCGTCCTTCATCTCGTTGAGGTAGTCCGACCCATCATCGACAGGCTTGTATGTGAGGCTTGTGTAACGCTGCTCGAAATCGTAGCCCGGCTCCTGCTGGCGGATGAGCTGCTGCCAGTCAATCTCAATGTCCTTCTTGGAGCTGAGAATCTCGTCCATGTTGTGAGTTTCGATAAGCAGGTCGAACATGTAGCTGTCATGGCGCAGCAGGTACTTGAAGTCGATGTGCCTGTCATTGCCGAACGCAAGGCGCATGGTGACGGAGCTGTCGGTCTGCTCGATGGGGGTAGAGTAGAGCGATTCGCTGTTGATGTTCTTGTAGCCCTGCTTGCTCTCGAACGTGAAGTTCATCACGTTGTCGCCAGGCACGTTGTCGCTGCCGTTGAGCCTGTCGCTGCCGCTGAACAGGACAATGTCATTGCCCTTCTGGTCCTTGTAGTCCTTGAGCGATACCTGTGTCACGCGGCTTCCCAATGACGAAATGTTTACGTTCACCTTGTCGTTCGACAATATCACGTTCTCCTCTTTGCCGTTAAGCACGTTGAAGAAGAGGTCTGTAGAGTCGTTCTTCTGTCTTTCAATCTCGGCGAGCTTCTTCTCTTCGGCTTTCTCCTGTTCCAGCTCCATTATGCGCTCCATCATCTCAATGGAGTCCTGACGGTGCTTCTGCGCCGCAAGGTCTTCGGGGCTTGGCTGGTTAAGGCTGAAGTATCCGATAAGTACGATGCCTATGAGAACATATCCGATAATGCTTTTCTTGTCCATCTCTTTTTATGTCGTTTTTTTTTGTTATACTCTGTTTTTATTGTCTAAGCGTTGTGCCGCATGATTTCCGCACGAAGTGCAAAGATAGTGAAATTTACTGTAATTTTATTTCCTCGGGTTGCGAAAATGCAGTTTAAGGACTTTTTTAGCATTAAATTTAGGATATTTTTATAATTATGTCCGAAAAATATTATCTTCGCAAAAATTATTTAACAAAACAGAATACTATGAAAACAAAATTACTGTCGCTGTTGTTAATTTCTTTCGTTGCCTTGAGCGTGAAAGCTCAGAGCAGTCAGGAGGTTATGGACTACTATAACATGAAAATCGACGAGATAGTCAATAAATGGCAGAGCGTCTCTTCCGATTATGACGAGGAGAAGACCAACCATGTATATGCTAAGGTGCTCACCTCTCCGGTACTCTATTCGTCGGTAATCGGCCATGCCTTCGGTGACGGCAGCGCAAGGGAGGAGAGCGACCTTCTCGAAATGGACGACAAGCGTTCCGACGTTATCGACGGTCTTATGCTCAACTTCTACAAAGAGGCTCCCGAGCATGTGGCAATGACCGAGGACGAACTGCGAAGCGAAAAATCCGTAGTTGCCTACCGTCCCGAGATATCGGCGCTCGACCTTAAAATATCAAAGGCGAAGATGCCCGAAGATGTCGCAGGCGGCATGAAGACCACGGTCGTTAAGCCTAACTATTGGAAGTTCGGCGGCCGCACATCGCTTACCTTCTCACAGAGCTTTATCTCCGACAACTGGTATCAGGGCGGTGAAAAGAACTATTTCTCAATGCTCGCTACGGTAGACCTTGACCTCAACTATGACAACCAGGACCGTCTAAGCTGGACGAACCACTTTGATTTCGACCTCGGCTTCGCTACCTACGAAGCGAATAACAAGTTAGGCTTCAGAACCAATACCGATAAGCTGCGTCTTGAATCGACATTCGGTTACAAGGTTGTGAAGTCGCTCGATATTGCGGCCAAAGTAAAGGCTGAAACACAGTCGTTGCCTTTCTATGGCGGCGACAATAATCTGGTTTCGGCTTTTATCTCTCCGCTCGACGCCAATGCCTCAATCGGTTTGAACTATAAGCCCAACATCGGAAATTTCAAGATGGAGATCTATCTTGCTCCTTTCTCGGGCTATAACTGCCGCTATGTATATCACGACGAGCTTACAGCCGCCTATGGTATCGAGAAGGGCCACTTCAAACAGGACTTCGGTACCCAGCTCGTGGTTACAATCCCTACATACAAGCTGACATCGTTCCTCGACGTATATTCACGCTTGGAGTACTACACCGACTACCACCGTGTATTCTTCCAGTGGGAGGCGAAGTTCAATGTCGCTCTCAGCAAGTACTTTACGGCGTCTTTGATGTTGCACACCCGTTTCGACGACAGTGTCGCGCGTCATGAAAACTGGAAGTACTGGCAGTTTAAGGAGCTGTTCACTCTTGGCGTAGCCTACGCTTGGTAAGAACCGGTAAGAACAGATACGTTTTTTAGTGCAATAGAGAGTAATCCTTATGAATTTCAGTTCTTTGTTTCCCGTTACGGAGCCTACCTGGATATTCTTGGGCGTGCTCTCTATTGTCCTTTTCGCTCCGCTGCTGTTCAACAAGCTGCGCATGCCTCATATCATCGGCATGATATTGGCGGGCCTTCTTGTAGGCCCCAACGGCCTGAACATCTTTGAGCGTGACAGCAGCTTCGAGCTTTTCGGCAAGGTAGGCCTTTACTATATAATGTTCCTTGCCAGCCTCGAGATAAACATGCAGGAGATGAAGCAGGCAAGGGGCGGCGCCCTGCTCATGGGGCTTGCGGTCTTTGCCATTCCTGTAGTGCTGGGCATGGCGGCCAACCTGTATATACTCGAGTACAGCCTCATTGCATCGTTGCTCCTTGCGAGCATGTATGCGTCGTACACGCTCATATCCTATCCCATTGTGGCGCGCCACGGTCTTTCCCGCCTGCGCTGTGTCAATTTCGTTGTCGGCGGCACCATAATCACCGACACCCTTACGCTCTTTGTCCTTGCCGTGGTAGCAGGCACGTTCACGGGAGAGGCCGACATCTGGTTCGTCCTCTTCATGCTGCTCAAGCTCATAGCCATTGCGGCTGTGATAATTTTTGTCTTCCCCCGCATCGCAAGGAGGTTCTTCCGCACATACAACGATAGCGTAATTCAGTATATTTTCGTAATGGTGATGCTCGTCCTCGGAGCGGGCCTTATGGAGCTTGCAGGCATGGAGGGAATACTCGGAGCCTTCATCACCGGCCTTGTGCTTAACCGCCTTATCCCGCACTCTTCGCCCTTGATGCGTCGTATCGACTTCGTGGGCAATGCGATATTCATTCCCTACTTCCTCATTGGAGTGGGAATGCTCATAGACGTCCGTGTGCTTTTCAACGGCGACGGCTCTCTGCTCGTGGCGGCGGTGATGATATCTACCGCCCTCCTGGGCAAGTGGCTCGCATCGTTCCTTGTGGCGAAGCGCTACCGCATGTCGTGGAACGAACAGAAGCTGATGTTCGGCCTCAGCACCTCTCAGGCGGCGGCTACCCTTGCGGCGGCGTTCGTGGGGCATGGCATAATACTCCCCGACGGCTCGCGCCTGCTCAACGATGATGTCCTCAACGGCACCATTCTGCTCATTCTTGTGACATGCATAGTAAGCTCTGTCGTGTCGGACAGGGCGTCACGCAAGCTTGTCGTGTCGGGCGCAGCTCTCAACAAGCCGGCAGGCGTGTCGTCCAAGAAAACCCTTCTCGCTCTTGCCAACCCTAATATGGTGGACAAGCTAATGGACCTTGCCCTGCTCATACGCAAGGAGAACAGTGCCATACCTCTTTCGGCGATAACGGTTGTGCTCGACGAGGACAAGAACCTTCAGAGGGGGGCCTCCAAGCTGCTCGACAAGGCTGCCGGCATAGCGGCGTCGGTCAATGTACCGCTGCTCACCAAGATGCGTCTTACGACGAACCTCGCGCATGGTATCATTCACGAGGTCAAGGAGAACGATTACCGTGAGCTTATCGTAGGCTTCCACAAAAAGGAGACAGCCAACGACACCTTCCTCGGCAACGTGCTGCCCGAGGTGCTTAACGCTCTCGACTGCCAGGTAGTCATGGCACGCATGAACATTCCGCTGAATACCGTTCGCATGATGCATATCACTTTCCCGGCAAAGGCCGAGTTTGAGGCGGGCTTCCCCTATTGGGTCGAGGAGACTGCTCGCATGGCGGCGGGGCTGGGCTGCGAGATAATGTATCACGGGCACCCCGACACTTTCGTCCGCATAAAGGAGCTGCTTGCCAAGTGCGACCCTGTCGAGGCCCATTTCTTCGATACCGACGGCGGCAACGACCTCAAGCGCCTCTCCAAGATAATAAAAGAGGACCATCTTCTTGTCATTGTCAGTGCCCGCCGAGGCTCGATATCTTTCCGCCCGTCGCACGACCATATCTTCGTGCAGCTGCAGCGTGACTATCCTAACACGAGCGTTCTGCTTGTCTATCCTAACGGCTACAAGGTCGAAGGCGGCGAAACGCACTAATAAGGTGACTAAGGATAACTAAGGGCAACTAAGGATAACTAAGGGCAACTAAGGGAGACTAAGGTGGCTTAGGTTACTATGTACCCCTCGTTAATCGTTAATCGCCAATTCGTTAATCGTTAAACGTTAATCGTTAAACGTTAAAATCTCAGCTCTCCTCCTTTTAGAATATCCTTGTGGCTGATGGTCGTGCCTTTGATTCGTTTGCCGTTCAGCGATACATTATTATAATATATGCGTCCCTCTTCGCTCTTTATCGTGAAGCTCTTGCCGTCGGGCAGACGCAGGCGTGCCTCGGGGAACAGCGGCGTGCCCAGCTCGTACTCCCCGCCGACAGGGTTCACAGGGTAGAATCCCAATGCCGACATTACGTACCATGCCGACATCTGCCCGCAGTCCTCGTTGCCGCAAAGCCCGTCGGGGGTGTTGCGGTACAGCTCACGCATTATCCGTGACACGTAGCGCCGGGTCTTCTCGGGCTCGCCAATGCGGTTGAACAGGTATGCCACGTGGTGGCTCGGCTCGTTGCCGTGGGCGTACTGGCCTATCATGCCCGTGCTGAATATCGGCAGCTCGGCGTTCTCGGCTGGGCTGTACGTGAACATGCTGTCGAGCTTCTCTGCGAACCTCTCCCTGCCCATCAGTTCTATGAGCCCGTCGATGTCGTGCTGCACGCTCCACATGTAGTGCCATGCGTTGCTCTCGCATATATGCGGCGTGTATTCGTCGGGGCTGAACAGCGGCTGGAACTCGCCCCTGCTGTCGCGCGGCTGCATGAATGTCGTAGCGGGGTTGTATTGGTTGCGCCAGTTCCCGCTGCGGCGGTAGAACGCCTCCGCTATGCTGTCGTGCCCCATGTCCTCGGCCATGCGGGCTATGCAGTAGTCGTCAAAGGCATACTCGAGGCTTCTCGACATTGCCCAGTTGTCGCTGTTGTAGGGGTCTTCTACGTCGTAGGGCACAAAGCCCAGCTCCTTGTAAAGTCCTATGCCTCGGTAGCTGTCGCTGTTGGCTGTCGCCACGCATGCGGCAAGGGCCTTCTCGGCGTCAAAGCCTCTGAACCCTTTCAGCCAGGCGTCGGCGATGACAGGGACAGAGTGATAGCCTATCATCATGTCGGTCTCGCTGCCCCACATGTTCCACACGGGCAGCCTGCCGTGCTGGTCGTGAAAGGCTATGAGGGAGCTTGCCATGTCATCGACTCTCTCGGGCGCTATGAGCGTGTATAGGGGGTGCGCTGTCCTAAAGGTGTCCCACAACGAGAAAGTGGAGTAGTTACGCCACCCGTCGGCGACATGGTTCTTGCCGTCGGCGCCACGGTAGGTGCCGTCAATGTCGCAGTATATCGTCGGGGCGAGCATGCAATGGTAGAGCGCAGTGTAGAAGCATGCACGCTGCTCGTCGCTGCCGCCCCTAACGTCGATGCATGCAAGGTGCCTGTTCCACATGTCGTGCGTGGCGGCACGGTAGCTGTCGAAATCGTCGTGCGGAGCCTCGGCGTCAAGGTTTTTCCTGGCGCCCTCAAACCCAGTCCCCGAAAGGGCGGTGACGACAGTCAGCATGCGGCTGCAGTCATTGGCGAAGCCTATGCGCGCCGCTCCCCGCACCTTTTTCATGCTCGTGCCGCAAGGTATGTCGGCGCTGTCGCATACGAACGACGTTATAGGGCGTGAGAAGCGTGTGCGGAAGAATACCTGCTGCCCCCTTGCCCAGCCGTCCGAGAAGCGGTAGCCCTCAATGGTGAAGCTGTCCACGAGCGTGATGCCGCAGTCTACGGTGCTGTCCCAGTTCATTGCCTTAGCGAGGTCGAGCATCACTATGGCCGTGTCGGCAGGGTAGGTGTACCGCTGAATGCCGCAGCGTTCGGTGGCGGTAAGCTCAACGGTTATGTCGTAACTGCTGAGGCGTACTTTGTAATAGCCCGCCTCGCACTCCTCGCTGTCGTGGCTGAACATGGAGTGCGTGCCGAGCGGCGGAGCCGCCGTTCTCAGCGGGTAGGTCACGGGCAGGAAGCTGATGTCGTAAAGGTCGCCAGCGCCCGTTCCCGAAAGGTGAGTGTGGCTGAACCCGGCTATAGTGCTGTCGGGGTAGAAGTACCCCGCTATCCTGTCCCAGCCCGGCAGCCCGTTGTCGGGGCTCAGCTGCACCATGCCGAACGGAGCCTGCGCCCCGGGGTATGTGTTGCCTTTGTAGTCGGTGCCTATGAGCGGGTTTGCCAACGATGCGTAGTCGGTTGTCGTTTGCGCGGCTGCGAACGCAGCAAGCAGCAAGGCTGCTATAGTTGTAAATTTCTGTTTCATAACGGCTTTTCTTCTTTGCGAAGATAGTGAAAATGTAATATTTCCTTTAGAATTTCATTAAAAATAAAATATTTTGATTATTTTTGCCGAGAGTAGATAAAATGGGTTATTCCCTTTTTGTCGTTGCATCCTTGAAAGGATGCTTGGAATGATAATTTTTTAAACCTAATTTAAACCTAATTTAATTACAATGAAAAGATTTACTCTAATCTTTTCGCTGTTGGTGGCGATAGCTACCACAGCGATGTCGCAATTTACCTTGACCTATAACCAAAATAATGATGGTTTTTGGGGTCAAACAGCTTTGAGACCGGTATCATACGATGGCAATGTGTATATGCATGAAGTACCGGTGAAAGTTACTTCAGAGGGTAACGTGACTGTTACTATTTCTCATGTCGATGGTACAGGTGATCATGGTCTTAATATTTTGGCTGTAGATCTTGTCGATTCGGAAGGTACAGCCGCTTCTTTTGATTATCATGTAGGCTTTGCAGGCGGTACGCCAAACGGTAATGTGTATACATTGCAGTCCGTGCCTGTCGGTAGATATTTCTTGCGTTGCTTCGTGTGTGATAAAGGTAATGACCAAGTTACATTAGCCGGAGGAACGATTGTTGTTACTAATGCAGCTAAGAATTATGTAGAGGTAAGCCCAAGCACAGGTACCCTTAAAAAAGGAACAAGCACGGGGGAAACTTGGAATGATACTTGGACATCAACTTCGTCAATAGCATTGATGCTTTCAATTGCAAGCAATACTGGAAAACAGAATTATAATATGCAGAGTGCAAATTTTAGCCCTACAGACTATAAATGTCTTGATGTACGTGGCGGTCTACCCAATGATGCAACATCAAGCTCAACTTATACGCTTACTGCACCTTTTGGATATTATATTGCCGGCTATTCCTTTAATTATAAGAAAGTAGCTACTGCTGATTATGCTGCTACTATAACAATGGGTGAAAATGTCATTACCGCTACTAATGATCTGCAGCATCATAGCCAAAGTGTCGAGGCGCAATCTTCTGTATCTTTTGTTGTTATGGATTGCAATAAAGGTATCTTTTTAAGCAGTTTCTATGTTTATCTTGTTCCGCAGTTTGAGAACAAATTATATACGCTTCAAAGTGTTCACAAGAGCGGTAACTACTTGTATGCAGACGATGCGAATAAGCTTATGTTCGGTACAACGGTAAATAGCCGTTCAGTATGGATGTTCACTGAAAGCGGTGACGGATATCTTATGAGAAATATCCACACCGACTCATATGTCCCTGCACTGCCGACCACGGCAAATAATACATCAAATAATATGTATCTCAACCTTGTGCCGGTAGCTGATGCGGGAACTCTTAATATAACGCAAGGCTCAAATGCAATAATAATCGGTAACGGTGTAAATGGCTTGCACTCTAATGACGGCAGCAGCAATCAGGTTCGTGTTTGGGAGGGTACCGGTGTTGGTAACCAGTATACATTCTTAGAGGTCAATGACTTTTCTCACACACTTTCAGTAACAGATGCAGGCTGGGCAACGCTTTGTCTTGGCTTCGATGCTACAATACCTTCCAACGTTGAGGTTTATGCAGTGACTGGCGTTAAAGAGAACAATTGGCTTGAAATGACTCAGATTACAGACGTTCTTCCCGCAAATACAGGCGTGTTGGTAAAGGCCGCTCAAGGCAACTATGATTTCGCTTACACAACCGAGTCTGCTACAATTAATGGCAACAAGCTTGCAGGAGCTCTTTACAACAAGAGTGTCAGTGCAGAAGCTTATGTTCTCGCTAATGGAGCAAACGGCATAGGCCTTTACCCTGTTCAGACTTCCAATGATGCATTTGATTGCAAAGCGAATTGTGCATACTTGCCCGCAAGCGAAGTTCCTGAAGGTGCTTCTCTTAGCTCAAGCTTCCGCTTCGACTTTGGCGGTACAACAGCTGTGGAGAAAGTAGAAATGAGAAACGAGAAAGAAGAGATCTATGACCTCCAGGGCCGCAGAATCGACGAGATTACCGAGCCGGGCATCTACATTGTTAATGGTGTTAAGAGAGTGGTAAGATAAGTTGAGGGGTGAGAGTTTAGAGTTGAGGAAACGTGTAGGGGCAGACCGGTGTGTCTGCCCGCCACAAAAACAAAAAATAAAGAAGAAACGATATGAAAAAGAATTATACAGCACCTCTTATGACAGAGGTAAACGTAGAGGCAGAGAACATGCTCGCTGCGTCATTGAGAATAAATACTGATGCAGATGCAGTAAACTCATCACAGATGCTCGACGGCGGCCACAGAGGCAGCTGGGGCGACCTTTGGAAGTGATAGAACGTTTAACGAGTAACGAGTAACGATTAACGAATGTAAGGGCAAACCGGTGTGTTTGCCCGGTAATGATAACTCCCGCTCCTTAGTTGCGATTGCAACTAAGGAGCGGGAGTTTTGTGAGCTAAGGGGGTTAAGGGCTACTAAGGGCAACTAAGGTAGTCCTCGCTCCTCGTTAATCGTTCCACGTTAATCGCTTATCGTTAAACGTTCCTCGTTAATCGTTAAACGTTCCTCGTTAATCGTTCCACGTTAATCGCTTATCGTTAAACGTTCATCGTTAATCGTTAAACGTTCATCGTTAATCGTTAAACGTTCATCGTTAATCGTTAAACGTTCATCGTTCATCGTTAAACGCTTATCGTTACTTTTGACTTAATTGCAGTTGCTTCGCAAACGCCACCCGCAGGGCATGAACGTTGTCCATGCTGCCTGCGACCAATGGCTCTGTTTACTTTTGACTAATTGCAATACTTTTGACAATACTCGCTTATCGTGACCCGCAGGGCATCAACTTTGTCGATGCTGCCTGCGACCTATCACTGCTCGCATTGTCGAAAGTAAAAATCTTTGATTTTTACTTTTCCCAATGGAAGGGCTCGAACTGCGTGCTTTTGTCTATCCAGCTCGGTTTGCGCATCGCATATATCACGAACGGCGCTCCGACAACTATTATGCACCCGATGAACAGCACGGCGTACCAGACGGCGTTGCTGCCCACTGCAATCTGAGCAGGCGGAATAAAGCTAAGCACAAAGGCCAGGAGGCTGCCCAAGAAGCCTACGCCGCTTACTATCCACATCACTCCGTTGCCTCGCTTGCCCAGACGGAACGGACGCTCGGCGTCTTTCATGTTGTAACGCAGGTATATCGCCGCTGCGAACATAAGCAGGTACATTATAAGGTACAGCAGCACGGTCAGCTGAGAGAGAATCTGATAGAAGCTCTGCACCGACGGCATGATGACGAAGAGAAGGCTCAGCACGGTGACTATGCCGCCCTGAATGAGCAGGATGTTCTTCTGCACGCCAATCTTGTTGCTCTTCTGCATGAACGGCGGCAGGTAGCCTGCCTTGCCCACGGCGAAGATACCCTTCGACGGGCCCGACACCCAGGTAAGCACGCCCGCAAGCACGCCAAAGGCGAGGGCGACGGCGATTACGGGCGACATCCACGACATGTGTATGTACTTGAAGTAGTTGTCGAAGCCTACCAAGAGGCTCTGCGTGAGGTTTATGTCTTTCTGAGGAATGATGATGCCAAGAGCGAACGTGCCTAATATGAATATGAGCACTGTGATTATGGCGCCCATGAATACGGCCTTTGGATAGCTCTTGCTCGGGTTGTCCATGTCCTTCACGTGGATGCCGGTCATCTCCATTCCTGCGTAGAAGAGGAATATTCCCGACGCAAGGACAAGGTTGTCGAGCTTGGTGATGTCGGGGAAGAAGTCGCCGCCAAAGTCCATCTGTGACTTGCCGCCGCTGGCAAGGTATATGATAGCAAGCACCACAAGCAGCGCCGCCGGGATGATGGTGCCGACGAGTCCGCCAATCTTGGCGACCTTGCTCACCCAGCCTAAGCCCTTGAGCGAGATGAACGTCGCTGCCCAGTAGATGATGAGCACTGCGGCAAGGGTGTAGAACTTGTTCGAGGCAAGGCTCATGTCGGCGGTGCTGTTCATGCCTATGAAGGCGAGCGACACGGCGCCGAACGTCAGCACGGTGGGGTACCAAATGGTGCTTTCGACCCACTGCAGCCATATGGCAAGGAAGCCAATCTTCTTGCCGAAGGCCTCGCCTACCCAACGGAACACGCCGCCCTGCTTGTCCTGGAACATCGCCGCGAGCTCGGCTGCCACGAACGACGTGGGGATAAGGAACACTAAGGCTGCGAACAGATAATAGAATGCCGAGCTAATGCCGTACTCGGCCTCTGCGGGGAGTCCTCGCAACGATACTACCGCTGTCACGTTCATGATAGCGAGCGTCGCTACTCCAAGTTTTACGCTTTTTGTCAATGTGGACATAGTTATTACGGTTTTAATTCTACAATATGAAGGAATAACAATAGATGGTAAAACAAAGTTTTGTTACCGGCGAGTTTTGCGTTTAACGTGTAACGTGTAACGGGAGCGAGGAAAGTTTAGAGTTGAGGGTTTAGAGTTGAGGGTTTAGGGCTTAGTGTAGATGAGTTTAAAACAAAGACCTCGCTTTCGCTCGCCGTTATATTCTACCGCAGTCCTCAACCTTAAACTGCGGATTGTTACAATGCGTAGGTCTTTCTCTCATTACTTTTTCTCTCGTGAAAAAGTAATCAAAAAACGCCCGTCACGCGAAAAAACAGTC
>JAFTRV010000090.1 GCA_017462065.1 Bacteroidaceae bacterium
GAGAAAACTAAGGGCAGAAAGGTTTTTCTAAAATATGATTCGGTAAAGTATGACTCTGAAAATACGTTATTATGCTATTTATATTTAGATAATAAGACATTTATAAATGCACACATGTTGAAGAATGGACTTGCAGATGTTGACTATTCAATAGACTTTAAATATAAAGCTAAATTTGAAAAACTAATAAATGTATAAGCATATGGATAAGTATTCAATGAATTTTGGAAAGAAGGAGCGTGTCTTAAATTACGCTTGTCAAACATATCAGTTATCTCGCCCCAATAAAGTTGGAGCTGTTATGGCATTGATTAGAGAGTGTCAACCTAATTCTTTTGAAGAATGGGAGCAGTGGTACTTCTTAAACGCTCATACATCAGGGAAGAAGCCCACCAAGATTACTAATGAGAGTTTACGGGAATTAGGTGAACGATTGTATGCCAAGATTACGGAAATAGTTATTCCTGAGTGGGAAAGTGCTTTTAGAGAATTGACGGAGCAAGATTGCATTGATTATATCTATAATCTCACCATCAATAGAACTTATGATGGATATTTGCGTGAAAAATCTGTCATAAACGATGGATTAGCCAAGCTCTTCCCAAATGTGGTATTTGAAGAAAGCGATCCAGAATTAGATCATGCTGGAGATATAGATTATGTGGCTAAAATTGGGAATGCGTCTATTGGAATCCAGATTAAGCCTATTACTGCAAGCGCTAATTTTGGCAGCTATTCATTAACTGAAAGAATGAACGCAAGCTTTGAATCTTTCATAGAACAATATGGTGGCAATGTCTTTGTCGTTTTTAGTTTAGATGGAGAAATTGCAAACAAAGAAGTGATTGAGCAAATTCAATTGGAAATCGAACGTTTATCATAGATACATATTATTAGTATCCCATAAAAAGGCTGTGTCCAAAATGAATAATTTTGATATTAAAACGTTTATAATAGCTCTTGCATTAGGGTTATTGTTAGGAGTTATCGGTACTTGCATCTGTAAAAATAAAGTAAAGATTACTTTTGGGAAACTGTTGGATAACATTACAATTGCCTTGCAAAAACTATGGTATATTGTAATTTTACTCATATCCACAATTTATGTTATTAGTAAATATCCAGAATGTACAAATTTTACTTTCTTTTCAGACTTTAATGGTGACAATCTTGTTTTTATTTTATACTTAATATTATTAATACTTCCTTTATTTGATAAATTAGAATTGTTTGGAGTTAATTTAGGATTAAGATGGCAAAATAAGTTGTCTGAAGAAGCTGCAAAAGCAGCCATTAATTCTCAAGATATTTTAAACAAAGAAGAATTAGAAATATTAAGTTCTAAAGAGAAAGGAGAGAACGATGAGTAATATTGGTATTCAAAATGTTATTAATCAGGGATTAAATTTGATGCAACTTTCATTAACCGAAGAGCAGTATCAAATATGGCTTGAATATTCTAAATCAATGCTTGCGTTGGCCTCTAAGAATCAACATATAATGATGAATTATATGCAAGTCATCTTAAGTGCTTCAAACCCTATTTTAGCGCCATATCAACGCATTAGTATGTGTTTAAGATATTTAATAAGCATCCAATCCATATTATGAGGAAAAATATATAAAAGTAGCCAAACGCTTTGCTCAATCAAGGAATTTGGCTACTTTTGTATTAGAGTTGTTTGACAAAGACAGTGCAAACCGAGAGCAGAATAAAACTTGTTTTAATTATGCCGAGGTGTAGCCTGTTTTATGTAAAGCATAACACCGAAAATTGGTACAATCTCGAAGTCGCCAAATCGTTACCAACAACTTTCCACCATAGCATTCGCTATTTGTGTATCAATCAGATACGGAATAATTGATTATCCTTGGCAAAGATACAACAAAATTTATTAACTTCGTGAAGCATAATAATTTTATACAATGCCAAGCAGGAAGAAGAGCAATGCAGGCTCACGGAAGCCTCTCGCACGTTACGACATATACCTTAAGCTTGAGAAATCGCTGCAGCCCAACACCATTGAGGCGTATATGAGCGACATTCTCAAGTTCGCCGGCTTCATCGGCGGCGAAGAGGCTCTCACGGGAGCGACGCTCGAGGATGTGCGAGAGTTCCTTGCTTCGCTTGCCGACATTGGCATAAACGCACGCTCGCAGGCAAGGCTGCTGTCGTCGCTTAAGTCGTTCTATCGCTTTCTGAAGCTCGACGGCTTTGTCGAAGAGGACATTACCGAGGTGGTGAAATCGCCCAAGATTGCGATGCGCCTGCCCGACGTGCTGTCATTGCAAGAGATTGACGACATAATAAACTCGATAGACCTTTCAAAAGCCGAAGGGCAACGCAACAGGGCTGTAATAGAGATGCTTTACAGCTGCGGGCTGCGAGTGTCGGAGCTTTGCGGGCTTAAGATGTCGGACCTTTACCTGAAAGAGCAGTTCATAAGAGTCACAGGCAAGGGCGACAAGCAACGCCTTGTCCCCGTATCGTCCCGTGCCATAGCCGAGCTGGAGGCTTATTTCGAGGACAGGAACAGGATTGAGATAAAACGTGGATACGAGGACTATGTATTCATTAGCGAGAGACTCAAGAAACCGCTTTCACGCATCACGGTGTTCCATATAATAAAGGAGCTTTCCGAGAATGCCGGGATAAAGAAGAGCGTGAGCCCTCACACGTTCCGCCACTCCTTTGCGACACACCTTCTCGAGGGCGGAGCCAACCTGCGTGTCATTCAGGCGATGCTCGGGCACGAGAGCATTTCCACGACCGAGATATACACGCATATCGACCGTACGCGCCTGAGAGAGGAGATAATACTGCACCACCCGAGAAACAAAAACAAAAAATAGCATAAATATAATTATTATAGACATTAAATATTTTGTTAATTGGGGCGGCGAAGCTAACTTTGCAAAAAATAATTTTACGCATAACACTTTTACTGACGATGTTGAAAAAAATTTCATTGCTGCTCGCATTCTCGGCAGCGCTTGTCTTGAGTTCTTGCAGCTCAAGGATGAAAGAGATGAAACCTGAGTTCTTTACTGTAACCCCCGAAGTCTTAGAGGTTGCGGGCAGTGAGGTTCCTGTCGTGATTGACGGAAAGTTCCCCGCAAAATTCTTCAATAAGAAATCCGTACTCACCATTACTCCTGTCCTGAAGCACAAAGAGGGCGAGGCTATCGCCGAGGCTTCAATATTCCAGGGCGAGAGCGTACGAGGCAACGACAAGACTATCTCATACGACAACGGCGGCAACTTCAGAATGAAGATGACATTCGACTATGTCCCCGCAATGGAAGATGCCGAGCTTTACCTGCGTTTCTCGATAAACAGAGGCAAGAAGAGCTACACTCTCCCCGAAATAAAGATTGCCGACGGATGCATCGCTACGTCGCAGCTCTACCGCCAGACTGTCGCCACTTCGAACATAGCTATGGGCGAGGACGCATTCCAGCGTGTTATCAAGCAGGCTAAGGAGGCAAACATCATGTTCCTTATCCAGCAGACAAACTTACGCATGTCCGAGCTTAAGTCGAACGACATAAGCGAGCTGAGAGAGGCTCTTTCGGACATTGCCATAGACTATGAGAACAAAGTTCTCGATGAGATTGAGATTTCGTCTTACGCATCGCCTGACGGCGACATGGGACTCAACGAGGACATCGCTTCGGGACGCGGCTATAACACATCGAAGTTCGTAAAGAAGGAGATGAAGAAAGCGAAGCTCGAAGGCTACGTGGACAACTACTACACAGCCGAGGACTGGGAAGGCTTCAGAGAACTTGTGTCAAAGTCGGAGCTTCCCGACAAGGAGCTTATTCTCCGTGTCCTCTCAATGTATAACGACCCCGAGGAGCGTGAGGCGCAGATAAAGAATATATCTTCGGTCTACAAAGAGCTGACCGACGACATTCTCCCCAAGCTCCGCCGTGCGAGAATCACTCTTAACTACCAGCTTATCGGCCGTTCCGACACACAAATAAAGGAGCAGTACAAGGCCGACCCGAGGGTGCTTTCTCTCGAAGAGATTCTCTACTCGTCAATCCTTACCGATGACTTGAAAGAGAAGGAGGACATTTTCAACACAGCGATTAAATTGCACCCCGGCGACTACCGTGCATACAACAACCTCGGCGTGCTTGCATACAACAGAGGCGACTACAACACGGCGAAGGGCTACTTTGCAAAGGCCGCAAACGCCGACAATACAGCCCCCGAGGTAAAGATAAACTTCGGCTATCTCGACCTTATGCAGGGCAATGTCTCTGAGGCGGAGTCAAACATGACTATGGGCTCCGGCGCAAAGGCCGGCGACGAGGCTCTCGGCAACCTTTACATCGCACAGGGCCTGTACGGCCGTGCGGCTTCTCTCCTGAGCGGCAGCAAGACAAACAGCGCAGCGCTCGCTCAGCTGCTCAACAAAGACTACAATGCTGCCCGCAACACCATAGAGAGCATTGAGAACCCCGACGCCGTGACATACTACATCAAGGCTATCGTAGGCGCAAGAACGTCTAACGTCGCATTCATATACGACGGTTTGAAGGATGCGATAAGGCTCGACCCGTCGCTTGCCGAAAAGGCTGCGAGCGACCTTGAGTTCAGAAAATACGCTCAAGACGAGACATTCCTCACTATTGTAAGCAAGAAGTGAACAGAAACATTATAAGCGAACAGGTTGCGATGCTTGCGCTCTCAAGGGTGCAGACATCGCAACTTGCTCTTATCCGCCGTCTTATCGAGGAGGTAGGCAGTGCAAAAGAGCTTATCGAGAACGCCGGCTGCATAAAGGATATTGTTCCCGACGCAGCTCCGCGCCTTGCCGCCATTCTTGGCGACAGAAAGCTTTTGGAGCAGGCTGAGCGTGAGATGGAGTTCATCGAAAAGAACAACATCAAGCTTATATGCATGGGCGACGACGCCTACCCCTACCGCCTTGCCGAATGTGCCGACGCCCCGTTAGTGCTGCACTCCCTGGGCAATGCCGACCTCAACGCCAAGTATATTGTGTCGATTGTAGGCACAAGGCACGCAAGCCAGTACGGCAAGGATGTATGCGAGAATTTCGTGGCAGACCTTGCCAAGTTCGCCCCGGGCACCCTTATCGTCAGCGGACTTGCGTACGGCATAGACGTCTGTGCGCACCGTGCAGCATTAAAAGCAGGGCTTCCCACGGTAGGAGTACTCGCTCACGGTCTTGACCGCATATACCCAAACTCACACCGCTCTACGGCTAAAAGCATGCTCGAGAACGGCGGGCTGCTGACCGAGTTCATGAGCGGGACAAACCCTCTGCCGCCATACTTCGTGCAAAGGAACAGGATTGTCGCAGGCATTGCGGACGCCACGGTTGTCATTGAGTCGGCATCGAAAGGAGGCTCCCTTATCACAGCCTCGCTTGCGCAGAGCTACGCTCGCGACTGCTTCGCCTTCCCGGGCAGAATAAACGACCAGTATTCATGCGGCTGCAACGAGCTTGTCAGCCGTAATAAGGCGGCGCTTATTACGTCGGCGTATGACTTTGTCGAGGCGATGAACTGGGACGTCGCTGCAGAGAAGAAGAGTGCCGACGAGCTGCAGACAGAGCTTTTCGCAGAGTTGAGCGACGACGAAGCGGCCATAATGACAGCCCTGCGTGCCGACAGCGAGGGACTGCAAGTAAACCAAATGGTTGTAGCCTTGAACATCCCTATAAACAGGCTGTTGCCATTGCTGTTCGACATGGAGATGAAAGGGTATATAAAAGCTGTGGCAGGCGGGCGTTACCGCGCAACGAGAATGTAAGACTACATCGCATTTCGCATAGGCCTATCCATATTCGATTTAAGGATTGCGGCATCGGTCTTTTCACCCGGAGTCCCGAAATCATTAATCCACCATCTGCCACCTATTTTCTGCATATACAAAAAAAACTCCTGAGCAACTCCACAGCCACCTATCGTATCGGTTTTCAACATTTTCACGGTCATTTTGTAATCACAATCTCTAATGTTCCTGTCATCGACCCACAAGAACTTGAATTCGGGATTTTCATAATCCTGCATCCTTATCCAATGACAGAAATCAAAGACGGTCTCATTGTTCTCTGCAGCCCATTCGTAAGCTTTGCGGTATATCTGCCTGAACCTATTCGAGCAGTACTTATCAACAAGTTCACCGCTGTTTACATTCCCCTCTCCGGCCATTCTCTCAACGTCGTCATATATATCATTTACAAGAGTTTCCATTCTATGCCAGAAAAGAGGCCTGTTATACATATATAGCCAACAGCCATATGCTATAATTTCACCGTTGATATAAGAATATGTCCAGGGCGACTGTTGTTTCAGGACACTCTTGAGATTTATAATATCAGGATTGTTCTGATCCGTGAGCATTTCGTTCTCGCCGACCTTTATTTGCAGATTACAATCGACAAGGTTAGCGTTATCATCAATAATTACATCTTCTATTGCGACTAACGTAAATATCTCATCCTTTCTTAGCAATTTTGCAGGAAAAGCTATCTGTAGTGATTTTTCTATATCATCCCACGAAACTCCCTTCTTGACATAATTACGATATTCCTTTTTATTGGCCAGGGTACCGGTATGTATTGTAAGAAGACTCTCCTGTTCGTAGTTACGGTAAAAGCCTTCATCTATGTGTGTGATACATTCTCCACGTCCAACTCTCAACGTGGCCGTCACCCAGGAAGCCAATATGCCCTCATCGGTACAGTATGGTTCAAATATACTCTCAAGAATCGCATTATCCAAAGGATTCGCACCATCAAAGACATCAAAGGAAAGGCTTCTTAAATAGAGTCTGTTGTCTTTTAGTTCCCATGTACCGATATACCCTCTGTAGCAACCGGTACTGAATATAATGTCTTTGGGCACATGCTCCTGTACCTTCTCGCTCAACAGAGAATCGAGTTCTATAGGACATCCAAGAAGCTCCCACTCTTCTCCGTCTATAAAAATTCTTTCAGCGCTCTGCCCTGTCGCTCCGGCAGCGAACGGCAAAAGAAGCAGAAAAAATATTAATATCATCTTTTTCATAGCCCATGACAGTTTTTGCAAATATAAGCAGATATTTTTTCAATTAATAATTAAGCTTTGCTATATTTTAGCCATCTTTCGTTTAGCAACCATAAAAAAATCACTATCTTCGCATAAAATTGATAACCGTATAGTTGGATGAAAGAATTTGTTATATCGACAACAAAAAAGGAGACAGCAATTCTGGTGGGTTTGATTACTTCGACGCAGAATGAACGCAAGACGAACGAGTACCTCGACGAGCTCGAGTTTCTTGCGCAGACAGCCGGTGCCGAAGTGGTAAAGCGGTTCACTCAACGCATTGACCACCCTCACCCCGTCACATACGTGGGCACAGGCAAGCTGAAAGAGATTGCCGACTATGTGGAGATGCTCAAGGACAGCGACAATGAGATAGGCATGGTCATCTTCGACGACGAACTGTCGGCAAAGCAACTGCGCAACATCGAAAAAGAGCTGAAGATAAAGATACTCGACCGCACGTCGCTCATTCTCGATATTTTCGCCATGCGTGCGCAGACGGCGCATGCGAAGGTGCAGGTAGAGCTCGCGCAATACAAATATATGCTCCCCCGCCTGCAACGCCTGTGGACTCACCTTGAAAGACAAGGAGGCGGTAGCGGAAGCGGAAAGGGCGGAAGCGTGGGCTTGCGCGGACCGGGCGAGACGCAGCTCGAGATGGACCGCCGTATAATTTTGGGGCGCATGTCACTACTTAAAGAGCAACTGTCGCAGATTGACAGGCAGAAATCCATTCAACGCAAGAACAGAGGCAGGCTTATAAGAGTTGCGCTCGTGGGTTACACCAACGTCGGGAAATCGACCCTCATGAACCTGCTCGCCAAGAGCGAGGTGTTTGCCGAGAACAAACTGTTCGCGACGCTCGACACTACTGTACGCAAGGTAATAATAGAGAACTTGCCGTTCCTGCTTTCGGACACGGTAGGTTTCATCCGCAAACTCCCGACCGACCTTGTCGAGTCGTTCAAGTCTACTCTTGACGAGGTACGAGAAGCTGATTTGTTGCTTCATGTGGTGGACGTGGCGCATCCCGAATTTGAGGAACAGATAGAAGTGGTGAACAAGACGCTTGCCGACCTTAATTGCGGCGACAAGCCGATGATGGTGATATTCAACAAGATTGATGCGTTCACATACGTGCAGAAAGAGGAGGACGACCTTACTCCGAAGACACGCGAGAACATTACTCTTGACGAGCTTAAAGAGACATGGATGAGCAAGCTTGCCGACAACTGCATGTTCATTTCGGCACGTGAGAGAGAGAACATTGACGACCTTAAGGATGCGATATACAAACGTGTATGCGAGCTTCATGTCCAGAAGTACCCGTACAACGACTTCCTCTACCAGACGTACGAGGAGGATGTTTAACGATTAACGAGGAGCGTTTAACGATTAAAGCGAAGCTTCGACGGCATGAGCAGCATTTCGTCAAGCGTAGCATCGCTAAAGGTGATGCCGCTTGGGTTGCGGTAGCGAATGCCGTCAACAGATTAAAGTTTAACGAATTAACGATTACTGACGGAAGGGGGATACCGATGTGTCTCCTGAAAAAAAGAAATTTATTAACCAATATAAAACAAAGAGAACTATGGCAGCAATTCCAGAATTCAAGTACGCCCACATGTTCCAGCATGGCGAGGACACTACCGAATACTATCTCCTCACCAAAGAGGGCGTATCGGTAGGCGAGTTCGAGGGCAAACCGATGCTTAAGGTTACCCCCGAGGCTTTGACGCTTCTTTCACGCACGGCATTCCGTGACGTTTCGTTCATGTTGCGTCGCAGCCACAACGAGCAGGTCGCAAAGATTCTGACCGACCCCGAGGCAAGCGACAACGACAAGTATGTAGCCCTGACATTCCTTCGCAACGCCGAGGTTGCGTGCAAAGGACAGCTTCCTCTTTGCCAGGACACAGGCACAGCTATCATTCACGGCGAGAAGGGCCAGCAGGTGTGGACAGGATTCTGCGACGAAGAGGCGCTCTCAAGAGGCGTATTCGACACATACACACAGGAGAACCTGCGATACAGCCAGAACGCTCCGCTTACCATGTACGACGAGGTGAACACAAAGTGCAACCTCCCTGCGCAGATAGACATTGAGGCTACAGAGGGCATGGAGTACAAGTTCCTCATGGTGACGAAGGGCGGCGGCTCGGCAAACAAGACATACCTATACCAAGAGACAAAGGCGCTTCTTAACCCCGCCACTCTTGTGCCTTTCCTTGTAGAGAAGATGAAGAGTCTGGGAACAGCGGCATGTCCGCCCTATCACATCGCGTTCGTGATTGGCGGAACGTCGGCCGAGAAGAACCTGCTGACCGTGAAGCTCGCTTCGACACACTACTACGACGACCTGCCGACAACAGGCGACGAGACAGGCCGTGCTTTCCGTGACATTGAACTGGAGAAACAGTTGCTCGACGAGGCACACCGCATAGGCTTGGGAGCGCAGTTCGGCGGCAAGTACCTTGCACACGATATTCGCGTAGTACGCCTGCCACGCCATGGAGCGAGCTGCCCTGTAGGCATGGGCGTAAGCTGCTCGGCCGACCGTAACATCAAGGCGAAGATAAACAAGGACGGCATATGGATTGAGAAGCTCGATGACCAGCCCGCCACACTCATCCCGGAGGAGCTGCGTAACGCAGGCGAGGGCGAGATAGTAAGAGTAGACCTCAACCGCCCCATGAAGGAGGTATGCGCACAGTTGTCGCAGTACCCCATTGCGACACGCCTGTCGCTCAACGGCACAATCATCGTAGGCCGTGACATTGCGCACGCCAAGCTGAAAGAGCGCATAGACCGCGGAGAAGGCTTGCCGCAGTATATCAAGGACCACCCGATATACTATGCAGGCCCTGCAAAGACTCCGGCAGGCATGCCTTGCGGCTCAATGGGCCCCACGACAGCAGGACGCATGGACTCATACGTAGACCTGTTCCAGGAGAACGGCGGCTCAATGATTATGCTCGCAAAGGGCAACCGCAGCCAGCAGGTGACAGACGCATGCCAGAAACACGGCGGCTTCTACCTCGGCTCTATCGGCGGCCCTGCAGCTATCCTTGCGCAGAACAACATCAAGAGCATCGAGTGCGTCGAGTACCCCGAGCTTGGCATGGAGGCCATATGGAAGATTGAAGTAGAGGACTTCCCTGCGTTCATTCTTGTCGATGACAAGGGCAACGACTTCTTCAAGCAGATCAAGCCCCGCTGCAGCTGCAGATAATATATAAGGACATTATAAGATATAGCAAGCTCACGTCTTTATGATTATCGACAATCATAAAGACGTGAGCTTGCTATATTTCATTATATTTTCAAAGACAGTACGAAAGCAAAAACAGAGTGAAACATTTGGCGATTACGCTAAAAATTAATACCTTTGCACCGCTCTTCAAAAGAGAGCAATGAGGATTGTCCTATGGTGTAATGGTAGCACAACAGGTTTTGGTTCTGTTTGTCCTGGTTCGAATCCGGGTAGGACAACACAAAAGAGTCAGCGAATTCGCTGACTCTTTTGTGTTTCATGGCTCACCAGCAAAAGTTGGGGGGCCAAGCAACTTTTTGGTTAAAACAAAAACCTCGCTGTCGATCGTCTTATATTCTACCGCAGTCCTCAACCTTAAGCTACCGGTTGTTACAATAAGCCGTTTTTTCTCTCATTACTTTTTCTCTCGTGAAAAAGTAATCAAA
>JAFTRV010000091.1 GCA_017462065.1 Bacteroidaceae bacterium
AAGCCCTGCCGTATGCAGGCCATAAAACTGAAAACAGCGAATTCTTCTATTTAATTGTTTCATTGTTGCACATTAGAGTTTTTAGCATTACCATTGCCGACGGTATAGCAGAAGTAATTTTCTAAATAAACCGGCACTGTAAGTGAGAGAGTGCAAAGCCCTGCCGGGTGCAGGCCATTGCGCGAGGACTGTATGAGCGCAGTGCGGGTATAACTTACATTGCATAGCCGCACGAAGCGAGTTCCGCAGCGCCCTGCGGACGGCAGAAAGGCTTGAAACGGCAAGCTGACGACGGACGAGTTATATTGCCGGCGGCAATTCACGAGCAGGAGGAGAAAGCGGCTCGAACGCCCTGTGCCGGGCCTTTTGGTACTTTTGTGCGACAAAAGTACATGACAGAACGACAACCAGAAGAATAAAAGATAACCGGTTAAGGGTAAGTTGCGATAAGAATAACGCATTCTATCCCCCAAGACTTTGCTGGTGAGTCATTAAGGGCAACTATGGGTGATAAACTCTCAACTCATGGGCAGACACATCGGTCTGCCCCTACGGTATCTTAACTCTATCGCTTATGGTTACCTTCTGTAAATTCCGCAGAAGTCGAGTATTATCTTGCTGTCGTCCCAGGGCAGCTCCTTGAACTGGTCGTGCGCCGTGAGCATTACTATAATGTCGGCATTGTCGTACGCCTCGCGGTAGCCTGTGAGCTTGTATTGCTTGTGCTCCTCGACATTGGGCTCTACAATAAGTATGTCGGAATTATTGCACATGTGTATGACCTTGCCTACGATATTCTTGGCCGGCGATTCTCGCAGGTCGTCGATATTTGGCTTGAATGCGAGGCCCATCATTGCCACAACAGGCTTGCGTCCGTTCTTCAGCTCGAACTCGAGCATTGCGCTCTTCACCTTCTCGGCGCACCACAGGCTTTTGTAGTTGTTTATCTCTCGTGCCGCAGCAATGATTTTGCTCTCGGCAGGGTAGTCGGCTGTTATGAAGTAGGGGTCTACGGCGATGCAGTGGCCGCCTACGCCGCAACCGGGCTGCAGTATGTTCACGCGCGGGTGCTTGTTGGCAAGGCTGATGAGCTCCCAAACGTTGATGCCTGCCTTGTCGCAGATGAGCGACAGCTCGTTGGCGAACGCTATCTGCACGTCGCGGCTACTGTTCTCGGTGAGCTTGCACATCTCGGCAGTGCGGCTGTTGGTTTTGTGAAGCTCGCCCTTTACGAATTGTGAATAGAACGAGATAGCCTTGTCGGTCGATTCGGGCGTCAGTCCGCCTATTACTCGGTCGTTGTGGACAAGCTCGTATATCACGTTGCCGGGAAGCACGCGCTCGGGACAGTAAGCAATGTAAATCTTATCCTTAAGCTCGGGACGCTCGGCGAAAATGATGTTTGCCATCATCTCGGTCGTGCCTATGGGCGAGGTCGATTCTATGACATACAGGTCGCCCTCTTTCAATAGCGGAAGAACTGCGCGTGTAGCGGCTTCTACGTATGACACGTCGGGCTCATGGTCGCCCTTGAACGGGGTGGGCACTACCATGAAGTAGGCGTCGCTCTCCTGCGGGGTGGTGTACGCCTTGAACTTGCCGGCAGCGATTACCTCCTGCAGCATCTCTTCCATGCCCGGCTCAATGATGTGGAGCTTGCCCTGGTTGGTCAGTTCGACGACCTTGGGGTTTATGTCCACTCCTGCAATGTCAATGCCGTTCTTTGCTGCGATTATTGATGTCGGAAGGCCTATGTATCCGAGGCCCATGAAACATGCTCTCATATATGTTTTGTTTGTTTTATTGTTTATTTTAACGCTTCAACAATCCTGCCGCAGGCGAGGCCGTCGCCGTAGGGGTTCACTGCCTTGCTCATGGCGTCATAGTGCGCTTGGTCGTCGAGCAGCAGCGATACCTCGCTTACAATCTTGTCGTAGTCGGTGCCTACGAGCTTCACCGTGCCTGCCTCAAGAGCCTCGGGACGCTCGGTGGTGTCGCGCATCACAAGCACCGGCTTGCCAAGCCCGGGGGCCTCTTCCTGTATGCCGCCGCTGTCGGTGAGCACTATGCTGCTCTTCTCCATGAGGTATACGAACGAGAGGTATTCCAAAGGCTCTATGAAGAACATGTTGCCTAAACCGTTGAGGTCTTCGCCGAAAACTTCGTGTATCGGTTTGCGTACGTTTGGGTTAAGGTGCATGGGATAGACGAAATCCACGTCGGGATATTTCATTGTCAAGTCCTTGATTGCCGTACACATGCTGATGAAACCGTCGCCGAAATTCTCGCGGCGGTGGCCTGTGATAAGCACGAGCTTCTTGCCGCCGTCGAGGCGTGTCACGTCGTATCCGGCTTGTGCAAGCAGGTTTTTCAACTCGCTCTTTAGCGCTTCGCTGCCGTTTATCTTGTTTATTACCCAATGCAGGGCGTCTATTACAGTGTTGCCTGTTACGGTGATGCTGCTTTCGCCGACAGCCTCGCGCAACAGGTTCGCCTTGCTGAGCAGGGTGGGCGCAAAATTGTACGCCGCTATGCGGCTCGTTATCTGGCGGTTCATCTCCTCGGGCCAGGGGCTGTAGATGTTGTATGTGCGCAGGCCCGCCTCGACGTGGCCTACAGGTATCTGCTGATAGAATGCGGCAAGCGCGGCCGCAGTGCTTGTCGTCGTGTCGCCGTGAACAAGGACAACGTCGGGCCGTGCCTCTTTAAGGACGTCACGCATGCCTGTGAGGACACGTGCCGTCACGTCGTAAAGGTCCTGTCCCTGCTTCATTATGTTAAGGTCGTAGTCGGGCTTTATCTCGAACAGCTGTAATACCTGGTCCAGCATTTGGCGGTGCTGCCCCGTTACGCATACAATTGTATTGAATGTTTCGGGATGCTTCTGGAACTCCTTTACCAGCGGAGCCATTTTTATGGCCTCGGGGCGAGTTCCGAAGATAAGCATTACATTTTTCATATATAATTGTTCTTGTAGGAGTTCTAAAAATGGCCCAATGAGGGCTGTTCGGTATTAATTTACAATATTACTGCTTTTTTCTTAGATAGCATAATGGTTAGGAGAAAAAAGTTTAATGATTAAAGGAAAAATAACGGCGGAGAGCGTTCGCTCTCCGCCGTCTGTTTTTATAGGATTACCTTCTGCCTCCTGTTACGGGGAGGGTCAGGTCAGGGCCTGTTACTTTACAATTACCTTTTTGCCGTTTACAACGTAGATACCTGCGTTGGTGATCTCCTTGATGCGGCGGCCTGTGAGGTCGTAGATAACCTGCTCGCCGTTCTCTGCATCAACACCTTCGATACCGGTTGTCTCGCCGATTGTCCAAGTGTAGATGCCCTCGAATGTAGGCTGAATACCGTTTATATAAACGATAAGTTCCTCAACGTCAAGAGTATATGTGCCTGCGTCTGTAATAGGAACGATGTTGTTGTTCTCATCTATTTGTGCAAGCCAAATCTCTGTTTCGCCCGGTTCTTTAAATTCGCCGTCAACCTCAAGTTCGTATACTACATCCAATCTGATCTGCTTATTGTCAGCTGTTGTAAGGTAAATGCCGTCAGGCATGAATGGCTGAACAAGCTGGTTGAATGTAATCTTGATTATCTCAATATTCTCTACAATGCCGGCTGCAGGTGTTACATCTTCTATAGCAGGCTCTGCAGGTGCTTCAGTTGTTGAAATTGTGTAATGCAACTCGTCGCCGGAGTATGTAGCCGCCCAACCGTTAGGCTCCATTACGAAGAGGCCTTCTGGGATAGTGATGTAGTATTCACCTTCGTCGGTAAGCTCTTCTGCGAATGTGATTGTGATGTTGTTTTCATCGCCCTGTACAATTGTAACATCAGCATTGTACTCATTCATTACGCTCCAGTCTGCCGTTCTGAAGAATACGCCAACAGTTGTCGGAACTTCTTCTGCAAGTACAAGACCCTTCTCGCATGTGAATGTGATAGTGTTGATGCTTTCTACTGTTGCATCGCTTGCCGGTGCTATAGTACAGTATGGAGCACTTGCAGTCTCGTATATTACAATGTCTGCAGCCTCGGCAGCCTGCTCAAAGTTATTGAATTTTGTAGAGAACGAGATATACATGCCGCTCAATGTGTTCTTGATGTTAGCCTTGCCATCCTCGGTGAATGTGATTTCCCACTCTGCACCCTCGGCAGGCTCCTCTGTAGAAACGTTGAAACTGTTGTAGAATGTTCCGTCAGATTTCTTTGTTGCATAGATGTAACGACCGAAGTAGTCCTTGATGTTGTATGTTACAACGGTTTCAGTCGTTTCTTCCTCGGTCTCTTCAGTAGCTTCTTCCTCGGTCTCTTTATATACCTTGCTGATATTGAATGCATAGTATGAAAGTTCGTTTACATAACCCTTCTCTGTTTCAATATCCTTAGGAAGCAAGTAGCCATAATCATTGCTTCCTGCAAGAGGAGCCGCCAGCTTGCTGTCTGTACCAATCAGGTAGTAGCCGCTGAGCTCATTCTCACCGGTAGCAACTGCGTAATAGTTCTTTGATGAGATGTTGTAAGTCACAGTCGTGATCTCACTCCAAACCTTTTCGTCGCCTACTTCTACATATGCAATAGCTTCCAATGTTGTTTGGCTCCAATATGTACCTATTGCTGATTTGTATTCTTTACCCTGTGTCTTGATATCCTTATAGTATGTGTTTGGTTTCATCCACAGGATTGTTGCGTTTTCGTTGTCACAAGTGATTTCAACAGAAATGCCATCCTCGCCTGCATCGTAAACGCCGCCCTCAAGAGAGAACTTAGGAGCTGCGACTGCTACGTTGTAGCTGAATGTAGATGCAGAGCTTGCGACGCCGTCAACAACTGCGAACGCCTTGATTGTTGTCTCGCCGTAGCCTACCTTGATGGCGCCCTCGTAAACGTTAGCCTTGCTTGAAAGCTCGCTGTCGTCGGTTACATAGTAAATCTTAGCGCCCTCGGCTGCTGTAAGCTCAAGGTCGAATGCGTTGTAGTATGTACCGGCCTCAACGCTTGCTGCAGGAGAACCATCGTCTTTCTTTTCGCTTTCAGCAACAACGTTGATTGTGCTAATATTCTGTGTCTTAGCACTGCCGTCCCATGTGAATACTACTTCGTTATTCTCGCCTGTCCAAGTTTTGTCGTTAAGAGTACCAACATTTGCAGTGAAGTTGGCAACTGTACCGCCAGCAAACACGATAGACTTGATAACTACGCCTTCCTGAGCCTTGATAGTCATGGTTGCGTTCTTGTAAATGCGCAAGTCATAAACACCATTAGCTTTTTTCCAGATACGTGAAGCTGTGCTGCCGTCAGTCGTCGTTATTGTAATGCCGTCCTGAACAAGAGCTGTCTCTCCAAGATTGTATAACAATGCACCGTCGCCGCCGTCGCTGAACATATCATCTGTCAATGACGGTGTCAAGCCTGAAGGGTTAGTGAAGTCGTAAGTGGTGTTTACATTAACAGCCTCTTCACCCTCAGCAGGGAAGATTGGCTTTTCAACTGTGAACGTGAATTCTCCAGAGAAAGCTTCTCCATTGCTTGCACGTGTGATAAGACCTTCCGGTATTACGAGAGTGTACTCGCCGTCCTCTTCTATAGTCTGTTCAAGCGTGATTGTAAGCACCTTTCCGTTTGTAGCGTAGTTCTCGATGGCGCTAACGATGCTGTTTCCTTTCTTGAACTTCATGAAGTTCATCATCTCATATATGTCAAGTTCTCCGGCAACCTCTTCGCTGAATTCGATTGTTATAGTCTTGATTGACTCAACAGTCTCGCTTGGAGTAACATTAACAACCTCGAGAGCAACCTCGGGTTGAGGATTCTCGTATGCGTCGATAAGTGCGTCTGCGGCTGCGATTTGTGTTGCGTATGTAGTCTCAGCATCTGCCACAGGAGTGAACGTTGTGAGCGTTGCGGCTTCCTCGCTGTCTGCAATCCAGCGGATAGCGCCCTCGTTAGGCTTCCAACCGCAAGAGAATGAGAGATACTTGTCACCGTCCTTTACGCTAAGGTACTGCTCCCCGCTGCTTGTTCTAAGCTCGTATGAGAAGCCAGTTGCTACGGCCTCACCGCATGTAGCTATGACATCGGTTGCGTTCTGCAAGAAAACGCCCTTGCCAATGTTGTAGAAGTAGCCGCCCTTCTCTGTTATCTTGACATACCAGTATTTGTCGGCATCGTTGGCTACAGTAACGTTGTTGCCTGTGCATCCGTTCAAAGTGATGTCTGTAAGAGCGAAATACTCAGCACCCTCATATGTGCCGTAGCATATTGTACCGCGGCCGTTGAAAAGGTTGCTGATAGTGTAGACGCCGCTCTGAATAAGTACTACATCTTCTTCAACTTCTACGAAATTAACTCCGGTAACAGTAATGCTTGCTTCCTGGTTGCCGACTTCGTGGTCACTTGCTTTGTGGCAGAAGAAATAGCGTAGCTTGTAATCACCTGCCTCAACGCCTTCAATTGTGTAGGTGTTGTCTTTAGCTGCACCACCGGTAAAACCGTAGTGGTAATCGCCCTTGACAACATTGTCGTTGGCATCAAGAATGTCAACGCCAAGCATAACAAGCTTGTGGTTGCCTGATGTGTACTGGAAAGTAACAGTAACATCGCCGGCTACTGGAGCATTGACATTTGTAACATAACTCTTAACCGAACCTGTCCAACAGCTCTCTCCTGTAGATTCGGAGTTCTTAGCTGTCGTAACACCTTTCGGATACTCTGTTACGGTCGAAACAACCAAATCCTTGATTTGCTGTTCAAATCCCGCACTTTGTGCGAACGTTGTGGTCACCATGGCAACCATCAACGTCAAGAAAAGTGTAAATTTTCTCATAAGATTAATAATTTAGTTAATAAATAGAATATTTAAATATTAAAAATATTTACTGGGTTTATCGCCTTATTCTCTTTAAGTTAGCAAATATAGCCATTTTTTTGCTAATTCGAAAAAAAAACATAAAAAATCTATAAAACCCTTATATTTTAACGTTTAACGATGAACGTTTAACGATGAACGAGTAAAGTTGAGAGTTGAGAGAAGAGAGTTGAGAGAATGTTGGCGGCTCAGTAGAAATTCAGTGTGGGCATTGTTGTGTTCATTCGCAAATTCAGATGATTAAGCGGCATGTTCCTACTTTGTCTTTTACCCTTAATCAGTTGTCGTTTATTCTTTTTGTTGTCGCTCTATCATGTCCTTTTGGCGGCCAAAAGGACGAAAAGCCCCGGCACAGGGAAAGATGCGATTAAGTGAGTGCAAAGGAAATTCATTTACTTTGCCGAGCGTGAGCATCTTATCTAAGAACAGTCTGCCTTTTGTTGGCAACACCGCC
>JAFTRV010000092.1 GCA_017462065.1 Bacteroidaceae bacterium
AACCGGCAGACTGTTCTTCCCTGTGCCGGGCTTTTTGGTACTTTTGTGCGACAAAAGTACAAGATAGAACGACAACAAAAAGAATAAAAGATAACTGGCTAAGGGTAAGTTGCAATAAGAATGAAACATTCTATTCCCCCCAGACTTTGCTGGTGAGCCATAATATATAAAGCAACGGGCCACGCTTACGCATGGCCCGCTCAATTCTGAAGCTGAATTTATCCTAAATATGATTTAAGGAGCTTACTTCTTTGATTCTGTTTCAAACGACGAATAGCTTTCTCTTTAATCTGACGAACACGTTCACGTGTCAAGCCGAAACGGTCACCGATTTCCTCGAGAGTCATCTCCTGCATGCCGATACCGAAGAACATCTGGATAATCTCCTTCTCCCTGTCGGTCAATGTGGAGAGCGCACGATTGATTTCGCATGACAAAGATTCGTTCACCAGCACGTTGTCGGCCATTGGAGAATCATCGTTTACAAGCACGTCGAGAAGGCTGTTGTCTTCACCGTCCACGAACGGGGCATCAACAGATATGTGTCTTCCCGACACTTTCAATGAATCCACGACTTTATCAACGGGCAGGTCGAGCTGGTCTGCAAGTTCTTCCGCTGAGGGGCGACGCTCATTTTCTTGTTCAAATTTTGAGAATGCCTTGCTGATTTTGTTAAGCGAACCTACTTGGTTCAAAGGAAGGCGTACGATTCTCGCTTGCTCTGCAAGAGCCTGAAGAATTGATTGTCTGATCCACCAAACAGCATAACTGATAAACTTGAAACCACGTGTTTCGTCAAACTTCTCCGCAGCCTTGATGAGTCCCAGGTTACCCTCGTTTATCAAGTCGGGCAAGCTCAATCCTTGATTCTGGTACTGTTTTGCTACGGAAACGACAAAACGCAAATTGGCTCTTGTCAGTTTTTCCAACGCTCTGCGGTCACCTTTTCTAATTTTTTGGGCAAGCTCTACCTCTTCTTCAACGGTAATGAGTTCTTCGCGTCCAATCTCCTGCAGGTACTTGTCGAGCGATGCGCTTTCGCGGTTTGTGATACTTTTTGTAATCTTTAATTGTCTCATTGTGTTTTGCTACAATTTCAATTTGCAAATTTAATACTATATATTACTATATACAACAAAACCGGGTTAAAAGTTATAAAAAAATGCCGGCCTTTGAAATTTTCTTTTTGGGCGTCAAACGTGCAAGGGTTGGAGTGCACCGCTGTGCAACATCCTACAGATTCCTCTTTGTCCCTTGCAAGTATAAAATGCATAATAAAAAAAGCAGAAAAAACACTTTATACCTTGTTTGGCAAAAACAGCCTGAAAAGCAATCAAAGGCCGGCAACATTAAGTATGTTTTCACTATTATAGAGTAAAGAACTCTCAAAATACAACATACAAAATAGTTAATAAATGTTAATATATAAAATAATTTACATAATGCATTGTTTTACAAGCATATATAGAACGCCAAACTAACACAAAAAAAGATAATGCGATTAGATACTTATTCTAATCACATTATCTTGTTCTTTTATCGAGTGCCTAAATCTAAGAATCCTTTATTTTATAAGGTATTTACGGCCATCGACTATGACAATTCCCGAAGAAGGGAGTCTATCAAGCTTCTGTCCAAGAAGGTTGTATATGCCTTTGCATGAATTTTCATCTGTGGTGACAACATCCTCGACAGCGGCCGATTCGTTCAAAACGATATTAGGGTTTTCGAAAATGTACAACACTGCCCCGTGATCATCCCAAGTCCAGTTGCGGACTGCCGTCAGAGGTTCGTTTGTAACAATGCAAGCGAAGCTTTGAGAGCTATCGCTATGACCGCCACCGGCATGGATGCCGAAAGTTCCGTCACCATTGTCACGTATTGCGTCAAGCGCCGTTTTTTCCGCCGTAAAAACGTAATCTCTGTTTACACGGGTAACATATTCCTGTTTTGCGGGCTGAAACAGATAGTATTTTCCGTCTTCTGAAATTATTTGCCATACGACGGTCTTGTCAAAAGGGGTCACTTCCTCCTTGTATATATTCACCACCGCTTGATTCGTAGGTAGATTATTGTACGAAGAGTTTGTCATTCCTCTCAGGCTAAGATAGGTGTCCGAAATTGTAGTATTCCATGCAAGATACCCTTCGCCGCTTTTAGCCTTGATATGATATGCCGCATCATTGTCCAATTCGTCAAGCGAGGTTATTTGAACACACTCTTGCACCTTTTTATACACCACCTTTATTATATTATTTTTCGCATCCAACGAGATACTTACTGAACAATCCGCAACATTTACGGCCGTAACGTCAGCAACGGTGAAGAATTGGCTTACTTCAAGAACGTCGCCGGATTTGTATTCTTTGCCGGCAAAGACAACGCCGCCATTACCGTCAGCGCCCTCCGCGCTTACCGTGTACTTGTAAGCCTGCTGCATATCTCCCTTTATGCTTACTTGGCTACCGCGTATATACTCCGCCGGAATTGTATAGGTGCCGTCTGCAGCAATTGCAGTGTAAGGAACATTCACCTCTATCCAGTTAGGATTGCCATTGCCATCAAGCTGTTCTGCGGCGTTCACATTGTAACCATACCTAAGAGCAAAGCCGTACTGAACGAAGCCGGGCGCCGGCTCATCCTTTACTTTCAAAGGCTGCGCATAGTTGGTCACATAGCCTTGCAATGCGCTTCCGTCCGACGCCAACACAATGTCACCGTTAAGCTGAGAAGCGCTCACCGTAACCTTGTCGCCATGAACGTCGAGCATAACATCAACATAACCTCCGCCATCGGAAATGACTGTGCTGCTTCCGGCAGGGTCGATGCTGTTCCAGTCTACCTTGTAGCGCATACGGTACATTCCGGGTTCCGTACCGGCAGGGATGGTGAACGCCGGCACGCCGCTACCGATAGTGTTGCCGTTGCTGACAGTAGTACCGTCGCTCTTGTACCAGGTGTTGCCAACCTGATATGCGTTGTAGCTTACGATTTCGCTGCCTGTAGCAGGTGTACCATTGTCATTTATTGCGTATTCGAACTTGCCGTCATTGTTCCAATCTACATACACATAGGCACTCATCCAAGTTCCTGTGTAGTTGAATGTCGGCTGTACCTGAGCACCGGCCTTCGCCGAGAAAACGCTCAAAGTCGTGTTGTCGGTATAAACCTTGCCGGCGTTCGCTGCCGAAGTATAACTTACACCGGCAGACGTGAGGCCTACGCTGTTGAGAGAACGGTCCTTGCGAGTGGTCTTAGCATCCTCGCTATAAGTAAGAGCGTACTTCTCTGTCGAGAAACGCTTGTCAGGAACATTGTCAATCACTATTTCGTCGAAGTATGCAACCCAGTCCTCGGTGTCGGCATGAGGTGAACGTACATCGGGAACAATAATCAAAGAGTAGATATCGATACCGCTGCCGGCGTTATCGTCCTTCGAGTATGAGAAGCCCTTGAAGCTCATTACAACGTCCTGCCAACCAGCTTTAGGAGCCACGTCGATATTAGTAACAGCCCAGAACTGCTCGTCCTCGCCGTCCTGCCAGCTCCAGCTGCTTTCAACACGCTTGCCGAGTCCGATGACCATCATACGGCTATCGGCAGGCTTGTCCTTGAGGTATGTCATCACGTGAATGTACTGCAACTGTTTAGTCATGCGGACAGGCTCTTTAAGGTCGATACGCAATCCGAAAGTGTTGCTGCCGAAGCGGCTACGCTGCAGTGCTACGACCTTGCCTGTCGAGTTCGGCGCCGTACCAAGAACCTCGTCTACCGAGGTGTCTGGGTTGTCTGTTACTGCGACATTGCCGGTAAGAGTTCCTTTGCGGAAAGGGCTTTCAGTCCAAGAGTCGTAAACTCTTATGGATTTGTAATCTTCTTTATCGAATGTTATCGAGGTCTGTGCCTGCGCTGTGAGTCCGAAAAACACCAACGCAGCAGAAAGGATGATATTCTTTTTCATAATTTTCTGTTTTTATTATTAGTGTTGATGTCCGTTAGTAAACATTCAGGTTTGAGAGCAGCGGGCAAGCACGGCTATCAAGGATAGTAACACGCAACTTCTTTGCTTTGTATCCGTTGCCATAGCTTTCGCTGGTCTTTCCGTTCAAAGGAATTATTCGCTTGTATCCCACGGTAGTGGTCTGCATATTGGGGCAGAGCTCGGTCCACGAAGAGCCATCTTCGCTGTACTCGATCTTGAAGTCCTTGATACGCTGACCCAACTTTATTGGCTCCTGCATTACAAGATAGCGCACTGTCTGCGGAGTGTCCCATGTAAGGGTTATTGTCGCTTCAAGCGTTTCGTCATAGGTACCCCAATAGGTCTCCTTGTTGCCGTCGGTAAGATTAGCCTTCTCATATTTGCCGCCTGAACGGGTTTCGCTTACCTCGATGACCGCTGACTTTGCAAAGTCTGTAGCCTCGGTAGTCTCGTCAAGGCCATGTACAGGCACCGCAAGGCGCTCATGCAGCATCTGTCCCAGCTTCTTAAGCTCGTTTACGGTGTTTGTCGGAAGCACGCCATACTGATCGGGAGGACAGTTCAAAATAAGAGTAGCATTGCGGCCTACTGTTTCCAGATACATTTGGAACAGACGCTCTGCGCTCTTCATAGTCTCGCCGTTGTGCCAGAACCAACCTTGGTTTGTCGCCTTTGCGTCACTCTCGCCGGGATTCCAGAACCAGCCGTCGATATCACCTTCTTCACGTACAACGCTTTCAGACAAATAGTCGGTCATGGCCCAGTTCGTTTCTCCGGCATATCCCGATTCGTTGCCTATCCAACGAGCCTCGCCGCCGACACCCCACATGACACAGTCGGGAGCGATACGATGCACGCGGGCACGCAAATTAGGAACGTCATAGTAGATTTCCGGGTCGATGTCACGAGTACCGCCCTCGCCGCCGTAGTATCCATCGCCGCCGCGTGCCCCGTCGAACCACATTTCAAACTGGTCAGAGCCGAATTCAGCCAGCTCTTCGCACTGCTTAAGGAAAACCTCTGTTACATAAGTATCCTTGCCGTAGTGAGCGGAATTGCGGTCCCACGGAGATATGTAGAAACCATACTTCATGTTGTGTTTCAGGCTCGCCTCGGCAAACAATTTAGGTATGTTCGCATTGCGGCCATTCTCATTGCCGGCATTCTTGATGCTATGCTCTGTAGTTGCAGTTGGCCACAGACAAAATCCGTCGTGATGCTTTACGACTGCTATACCGCCGTTCATTCCGGCAGCCTTTACCGAAGTTACCCATTGCTCGGGATTGGGCAATGCTTTTGGAGCGTAGATTGACTCCTTTTCATTACCGTATCCCCACTCCAAACCGGTAAAGGTGTTCATGCCGTAATGGAAGAAAGCGTAAAACTCTGTTTCGTTCCACTTAATCTGTCGTTCATGAGGTACCGGATGTACAGGAGCCGGCACATTGTCGGGGTTGGCAGGAACTTCGTTCTTGAGTTGCAACTGTGCCATAGAGGCCATAGGAGCAACCAACCCGCACAAAACAAAAATTCTAAATAGTTTTCTCATTGGTTAATTAAGGTTAGTTATTCTTTTTATTAAATAAGGAGAGCTATAAAACTATCCTATCGGATAGCGAAACAGGAGGTTTAAAGCCCGGCATGACAACATTTTAATGCCCGGCATGAAACACGCCTACTAACGCATCCTTTGCAAAAATAACTAAAATTACAAAACAAATGTAATTAATACATTTTTTAACTAAAATTGTAATAATTACAAATTTGAAACCTTGTTAAACCGATTGGGTTATGCCACAAATGCAGCGATTGTAAACTAATGAATTTCAGCGATATTAAAACAAAGCAGTTTCAAAAGTCCGGATAAGTAAGAATGATTTTATTCAGGAATTTCTATTTTCAGGTCGTTTTTGCTTGCTATTACAAGCTTTTCATAACGCTCCTTTAAACGAGGCATGCGTGATAGGCGCATCGACAGCCGCACCATGCAGTCGTTGTCGAACACCTGCTCCACCACCCTCGGCTCTTCCTCTTTTACTATGCGAAGGACGTCATTCAGCAGCGGATAGGAGAATTTGAGGATAATTTCGCTGTTTATTGTCTTTTCGACATGCTCCACGGCCTCGAGAGCCTCGGCTGCAGCCGCACGGTACGCCACGATAAGGCCACTCGTGCCCAACTTAACGCCGCCGAAATAGCGTACTACAATCACAAGCACGTTTGTCAGTTCCTTGCTGTGTATCTGTCCCAATATAGGCTTGCCCGCCGTTCCCGAAGGCTCGCCGTTATCGTTGGAACGTTCCTGCTCTCCACGCTCGCCCAAGCGGTAGGCATAGCACACATGGCGCGCATCGTAATACCTCTTCTGATATGTCTCGATATGCTCCTTTACCTGCTCGACAGTGGTCACCGGTATGGCAAAGGCGAGGAACTTGCTGCGTTTCTCCGTGTATATTGCCTCGCCTTGCTGTTCTATCGTCTTGTATATATCCTGTTCGAGCATAATCAGCGTTTAGAAAAATCCTTCATACATTCTGCAAGAGCTTCAACTCCCTCGTGAGGCATGGCATTGTAGCACGACGCCCTGAAGCCGCCTGCGATACGGTGCCCCTTTATAGCCACCAGCCCTCTTTCGGCGGCATATTCGGCAAACGTCTGTTCAAGTTCCTCGTACCCCGAGGCCATGACAAAATCGATATTCATGAAAGAGCGGTCATCGCCTTCGACAGTTGCACGGAACATCGGGTTGCGGTCAATCTCGCTGTAGAGCACATCAGCCCTCAGGCGTGCCCTGCGTTCCATTTCGGCTACACCGCCCTGCTCTTTTATCCAACGCAGGTTGCGCAGCGCCGTATACACGGGGAGCGTAGGCGGAGTGTTGAACAGAGAACCGGCCTCGGCATGTACCTTATAGTCAAGAATAGAGGGAATAGCACGCCCGGTCATTCCAAGAGCGGACTCCTTGACTATTACGAACGAAAGGCCCGACTGCGCGAGATTCTTTTGCGCTCCGCCGTAGATGCATGCATATTTCGACACATCCACAGGACGGGAGAATATGTCGGACGACATGTCGGCGACGAGCGGCACCGGAGAGTCGATGTCAGCGTGAAGCTGAGTGCCGTACACGGTGTTGTTCGATGTCACGTGAAGATAGTCGGCGTCGGCCGGGATATCAAAGTTTTTTGGAATATAACTGAAATTCTTGTCGGCTGAAGAAGCTACTTCCACCACCTCGCCGAAGAGAGTCGCTTCTTTCATAGCTTTCGAAGCCCAGACGCCGGTATTGAGATAAGCAGCCTTGCGGACGAGGAAATTATAAGGCACCATGCAGAAATGCATGCTCGCACCGCCGCCGAGCAGCAGAACCTCATACCCGCCGGGCACATCAAGAAGCTCCTTGATGAGAGAGCGGGCCTCGTCAAGGACAAGCTTGAACTCCGGCGAACGATGGCTCAGCTCCATAAACGACAGCCCCATGCCGTTATAGTCGAGAACGGCAGCGGCGGTGGCTTCCACTACGCCGTGCGGAAGCATCGAAGGGCCTGCATTGAAATTATATTTTTTCATCGGAGAAGAATTTTCATTTGTAATAAAATGCGAATTTATAAAAAATGTTGTCAATAACCAAAATATAAAGTTAGCACAATCATTCATTCGATATTTGTAAATTAATAAAAAAAATATAATTTTGCAGCATCACACATGCCATTATTTGTGTGGTAGACATATTTTAACGAAAGTGTTTTCGCTTTTGTCTTTTATCGAAAATGTGGAAGTTTTCTATGCAGAAAGACCAACGAATAGCACTCATTTCTTGTATAGCTATGTGGCTATGCTTTTGTGCATGTACCCCATACTATTCAAGTGTGGGGTATATGCATCGTTTATTTCGGCTCAGTCTTTCCACAACCTTCGATAAGATAAACGGATGACTCCACGCTTTCTTTTTATGTAACCGCTCAAATGGAGTCCATGAGCTACCACAAAAAACATAAAATGAAAAAAATCATTGTAACAATTATTGCGACATTCACCATTATCAGTTGCAAAACCGGTTCAAACGTGACAAACAAAATGAAGTACGATGATCGATTTTCGGAAACATATCAAATGAAGTACGATGATCAATCATCAGAAACATATAAGCCCAAGTATAATGTCTCTGATATTAAATACGAAGAATTGCAAACAATAAAACCGGTTATTAAGCAAGAAGAAAAAACATCAATAGTAGAGGCCATTGAGTATATGGAATCTTCCGCACGTGTTCTTGAACCTGAACACAATATGCTTTTAACCCCTTTGATTGCAGACCTGAAAGTATCTGCAAACAAAGTCTATTATACAGAAAAAGAGTTGTTCGCGAACATGAATGTTACACATAAGTTGCTAACAGATATAACAGAGCTGAAGAAAATAGCTTTGTCGCGAGCGGCTCATGCACACAAAGCCGATGTTCTTGTAGGTTCCACAATTGATATCGTAACAAAAAACGGACATTTGGAAATTTCCGTTTCGGGTTATCCTGCAAATTATGTGAATTTCCGAAATGCGAAATCTAATGATTTTGAGCTACTTAAACAGGTAGAAAGCATAAAGACAATTAATGGTACAAATATTGTCAACTCGCCAAAGCCGAAACTCAATATTATAAATACGAAAGAGTCATATTAATTAAACGAAGCAATAAGAATGTTTATGAAACGATTATTCATTATAATACTGCTGACAAGCGTAACTGCCATAACGCATGATCTCAACGCACAGCATAATGATGTTGTACAAGGAAGTATGGTTTTAACAACCAGAGATCTCAAAATAGAGACTACGACAGACACGATAAAGACAGAATTAGAGATTTTACAATCCTATTATGAAAGGCTTAAAATAGAATTCGAAAAGGCTAAGAAAGAACTCAAGAACCAACAAGAATGGATTGAAAAAGTTCAAAAGACAAACCAAGAATTAAAAAAAGACAATCAAGAACTAAAAAAAAAGAATCAAGAACTAAAAAAGACTATTGATGAATTAAACAATCGAAAAAATAAACAAAGCAAAACAAAGAAAGAAAAACAAAGCAAAACAAAGAAAGAAAAACAAAGCAAAACAAAAGAACTCCTGCCTATAAAAAGTGGATATCAACAAACCGCCACAATCTCAACAATGTTTACGGGTAAAGAATGTTTAAGATATCAAATAGATTATATTGGCGGATATCGTATAAACAAAAACTTTTTTGCGGGTTTGGGCATTGGATTAAACATTCAGTCGCATGAATGTAAAAATAGCACAATCACAACATATTATGCAGAAACCGGAAATGTAAATCACGAATTATTTCGTCCCTATGTTTCCATACCACTATATGCGCATTTAAAGGCATATGTAGGAAAAAAACGCTTTTTGCCTTTTTTGGCTCTTTCTGCAGGAGTTGATATTGCAACACCTTCAAAACACAAAGTGCACGTTACAGACTCGAGTGGAGAACCACTATATTCCATTACAGAAATTAAAACATCATCACTGTTTATTGAGCCAATGGTTGGCTTAGATGTGCGATTGTCATCACAAGTCAGTCTTAATTTTCAAATTGGCATGAACCTTCATGGGGTTCCCTGGATTAATTTTAAAGATGCCGCACATATAAAGATATATAAAAAGGCTGAAAGCGATATATCATTTAAATTAGGTTGTACATTTTAACTGATTCATTATGAGAAGATTTTTAACGAGCTTGTCTATAATAACCTTCGTTATTTTAACAAATTCTTGTAGTACAGAAGAATTTGATTTGATTAGCGATAGAAATACTATAACTATATATTATACAACAACTGATAAAGACATTGTAAAAGTTGATAACGATAATATAATTTCAAATACATATACAGATGAAATAGGAACAATAATAATTAATGGCGAACTGACATATATCAATGATTCAGCATTCAAGGATTGTAAAAATCTAAAAAGCATCACAATCCCTAACAACGTAAAAGAAATTGGAAACAGTGCATTCTATGGGTGTTCCGGGCTTACAAGCATAGAAATCCCCAACAGCGTCACAAGCATTGGAGAGAATGCGTTCTATGGTTGCTCCAGGCTTACAGAGGTGCATATTGCCGACCTTGCCGCATGGTGCAATATTGATTTTGAGAATTACTCTGCCAATCCATTATACTATGCAAAGAACCTTTGTTTGAATGGAGAAAAGGTTAACGGTGTTATTATTCCTGATGGCACATCTAAAATAGGAAATTATGCATTCTATGGTTGCTCCGGGCTTACAAGCATCACAATCCCCAACAGCGTTACAAGCATTGGATATAATGCGTTCTACGGTTGCTCCGGGCTTACAAGCGTCACAATCCCCAACAGCATTACAAGCATTGGAAGCGGTGCGTTCTATAGTTGCTCCGGGCTTACAAGCATAGAAATCCCCAATAGCGTTACAAGCATTGGGGATGAAGCGTTCAACGGCTGTACGTCTTTAAAGGAATTGCGGTTTGAAGATGGAACAAAAACATTATCGTTAGGGTATAATAGTTATTCTTATTCCAACGACGGTAAAGGTCTGTTCTATGATTGCCCATTGGAGACTCTGTATTTAGGACGTGACTTGTCATATTATGCAGACAGAAGTTATGGCTATTCTCCTTTCTATTATAAAAGCTCGCTTGAAAGCGTCACAATTGGCAATAGCGTTACAAGCATTGGGAAATACGCTTTTGCCTACTGTAAAGACCTTGCCGATGTGTATTGTCTTTCAACAACGGTACCATCAACTACTGCCGATACTTTCAAAGGGTCATATCCGTTAAATACGCTTCATGTACCGGCAGACGCTGTGGAGTACTACAGCGTAAAAAGCCCTTGGAGTGGTTTTGGTACAATAGAGGCTTTAATCAATTAAGAAATACCCCTAATTGGGGTAAAGAGTAAGCACTCTAAATTCATTTATTTTGTAGAAATATTGCTAACAATATTTCTACAAAATTGTAATTCTTTTATATGACAAAATAAGAATTCATAAGACATGGAATTTTGATTAATGTCTTTATGCATAGGGGCTTAGTTGCATACCCTACTTGCATCTTGCAGGCATTATCAGCGTCTTTATCCCTTTGATTTTCTTCCCTTCGACGGCTTTAAGCACGGCACGCATATATTTCATTCTGACAGCCGCATAGGAATAGTTATCAAAGACGAGTATCGTGCCTACATCCTCGGCCTTAAGTCCTCCAATCTTAATAAAGAAGCCTGCAATATCGCCGCGGCTAAGCTTGTCGCGCTTGCCTTTGCCGATGTAAAGTATCGACCACTGCGGAGCGGGCGGCAAAACGGCACGCTTGGGAAGCGTGTATTCGCTCAGGGATTCCGGAACGAACTCAGGCAGGGACTTGTTCTCGAACGAGATAAGATACACGGCTCCGTCGGCCTCCCAGCGCGCGGTACGTCCGTTGCGGTGAGTAAAGACGTCGGCTGTCAATGCACGCTGGTAATGCACCACATGCTTGACGTCCTTTATGTCAAGGCCGCGCGCGGCAAGGTCGGTGCAGACAAGAACGTTGGAATTGCCGCACTTGAAACGGAAGAGGGCAAGTTCACGTTCTTTCTGTTCAAGGGCGCCATGATAGGCGACGCAGTTCACCGACTTGCCCGCAAGATACTTGCGTACCTCCTCGACGCTCTCCCTGAAGTTGCAGAAGACTATCGAAGGCTCGCCGCCGAACGAGCATAAGAGCGAACAAAGGGTCTCGAGCCGCTTTTCGGGCGTGGTCGTGACCGTGTAGAACGACGTGCGTACGGCAGGCTGCTCGCTGTCGCTGCGGAAATCGAGCCTCTCGACGTTCCCGGCGCCTGCGAACTGCGGAATCTCAACGGCGTCGGTTGCCGAAAGAAGGAAACGTGACTTTACGTTCGGCAATGCATCGGCGAGCCGCTGCATCTCTTCCTGGAAGCCAAGCTCAAGACACTTGTCAAACTCGTCAATCACAAGCAGCGAACAGCTGTCTGCTGCGAACGAAGCGTGCGACAAGTGGTCGAGCAGACGGCCGGGCGTTCCTATGACGACCGACGGCGACGCTCCTCCTAAAGAGGCTATTTCCTGCTCGAGCGGGCGGCCTCCGTAGAATGCCGCCGCATGAAAAGGCGTCTTCATGGAACGCCACACCTCGAACACCTGCCTTGCAAGCTCGCGTGACGGAAGCGCCACTAATGCCTGGACCCCGTCGCAGTCCGTGCTGAGGCGCTCGAGCAAAGGCAACAGAAAAGCTATGGTCTTGCCTGTTCCTGTGGGTGAAAGAAGCACCATGTCACTATTATTGCGACAATGTTCTATCGCACGCCCCTGCATTGCGTTGAGTACCTTAATACCCAAATTGCTCAATGCCGCATCTTGTATTCTTGTCAGTTCCATTTCAGTATATAATCAGTTTCTATCCGAAGAATTCTCTTTTCATCTGCGGCCGACACAGCATAAGGTGAGGAAAACGCCAGGGCCGCTATTCCGGCTCTTACAATTCTCATATGCTCGATATCCGAAGAATGTTTTTGCAAAAATAGCTAATTGCCATAAATAATGAAAACTATAAGAGTAAAAAACAAATTCTGCCATTTTGACATTTGATGTCATGCGAAAAAGCGGTATCTTTGCCGAAATTTGTGCCAAAACTTCAATGGCATGCTATTTGTTAGAATAAAAATAGAAAATAATTCGAAAAGAGATGAGCGAAAAAGATAAAGAAATCAAGGAAGAGAACGTTAATGAGAACATTGACGTAACGAATGAGGAGGTTGCGGCAGAGAATGTCGCAGAGGAGGAGAATGTGGAGCTGACCCAAGAGGAACGCCTGCAGAAGGAGCTTGACGAGGCCAATGAAAAGGTTGCGTCACTCGAGGACAAGTATCTTCGCCAAGCGGCAGAGTTCGACAACTACCGCAAGCGTACAATCAAAGAGAAGACCGAGCTTATAAAGAACGGCGGCGAGCGTGTGCTTGAATCGATACTCCCCGTACTCGATGATTTCGAACGCGCGCTCAGCAACCTGGCTAAGGATGAAAACGCAGCCGAGATAATGACGGGCGTAGAGCTTATATACAACAAGTTCGTGGCTACGCTCAAGCAGAACGGCCTGCAAAAGATTGAGACCGAAGGCACAGAGTTCAACACGGACTACCACGAGGCGATAGCAATGATACCTACGCCCGACGAAAGCCTCAAAGGCAAGGTGCTGGACTGCGTTCAGGCCGGTTACACATTAAACGACAAAGTAATACGCCACGCAAAGGTTGCTGTCGGCGAATAATAGAAGAATATGGCAAAACGTGATTACTATGAAGTGCTTGGCGTAGATAAGAATGCGTCGGCAAACGACATAAAGAAGGCCTATCGCAAATTGGCGATACAGTACCACCCCGACAAGAACCCGGGCGACAAGGAGGCCGAAGAGAAGTTCAAGGAGGCGGCCGAGGCGTACAGCGTGCTGAGCGACGCCGACAAGAAGGCTCGCTATGACCAGTTCGGCTTTGAGGGCGTAAGCGGCGCTGCAGGCGGCGGTTTCAACGGCGCAGGCATGGACATGAACGACATCTTCTCAATGTTCGGCGACATATTCGGCGGACGTGGGGGCTTTGGAGGCTTCGGAGGCTTTGGCGGAGGCGGCGGCGCTGCGCAGCAAAGACACCGTGGCAGCGACCAGCGAGTAAAAGTGAAGCTCACTTTGCAGGAAATCGCCAACGGGGTGACAAAGAAATTCAAGCTTAAGAAATATGTGCCTTGCTCACATTGCGGCGGCAGCGGAGCAAAGGACAACGCCATGGAGACATGCCCCGACTGCAAAGGCACAGGACGTGTGATACGCACGCAGCAGAGCTTCTTCGGCATGATGCGTACCGAGACCGCTTGTCCACGTTGCGGCGGCGAGGGCAAGATAATCAAGAACAAATGTCCGCACTGCAACGGCGACGGCATTGTAATGGGCGAAGAGGTCGTTGAGGTACAGATACCGGCAGGCGTTATCGACGGCATGCAGCTCTCTATGAGAGGCAAGGGCAACGCCGGCAAGCGCAACGGCATAAACGGAGACTTGCTGATACTTGTCGAAGAGGAGAGACACCCGGAGCTGGTGCGTGACGAGAACGACCTTATATACAGCCTGCTGCTCGACATTCCTACAGCGGCATTGGGCGGCTTTGCCGAGATTCCCACTATTGACGGAAAGGCAAAGGTAACCATTGACCCGGGAACGCAGCCCGGCAAGGTGCTTCGACTGCGGGGCAAGGGACTGCCGACGCTGAACGGATACGGCAAAGGCGACATCGTCGTGAACATCAGCGTATACATTCCGGAGACACTCTCGAAAGATGAGAAGAAAGCAGTCGAGAGCTTCAGGAACTCCGACAATTTCAGGCCGAGCGAAAGCATAAAGGAGAAAATATTCCGCCGCTTCAAAAGCCTCTTCGACTGATTAAGAAAACAGGGATATGAACTACGACGAAACAGTCACATACCTTTTCAACTGCGCACCGCCCTTCCAGCAAGTAGGCAGTGCGGGTTACAAAGAGGGGTTATCAACGACGATAGAGCTTGACAACCATTTAGGCAACCCGCATAGAAAATTCCGTACAATTCACGTTGCAGGAACGAACGGCAAGGGCTCTACCTCCCACACTCTTGCAGCAATACTTCAGGAGAGCGGGTACAAGGTTGGCCTTTACACGTCGCCTCACCTGATTGACTTCAGGGAGCGCATAAGAGTGAACGGAAAACCTGCAAGCAAGGAGTATGTCGTTGATTTCGTCGAGAGGCACAAAGGCTTTTTCGAGCCTTTGCAGCCGTCGTTCTTCGAGCTTACCACGGCAATGGCGTTCAACTATTTCGCAATGGAGAATGTAGATGTCGCCGTGATAGAAACGGGACTTGGCGGACGCCTGGACTGCACAAACATCATAACCCCCGAGCTTTGCATAATAACCAACATAAGCCTTGACCACACGCAGTTCTTAGGCAGTACTCTTGCGGAAATAGCAAGCGAAAAAGCCGGGATAATAAAGCATGGCGTTCCTGTCGTAATAGGCGAGGCTGTGCCCGAGACAAAAGCAGTTTTCAGCCACAAGGCCGAAGAAGAGGAGGCTCCTCTCATATTCGCCGAGGAGGAGGCACTGCTCATATCGGCGACGCCTGCCGAAGAGGGCTATGAGTACGTGACAAAAAGCTACGGGACAATAATGGGCGAGCTCGGAGGCGACTACCAGAAGAAGAACACGAACACTCTGTTGTCGGCATTGAGAATACTTGTAGAGAAGGGCTACCGTATTACCCCCGAATCTATGCGAAAAGGTTTTACAAATGTATGCTCGCTGACAGGCTTGATGGGACGCTGGCAAAAGATAAGCGACAGCCCTAAAGCGGTATGCGACGCCGGGCACAACATCGGCGGAATCGAATATATAGCCGCACAGCTCAAGAAGCAGAAATGCAAGACGCTCCGCATCGTGTTCGGCATGGTGAGCGACAAGGACATCACAGGCGTGTTGAGGATGATGCCCAAAGAGGCGACGTACTATTTCACTCAGGCAAGCATAAAGCGTGCCATGCCGTCCGAAAATCTGAAAGCAATTGCTGCCGAGTTCGGGCTGAAAGGCGACTGCTACCCTGCCGTAAAGGAGGCGCTCCTGGCAGCCGTAGCCGACAGCGACAATGAGGATTTCATATTCGTAGGCGGCAGCTGCTTCATTGTTGCCGACCTTCTTTCGTCACTTGAAAAATAGTTCGCTTCAACTGCGCCTTGACGAGGTAAATCTGTAAAAGATAACGATTTTCATATTTCACGATATTTCCGTGTGCGGGATGCACCGTTAATATTGTTAATTTTTATCTCAAATTGCTTTGAGGTAAAATCTTTTTTTATTTTATTTGCGGAAGAATAGCTATTTATAACAAACATAATATGAGTTGTACTGAAAATCTCTCACAATTGAAGGCCGCCGACTTCAAAAAGAACATCGGCGGCAAGGAAACAGCACTCTTCATTCTTAAAAACAGTAAGGGTTGCGAAGTAGCGATAACTAATTACGGCGGTGCAATCTGCAGCATCATGGTCCCGGACAGAAATGGCAATTTCGCCAATGTCATTCAAGGGCACGACAGCATCGACAACCTTTTGAACAGCCCGGAGCCATTCTTGAGCACGCTCGTAGGACGCTACGGCAACCGCATTTGCAAGGGCAAGTTCACGATTGACGGCAAAGAGTACAGCCTCGCCATCAACAACGGCCCCAACCACCTTCACGGCGGCCCCACAGGCTTCCACGCAAGAGTGTGGGACGCAGAGCTGCTTGACGCACAGACATTGAGGCTGCACTACCTGTCGGCCGACATGGAAGAGGGCTTCCCCGGCAACCTCGACGTTACTGTAGTTTACACGTTCACCGACGACAACGAGCTTAAAATCGAATACACAGGCACTACCGACAAGAAGACTATCGTGAACCTCACAAGCCACGGCTTCTTCTCATTGTCTGGCATTGCTACCCCCACCGCGACAATAGACAACCTCGTTTGCGAAATAAACGCAGACTTCTTTGTCCCAATCGATGACACATCGGTTCCCTATGGCTGCATCGCTCCCGTAAAGGGCACAGCGTTCGACTTTACAGTTCCTACAGAGGTTGGCGCACGCATTGACGCCGACGAGGAGCAGATAAAGCATGGCGCAGGCTACGACCACTGCTATGTCCTCAACAAGAAAGAGGTCGGCGAGCTTAGCTTCGCGGCAAAGGTGACAGAGCCTGTCAGCGGACGCACAATGGAGGTGTATACCACAGAGCCCGGAGTCCAGGTTTACACATCGAACTGGCACAGCGGCTTTGCCGGCGCTCACGGAGCGACATTCCCCAAGCGCAGCGCTATCTGCTTCGAGGCACAGCATTTCCCCGATTCTCCTAACCGTGCACACTTCCCGAGCGTAGTGCTTTGCCCCGGTGAGACATACAAGCAGGTGACTGTATATAAATTCGGAATTGACAAATAAATTTCCATTAATAAACTAAAAAATTTAAACTATGAGTAATCAAAAGAAACAATGGGGAGCTATCATCGTCATGATTGCGCTCTTCGCAATGATTGCCTTCGTGACAAACCTGTGCTCACCAATGGCAAACATCATCAAAGCACAGGGTGACATTCCTGAAGTTCTTGCACAGATCGGCAACTACGGCAACTTTGTCGCTTACCTTGTAATGGGTATTCCCGCAGGTATGCTTATCGCAAAGTTCGGTTACAAGAAGACAGCCCTTATCGGCCTTACAGTAGGTATCATCGGTATCCTCGTACAGTGGTTCAGCGGCATGCTCGACGCTAAGGAGAACCTCGGCCTCGTATTCGCCGTTTACCTTATCGGCGCATTCATCGCAGGCTTCTGCATGTGTATCCTCAACTGCGTTGTAAACCCGATGCTTAACCTCCTCGGCGGCGGTGGAAACAGCGGCAACCAGCTCATTCAGCTCGGCGGCGTGTTCAACTCTTCTGCAGCTGTAGCGGTATACATCATCATGGGCGCCCTCATTGGCGAGATCTCTAAGGACACCGCTATCTCTGACGCTACTCCCGCATTGATGATCGCTCTCGCAATCTTCGTTATCGCTTTCGTTGTTATCCTCTTTACTAAGATTGACGAGCCCGAGCAGGCACCTGTTCAGATAAGCCTTGTCAAGGGTGCCTTGAAGTATCGTCACTTCACACTCGGTATCCTTGCCATCTTCCTTTACATGGGCATTGAGGTAGGTGTTCCTACATACGTTAATATGTACCTTGTAAATACTCCCGAGCTCGGCATCTCTGCCGCTACAGCAGGTCTTATCGTTGCTGTATACTGGTTCATGATGCTTATCGGCCGTTTCGTTGGCGCAAGCATCGGCAGCAAGGTATCAAGCCGCGCAATGATTACTACAGTTTCTATTGCGACACTTGTTCTCGTGGCATTCGGTATGTTCTCAAGCCCTGAGACCACAGTACAGGTTCCCGGTATCGACTGGGCTACATTGTCACTCATCTGGGCTAAGGTTCCTGTAGGCATCTTCGCATTCCTTCTCGTAGGTCTCTGCACTTCAGTAATGTGGGGCGGTATCTTCAACATGGCTGTTGAGGGCCTCGGCAAGTACACAGCTGTCGCTTCGGGTATCTTCATGACAATGGTGTTCGGTTGCGCTGTAATGCTCGCTATCCAGGCACAGGTTGCTGAGATGACAGACTACATGACAAGCTACTGGGTTGTTATGTTCTGCGCAGCATACCTCCTGTTCTATGCCCTTGTAGGTTCAAAGCCCGCAAAGAAGTAATTCAAGACAATCATATTTAATAATATATAAAAACTTATAGCTATGGATATAGAATTTGTAAGAAGCCGCTTTATCAAACACTTCGACGGAACAACAGGAAGCATCTACGCCTCTCCGGGCCGCATTAACCTGATTGGCGAGCATACAGACTATAACAACGGTTTCGTATTTCCCGGTGCAGTGAACAAGGGTATCATGGCCGAAATCAAGCCTAACGGTACTGACAAGGTTTGTGCCTACTCTATCGACGAGAAGGACTATGTAGAGTTCGGCTTGAAGGAGGAGGATGCGCCTCGCGCATCATGGGCGAAATACATCTTCGGCGTATGCCGCGAGATGATTAAGCGCGGTGTTGATGTAAAGGGCTTCAATACAGCATTCGCAGGCGATGTGCCTCTCGGTGCGGGCATGTCTTCTTCTGCCGCTCTCGAGAGCACATACGCATACGCCTTGAACGACCTCTTCGGCGACAACAAGGTAGACAAGTTCGAGCTTGCTAAGGTTGGCCAGGCTACAGAGCACAACTACGTAGGCGTGAACTGCGGTATCATGGACCAGTTCGCAAGCGTATTCGGCAAGGCAGGCAGCCTTATCCGTCTCGACTGCCGTTCACTGGAGTACCAGTACTTCCCGTTCAAGCCACAGGGTTACAAGCTCGTTCTCTTGAACACATGCGTTAAGCACGAGCTCGTAGGTTCGCCTTATAACGAGCGTCGCTTGAGCTGCGAGCGTGTCGCTGAGGTTATCAAGGCTAAGCACCCCGAGGTTGAGTCATTGCGTGACGCAAGCTTTGAAATGCTCGAGGAGGTTAAGGCAGAACTTAAGCCCGAGGACTACAACCGTGCGAAGTATGTTATCGGCGAGGTAGTTCGTGTACTCGATGTTTGCGACGCTCTTGAGGCTGGCGACTACGAGACTGTAGGTAAGAAGATGTACGAGACACACTTCGGCTTGAGCAAGGATTACGAGGTAAGCTGCGAAGAGCTTGACTTCCTTGTAGACGTTGCTATCGACTGCGGCGTTACAGGCTCACGCATGATGGGCGGCGGCTTCGGCGGTTGCACTATCAACCTTGTTAAAGAGGAGTTGTACGAAATCTTCATCAACGAGGCTGAAAAGCGTTACAACGAGAAGTACGGCAAGTCGCCAAAGGTATATGACGTTGTCATCGGTGACGGCTCACGCAAGATTTGCTAATAGACAAGCAAAATAACGACAAAAAACAGGAGCATTTTTTAGTTGCTCCTGTTTTTTATTTCACTCTACAAGCGATTTTTTTCCGCTTCGCTATTGACAAAGGCGGCCTCTTTAATTATATTAACGTGAGTTCGAAATAAGGATTTTATTTGTATTAAAATTAACTCTTTGAAAATTAGGAGAATAGCGATAATTGTTGTAACTTTAGGTTGCAATCAAAAATAATACAACACCTTACCGCTATGTTCTCCGAGGATAAAGTTACTGAAATTTTCTGTTTGGCAGATGAGTTCTGCAAGTT
>JAFTRV010000093.1 GCA_017462065.1 Bacteroidaceae bacterium
GCGTTTCATTCCGCATCACCCAAAAACCTAATGAAAGGATTTGGTGGCAAGCGGCAGCCGGCCGAAGGATGTCGCCTGCGACTCGTGAGCAAAAGGCTGCCGTGACTAATTTTTCCGTGTGACGGGCGTTTTTTGATTACTTTTTCACGAGAGAAAAAGTAATGAGAGAAAGAACTGCTTATAGCAACAACCCGCAGCTTAAGGTTGAGGATTGCGATAGAATATAAGACAAGCGACAGCGAGGAACAAAAAACAGCTGTTAAGAATAATAATAGTGAGCAAGCAGGCGTTGTTAAGCAATATACTTGTTAAAGATATTTATTGCAGTACTGAATCAAAATTTATTTATATCCACATTCTTTTGCTACTGACTCCCCACACCTTTTTGCTACTGAGCCGGATTCATCAAACATTATTATATATAAAGCATCAAGTGCCGTCCACAAAGGAACGGCACTTGATGCTTTATTATACAAGGAGAAGCTGATTACTTCTTCACTTTGTCAACGATTGCCTTGAAAGCGACAGGGTTGTTCATAGCGAGGTCAGCGAGAACCTTACGGTTAATCTCGATACCTGCCTTGTGCAGAGCGCCCATGAGCTGAGAGTATGACATACCCTCGAGGCGAGCAGCCGCATTGATACGCTGAATCCAAAGTGCGCGGAACTCACGCTTCTTGTTACGACGGTCACGGAATGCGTATGTAAGACCCTTTTCCCAAGTGTTCTTAGCTACGGTCCATACGTTCTTTCTTGCACCAAAGTAACCTCTGGTCAAACCTAAAATTTTCTTTCTTCTTGCTCTTGAAGCAACGTGATTTACTGATCTTGGCATAGTTTTAAAATCTTTTGAATGTTAGCGTCGCCGTCTTGCGAACTTTTTTGCTAATACATTCGGTTAATAATTCAATACTTAACGCAATGACAACAATTCTTTAACACTCTTAACGTTAGCAGAGTCGAGAGTTGTGAAGTGAACAAGGTTTCTCTTCTGCTTCTTTGTCTTCTTTGTCAAGATGTGACTGTGATAAGCATGCTTTCTTTTGATTTTACCTGTTCCGGTAAGAGCGAATCTTTTTTTGGCACCGGAGTTAGTCTTAACTTTTGGCATTTTTTTAAAAATTATTAGTTAACAATTATCGGTAGCGTACTATACAACACTACTCGCTTTTTTACTCTTCAGTAGCTTCGGCGGCAGGCTGCGGCTTTGCGGGCTTCTCCTTCTTTGCGGGAGCAGCTTTCTTTGCCGAAATCATTATTGTCATACGCTTTCCTTCGAGAACGGGCATCATGTCTACCTTGCCGTACTCCTCAAGGTCCTTAGCGAAACGAAGCAAAAGAATTTCGCCCTGCTCCTTGAAAAGTATTGAACGTCCCTTGAAGAAAACGTACGCCTTTACCTTGTCGCCGTCCTGGAGGAAGCTGATGGCGTGCTTGAGCTTGAAGTTGTAGTCGTGCTCGTCGGTCTGCGGGCCGAAACGAATCTCCTTTACGTCTATCTTCACCTGCTTCGCCTTCTGCTCCTTCTGGCGTTTCTTCATTTGATAAAGGAACTTTGAATATTCAATAAGACGGCAAACCGGAGGATTGGCTGACGGAGATATCTCCACAAGGTCCAATTCTTTCTCTTCGGCAAGGGCAAGAGCCTTATGCAGCGGCATTACTACCGACTCGATGTCGTCGCCTACGATACGCACCTCGTTGGCACGGATTTGTTCGTTTACACGATACTGGTTCTTCAGATTGTCGTTCTTCATTAAAATTTATATAAGTTCCTTTTTACCTAAGCCCTAAGGGCATAACTTTTCAAAATCGGTTGCAAATTTATCATATATTTATCACATAACGAAGAGGTTTCAGTTTTATTTTCGCCCAAAAAGCAAAAAAGTTGCCGAAACGAGTTTAACGTGTAACGATTAACGATGAACGATGAACGATGAACGATGAACGATGAACGAGTAACGATTAGCGATTAACGATTAGCGATTAACGATTAACGAGGACCACCTTAGTAGCCCTTAATTGCCATTAGTAGCCCTTAGTAGCCCTTAGCTACCTTAAACAGCGACGAGGGTGACCCAAAAGTCACCCCCGTCGCCGGTATAATTCATAAAATCAATTATTCTGCCTGAACCGTCTCTTTACGTATTGTCTTGGTACGTATCTCCTCGCAGATTGCAGAGACGAACTCCTGTATCGGCTTCACGCCCTCGTCGCCCGCAAAGCGGCTACGCACTGCAACGGTGCGGTTCTCCTCCTCCTGCTGGCCGAGCACAAGCATGTACGGAACACGGTTGTTGCGTGCCTCGCGTATCTTGTAGCCAATCTTCTCGGAGCGGTTATCGACATGGACAAGAACGCCGTTCTTTCTCAGCTCCGCAGCAACCTCGTTGGCGTAGTCGCCGTACTTCTCCGAGATTGGCAGGATGCGCACCTGCTCAGGAGCGAGCCATGTGGGGAACTTGCCCTCGTACTTCTCGATGAGCCATGCGAGAGTACGCTCGTAGCAGCCCATGCTTGTACGGTGGATGATGTAAGGACGTACCTTCTCGCCGTTCTGGTCCACATAGTACATATCGAACTGCGCCGCAAGCAGAGCGTCCCACTGCACGGTAATCATTGTGTCTTCCTTGCCATACACGTTCTTGGCATTGATATCGACCTTAGGACCATAGAACGCCGCGCCGCCCGTCTCCTCGACAAAAGGTATCTCAAGCTCGGTAAGCATCTCACGTATATGCTGCTGTGTCTCTTCCCATACTTCGGCCTCTCCGATATACTTCTTGCGATTTTCGGGGTCCCACTTGGCAAGAACGTACGTAACGTCGTTCTGCAGGCCGAGAGTCTCCATGACATGCTTCGCAAGGGCAAGGCACTTCTTGAACTCCTCGACCATCTGGTCGGGACGCACGATGAGGTGACCCTCGCTGATTGTGAACTGGCGTACACGCGTCAAGCCGTGCATCTCGCCCGAATCCTCGTTGCGGAACAGCGTAGATGTCTCGCTGTAACGCAAGGGCAGGTCACGGTACGAGTGATGCGTAGCCTTGTAGACATAGTACTGGAACGGGCATGTCATAGGACGCAATGCGAACACCTCCTTGTCGGTCTCCTCGTTGCCGAGAACGAACATTCCCTCTTTGTAGTGGTCCCAGTGACCCGATATCTTGTAAAGGTCGCTCTTTGCCATAAGAGGGGTCTTGGTGCGGATATAGCCCCACTCGTTGTCCTCGATATCCTCTATCCAGCGCTGGAGGGTCTGAACAATCTTCGCTCCCTTAGGCATGAGCAGGGGCAGTCCCTGGCCGATAACATCGACAGTGGTGAAGATCTCCATTTCACGGCCTATCTTGTTATGGTCGATGTTCTTTATATGCTCAAGGTGCGCCAGATACGCCTCGCAATCCTCCTTAGTGAAGAAAGCCGTGCCGTATATACGTGACAAGGAAGCGTTGTTCTTGTCGCCTCTCCAGTATGCGGTAGAGGTAGAGAGAAGCTTGAAGCCCTTGATAAGGCGTGTATTGAGCAGGTGCGGGCCCATGCACAGGTCGGCGAAGTCGTCCTGAGAATATATGGTTATTCTGTCGTCGCCCGGTATCGCATCGATAAGCTCGAGCTTGTAGGGCTCGTTCTTCGCCTTCATCATGGCGATAGCCTCGTCACGCGTCACCACCTGACGCTCGATACGAGGACTTGACTTGATGATTTTCTTCATCTCCTTCTCTATCGCATCGAGGTTCTCCTTTGTGAACGGAGCGCACTCGAAGTCATAGAAGAAGCCCGTATCGGTAGCCGGGCCTATGGTAAGCTTGGCTTCGGGGAAGAGGTGCTTCACAGCCTCGGCCATGATGTGCGCAGCCGTGTGACGCAACACATGCAAAGCCTCTTTTGAGTCAAGGCCTACAAGTTCAACACATGCGCCGTCGGCAGGAACGTCGCGCAGGTCAATCACGTTGTCGCCGTCCTTTACCGCCACATAGCTGCTGAGCAGCTTAGGATCGACCGACGATATAAGCTCAATGTACGACTTGCCCTCTGCGGCGAACTCCCGTACATCACCGTTGAATGAAATTCTGATCATATGTGTATCTATTAATTCTTAATCTATTTAAAGGCACCGCCTTTTCAAGTGCGAAGATAGTGAAAAAACCGACAATCAGCAAAGAGTTATGCCATTTTAGCAATAACGCCGCCGCCCAGCCGTCACTTTCGTCACTTTCCCGAATACTGGAAACGCTTTATCACGTTGTATGCCTGAAAGATGCCCAGCTCGCCCGCCTTGCTGAGGTCGGCGATGCCCGCTTCGGCACTGCCCGTATACAGCCTTGCAAGGCCACGGTTGAAGTAGGCCTCGGCAAAGCGGTCATTGGCCTCCAAAGCCTTTGTGTAGTCCACTATCGCCGACTTGAAGTCGTTCAGCTTCGCCGACACGTTCGCCCTGTTGAACAACGCATGGACAAAGCCCGGCTGCTGCTCAAGCACAGCGTCAAGGTCGCCCTTGACAAGACGGTAGTCGAGGCTCGGCAAGGCGTCGCGTCTTGGTCCCGCACTGCCCTCTTTGCCGAGCTGCTGAGTCTCGAGCAGCTTATAACGTATGAAAGAACGCACGAAGAAGAGCTCCCACGAAGCGTCGCCGCATGCGACAGCCCTGTCGATGTCGGCCATTGCCGACTCCAGATCCTGAACGAAATAGTGGTTGAGCGAACGGAGCATAAGCTCTCTCGGCGACTCCGGGTTTTCCGATATCCGCTTCGAGAGGGTGTTTATATTGTCAAAGCAACGCTCCACCTCGTTGCCCGCCAGGGCACGCTCGTCGTTCGCGAGCAGAAGAGGAAGGCTCAACGAGGCATTCAGCTCTTCGAGCTGCTTGCAATATCCCGAAGACTCCTCGAGCTCCTTTTCGTTCTTGTAGTATGTCAGGACGAAGAACGGCTCAAGCTCCACAAAGACATTCCTGTCCTGCACCCTGCCACGATACTCCGTGGTGTACTGCTTGCCATACGAGTTGTCGGCGACAACCATTGTGTTGTAGTTGCGTACATTCTCGTCGGAGCGTTTGCGGGTCTTGTCGTTCTCGGCAGAATACTCCTCGCTTACCGACTCGATGCCGTTGTTGTATATGTCGAGCTGGCGTTTAAAGAGCCATTTCTCGTCAGCCTCGGCGCCTTTCGCATCGCCCGCCTTGCGGCGTGCCGACGCACGGCAGCTGTATGCCTGCTCGAAATTGGGGTAGCTTTCTATAACGTCGCTATAATCGCTTATGGCACCCCGGTAGTCGCCCACGTTCTCACGCAGCAACGCACGGTTGAAGCGCGCCATCGTATTGTCGGGGTCTATCTCAAGCACCTTGTCGAAGTCCTCAATGGCAAGATTGTCGTCACCCACCGTCATGCGGAGCAGCCCTCGGTTATAGAGAGCGAGAAAGTTCCCCGGCTCGACATAAAGAGCCATGTCGTAGTCCTCCATTGCGCCACGGAGGTTATTCCTGTAATAGCGGACTAACGCACGGTTGATGTAACTGCCGCTGCGGGCGGGCATCAGCTCCACGGCACGGTCAAGATCCTTTTCGGCAGCCTCGTAGCTTCCCATTTCGTAATGCACGATAGCCCTTGCGTCGTACACGTCGGCCGAGAACTTGTCATGCATGACGGCCTTTTCGGCCATCTCGAGCGCCAGCAGCGTATCGCCTGAGTTGAGCGACACCTGAGCACGCATAAGGTACGCGCCGCTGTTGCGGGGCGAGAAAAGAAGGAGCGAATCCACTACGTTCGACGCCTTTTGCCAATCCTCCTCCTGTATCGCAAGCACTCCGAGATTCTGCCACAGATTGGGATTCTGAGGGTCATACTTTATAGCCGTACGGAAGTCTTTTTCGGCAAGCGCAAGGCTGTCGATGCGTGCCAGGCACATGCCTCGCAGCTGATAGCACTGCGCCACGTACGGGTTCTTGGCGATAGCCGTAGTGAAGTCCTCCGACGCCCCTACGAAGTCGTCGAGATAGAATTTCGCCAGCCCGCGGTAGAAATAGGGCTCGTGAAGGAACGGCTTTGCGTCGATGACCTTGTTGAAATATTGTATCGAAAGCACATAATCCTCGAAATAGAGCGCATTGCGTCCTATCTCCATAACACGCACGGTGTTGAGCTGCGCATTGCACAGAGCCGGCACGCACAGCAGGCAATAAAGGATTATAGCCTTCAATGCTCTCATCTAAGCACTCTTTTTACCTTGTAGCTGCAGCTGACCTTGCCCTTGAGAAGATTTCCGAGCTTGTTCTTGTTCATCTGGCGCCGCAACGGCGAGAGGCGGTCCGAGAAGACCTTGCCTTCGAGGTGGTCGAACTCATGCTGCATGACACGGGCGAGATAACCGTCCACCCACTCGTCATGCTCGACGAAGTTCTCGTCGAGATACTGCACATGTATGCGTGACGGGCGGCTTACCTTCTCATGAATTCCGGGAAGGCTCAGGCAGCCCTCTTCCATCGAGTCGGTCTCGTCGGACGTCTCAATGATATGAGCGTTGATATATACCCTGCGGAAGTCGGCGAATTCGGGGTAATCCTCCGACAGCACGTCGAGGTCCACGACGACAAGGCGTATCGCCAGGCCTATCTGCGGCGCTGCGAGGCCGATGCCCTCGGCATGATGCATCGTGTCGAACATGTTTTCTATAAGCTCACTGAGCTGAGGATAATCGGGAGTGATGTCCTCGGCGACTTTCTTCAGTACGGGCTGTCCGTAAAGATAAATAGGTAGTATCATTATCGTATATTTAACTATTGTTCCTTTCTCATTCTGCGGCTCTCCATGTACGACTGCAGTATTATGGTAGCGCTCACCTCATCCACGAGCTCCTTGTTGCGACGGGCCATCTTGCCTATGCCCGAAGCGAGAATAGCCTGGTGGGCCAGAACCGACGTAAAGCGTTCGTCGTGGTACTCGACAGGAATTCCGGGGAGCAGCTTGCGTATGCGGCCCACGAACGGCCTTATGCGTCCCATGTTCTCCGAGGGGGTGTTGTCCATCTGCTTAGGCATGCCGACAACAATACGCTCGACAGGCTCTTTAGCGACATAGTCGAGCAGAAAATCGACAAGTTCCGCCGTTGCGACCGTAGTAAGCCCGTTCGCAATTATCTGAAGCTCGTCGGTAACCGCCAAGCCTGTCCTCTTCTTGCCGTAGTCTATCGCCAGTATCCTTGCCATGGAAAGTACATTTTGCACGCAAAGTTAGACATTTTAGGCGAAAGGTTTCTGCAAACATGCTAAAAAAAACAAAAATAGAGCCATGAACAGGATGTTTGTTCCGGATTTAGGCTATCTTCGCAAGCAGACAACCCAAATAAAAGAATATGAAGAAAATCAAGAACCCCTGGATAGGGCTCACCGACCGGGGATACAACTGTTTCGCATGCGCTCCGGGCAACCCCTACGGCCTGAAAATGGAATTCTACGAGGACGGAGACGACATTGTTTCGCTATGGAACCCGCAGGATAATTACCAGGGCTGGCTGAACACCCTGCACGGCGGCATCCAGGCGACCCTGCTCGACGAAATAGGCGGCTGGATAATCGCACGCAAATTCCAGACATCGGGCATGACTACAAGCCTGAACGTAAAGTACAAGAAGCCCGTGCCCACCGGAGAGGGCGTTATAATTGAGGTACGCGCACGCGTGAGAGAGACAAAACGCAACTTCGTGTTCATCGAGGCTGCGATAACGCACAACGGCGAGACATGCTCCACCGCAGAAATGACATATTACTGCTTCCCGAAAGATGTCGCCGAAAAGGAGTTCATGTTCAGCGAATGCAAACTGGAGGAATAACGGGAGAGACGCTGTTGAAACCGCTTCTTAGAATTTCTTTCCTCCGATAATATAAAGGGCCGTTGTCGCTATTATCTTGATATCGACCCAAAGAGAGCGATTCTGCAGATAATCAAGGTCCATCTCCAGACGCACGAGCATCTTCTCCATAGTATCGGTATACCCGTTGTATATTGTAGCCTTAGACGTCAAGCCCGGACGCATAAGGAATACATAGTCGTAGTCAGGGTTCTTCTCCCTTATCTTATCAATAAAATATTCACGTTCGGGACGAGGCCCCACGAAAGACATGTCGCCGATAAGGACATTGTAAAGCTGCGGAAGCTCGTCAAGGTGGTATTCCCTAAGGAACTTGCCTACCCTTGTCAATCTCTCGTCGTCCTTGACCGCCAATTTAGGCTCGCCGTCCGATTCCGAGCCGGCATACATTGTCCTGAACTTGTATATACGGAAAGTCCTGCCTTTGTACCCTATTCTTTTTTGGCTGAAGATAGCGCCGCCTTTGTGACGTTGCGCAAGCTGCACGACAAATATCACCAAAAACAAAGGAGACAAGACAACGAGCCCGAGAAACGAGCAAACGACATCAAAGATACGTTTTATCGCGCGTTCAAAGGCATTCATTCCGTCTTTCATAGCCATAGCATTCCTTTATTCTACATCAGTTACCACTTCGAGCATGCGTGCCGCTAATTTCTTGCGGTCAAAATCCCTTGACAGCTTAACTCCGCCCTCCCGGCATGCAGCATATACATCCTTGTCATTGAAAAGCAAGTCGAGCTTCTTAAGGAAATCGTCCCTGTTCTCAGGCTCATAAAAGAGACCGGCATTGTATTCTTCAACCAATGAACGCGCCTCGCCGTCTACTCCCAACAAGATAGGTATATGCATTGCCGCAGTCTCAAAGATTTTCGAAGGTATTACCGTGGTAAAAAGAGGGTCACGACGCAAATTAACAAGAGCCGCATCCTGCAGAGCGACATAGTCGGCAACCTTGTCCTTTGACACGGAGTCGATAAAAAAGACATTGTCAATTCCCTCATTGGCAACTTTCTTTTTAAGATTTTCTTTTTCTGCGCCCTCGCCCAATATCATGAACTTATATTCGGGCAAGTACTTCACGCAATCAATAAGAAATGCGATATTATGGGCCATGCCTATTGTACCCACGTAGCCCAACACTCGTTTTCCTTCAAGCCCGTATCTTTCTACAAGTTCTTTCGGTTTTTCACGAGGAGTGAACAGCTCGAGATTACTGCCGTTCTTTATGACATGTATCTTTTCGGGGTCAATGCCTCGCTCCGATATGACTTTCTTGAACGTATCGGTAACAACAACAATTTTCTTGGCAGAGCGGTAGCACCACAACTCCTCCTTAGAGAAATAACGCAGCGCCAAGCCATCTTTCATCGCACCGACAGTCTTTATTGACTCCGGCCACAAGTCACGCACCTCCATTATCCACGGCTTGCGCTTGAAAAAATGGAGAGTCCTGCCTGACAAAGCCGTAAAGAATTGAGGCGAAGTGGCTATAATAACGTCGCACTTGCAGAAAAGGCCCGCAAGGAATGATGTGACCGAGAAGCTTATATAGTCAAGTATACGCTTCAGGAAGCCTTTGTTTGATGAGATATATGTCCAGACACGGATAACGTTTATTCCATCGACGACCTCCTTTTTTTTCCATGTGTTCTTGTACCCTTCATACACACGCCCGACAGGGAAATTAGGATGGCACGTTATGACCGTCACGTCGTGACCGGCCTTTACCCACTCCTTGCAATGCTCGTATGTTCGTGTCGCCGGTGCGTTTACCTCCGGCGGGAAATTGTCGGTGAGAAACAGAATCTTCATTCAAGAAATATATTATTACCTATTATAGGTAACGGAAATACTGATTTAATATTATGGAATTGCTGTATAAAAGTACTAAATAGTTTCTTACGAAACACTTTTTTTATAAAAAAAGATTAAAATCACACGTTTTATTCAACAACAATCATTTCATTCAAACGCTTTCCAATGATGCGCCGGGGTAATAATGGGCAAGAATTGCCTTATAGCTCATGCCCTGCTCGCCCATCATAGCGGCTCCGATTTGGCAAAGCCCTACTCCGTGCCCCCAGCCTGCGCCTTTTATGACAAAACGGTTCACTCCGTCACGCATGACCTTATCAACGACAAAAGCCGAGCTGTAGAGATGGCTCTTCGAGAGCCAACGACGTATCTCAAGCTCCTTGCCGACAATGCGTTCCGCCTTGCTGCCCGACACACGCAGCCTCACTATCCTGCCCGAGGGGCCTCGTTCTATTGGCACCAGTTCCTCGATTGTCCCGAAGTCGATGCCGGAGCGCTCCGCCACAAGTTCCGAAAGCTCGCTCTGCGAATATTCCACACGCCAACGGTAGAAGTCATTGGTCTCCTTGTCGTAGCCGTTGAGTATCTGCGACAGCACCGATTTCTCCTTTGTTGAACAGAACGATTCGGGCGACGACTCTATCCACCGCCTTGCTCCCTCTTCGGTCGAAAGAACGGGAAACGGTTCGCTACCCGCAGCATCCCTGAGAGCCTTGAGATACGGATAGTCCGTATTTTCCCAACACGAAGAGAAAAGCTCCGTCACGCCGCCGCAGCACTTGCTGAAACGTGCGTCGCAGACCTCGCCGTCATGCTTAAGCACCAGATTCCTTGTCTCATTCACAGCAAGAGCCACGTTAGGATTGGCGGCACGGGTAATGCCCTGATAACGCTGGCAATGGTCGTCGGCGCAGAAGTCAAACAGCGTATGGTCCTCTCTTGCGTACCAACGCACCACCTCTTTCTCATTCTCAAAGCCCAATGTCCCGCACTCCACCCTCTGCTTTCTTTCGAGCTGCGCATAAAGCCAACTGCGAGATATAACAGCGTGAGCCTTAAGGAATTCAAGCGAGGATGTTGCGGACATCTCGCTCGATATGACGCTTACGAGATAATCCTCGACCGCTATTCTGTTAATGGCACGCGCCTCATTATCCTCGACAATAAAAAGCAGCTCGCCTCTAAAGCTTTGCGACTCCTTTCTTTGCCAATGAAAATTCACGCCTATCGTAACGTCATGCAGGGTAAAGAGAGAGTCGCCGTCACATGGAGCAAAGCTAAGCGAGTCATACAGCCTGCCGCAAAAAGAGAGTTTTCCGTTCTCGATGAAAACGTTGTTTTTTAGAGCCGCTCTTCCCGAAGAGGAGCTGAAACTCCCGATTAAATCGAAGCTTATCTGCGAAGAACGCATTATGCCGACATCAATTGTTCTCATGAGCGGAAATTATATTTTCTGAAATTTCAGCGGCATCCTCCTCGCCTATGCCCACCTCTTTGAGAATAGCAAGGGCCTCGTCGGCGCAAAGATGCATATAATCGTTCTCTCGCGGGGTTATCATGAGCGCAGCCATGTCAAGAGCGCCGGGGCTGACCATGCGTGCCTTCTCGCCCTCGATGCCGTAACATTCGGGACGGTGCTTCGAGCGTGGAATCACTATCGTGACATAGCCGTCCGAAGAGGCGTAATAGCAGAACACGTTCATCCTGGGCTCGACCTCGCCGTCGATGAGAGGCATTGCGGACATCATGAGACGCATAAGCCGCATCGATTCCGCCACGCCGGAAGACTGAAGCACGAACAGTGGGACAAGGTAGCCACAGGCCCTGTATATAACACCTCCGTCATTGAAACGCAACGGCTCAAGCGATGAGGAGATCGCTTCATGCCACTCGCCGCCGAGCATGGGAACGTCGGCAGCCCTTACCGCCTGAAGATGCGCATGGTCGGGAGCCGAAGCGCCGCACCGGGCGCCATTATAGAAGAGAGCCATCCCCTGCCACTCCCTTGCCAGCAGCAGCATGTCGGCATACATTCTTGACAGCTCCTGCGGGACATGCTCTTTCAGAGGCAATGTGAAATGGAACGGCAGTATCGGATACGGGTTTACGAGCAGTTCCATGCTTCCCAGAACATCCTCGGTCAATTGACAAGCCGGGCGGTTTGCCGTGCACAAGAAACATTTGCGTCGCTCTATTGATTCCTTGTCCACCTTCGCCGATGCCGAGACGGCACGTGAGGGGTTGAATTGAAGCGTTATACCGTTGCAGAGCCTCTTTTGGCAGACCTTTTCAAGGGCACGATAGCGTTCGGTAGCATCGCCCCAACATTCCAATTGCCGTTCGAAGAACTGCACGAGTTCTGCCATAGCGGGTATTTTCATCGATTTCATCAGCTCTTTTCGGGCGTTCAATTCCACTGTACGAAGAGAGTCCTTGTAAAGATTATTCGCATTCACCTTTTCGTGCGAGAGAGCCGCATCGGAGTTTCCGCCCCAACGACGGCAAAGGTAGAGGACATCGTATATTCTGCCGATACGATAGCCGCGGGATATCTGCAAGCCAACAGCATAATCTTCGCCGTAGCTGACATTAGGGAAACCCACCTTGCGGATTACAGGCGTATAAAAAGCGCGAGGAGCGCCTAAGCCGTTAATTCTAAGAGCATTGTTTCGTCCGTTATCTTCGGTCCATTCCCTGTGGTCAATGACTCCCGGAGGCAACGTATTCAGGTCAAAGTCGCATATGCGGTATGTACCGACAAGCATGGCGCAGCCCTGTTTGTAGAATTCATCTACAACCTTCTGCAATACAAATTCGTCGCTGTAGAGGTCGTCGCTGTCGAGCTGCACCGCAAAACGTCCGCAACGGGAGTCGTTCACCGCAAGATTCCAGCAGCCGCCTATTCCCAGGTCGTTGGCTTCGGGAACAATATGCACCACCCTGCCGTCGTTGAACGAATCTATTATCTCGCCCGTCCTGTCTGTAGAATGGTTGTCTACCACTAACACATTGAAGTCGAACGAGCATTTTTGGGCAAGCACGGAGGATATCGCATCGGCAACCGTCTTTTCCCTGTTCAAGACAGGTATGATTACCGAAGCCTCAACAGGAAAATCCCCGATAGAAAGGTCAATTCCGCTATACTTGCACGGCGGAAGCAGAGCCCCCGTGTCTTTGAGGTGACGGGCACAGGCACGCTCCATTTCCACCTGCACGTCACGCTGCGCGGGGTTTACATAGTCGAACTGCCTTTCACCGCTCTTGCGGTTATCACTCTCGTTTTCGGCTGACAGACAGCCGTCGTAATGGTATATCGTGCCTATTCTTGAAAGAGCAAGACGCAACTGATAAAGGCCTGCGTATTTGTATTCGGCAAGCTCCAGTTCAAGATACTTTTTCAAAGCAGGCACCTTGAACAGACGCACCGGGCCAAAGTCAAAATCGTTACGCAGACTGCCGTCAAGGCAATCGATTGTCGGGGCGTCCTGCACCTTTTCATTGACTATCTTACGGTAATGGCCGTATGCCATTGAGGCCTCGGAAGGCATTGTATCACACAGCTCAAAAAGTTCTTCGGCAAAGAGAGTGACTCCCGGCTTGCTTACGTAAAGCAGATAGTCCGCCGTAGCCAGCCTTGCCATTTCCCTGAAGAATGCCGTTGAAAGCGTTGAGCCCGCGACAATTATTTCTGCCTTTTCGGGAAGTTGAATTTCTACGGGTGACAAGCCCCACAGCCATATATGCTTAATCCGCTGTTCGGCTGCCAAAGATTGCACGAACGCAGGCAGCTCGCCGGCATATCCGAGCGGCATGAACAGCTCTATCGAGTGATTCTCCATAACAAACTATTTTTTGCGAATTTAATAAAAAGAGGGGCAATCACGCAACAAGCACAATGAATATTTAGTTATATAAATATATTTTATTTAAAGATATAAAGTGAAAACCACTTTTTTGCACTATCTTCGCATTATTGTTTATATTCCGGATAGTGCGGAAAATCATAAAGAGAGAAATGGGTTCTAACAAGAAGAGATTGGCGGGAATGACTCTTGACATGCTCAAAGAGGCTGTCAAGGAGGCCGGCATGCCTGCGTTCACCGCAAAGCAGATAGCCGACTGGGTATACAAGAAGAGGGCGCGCTCAATAGACGAGATGTCAAACATTTCGCTCAAGAACAGGGAGAGGCTGAACGAACTCTTCGAAGTTGGCTATTCATCGCCTGCCGACGAAGCGAGGTCGGTAGACGGAACCGTCAAGTACCTTTACAAGGTAAATGACGGGCATTTTGTCGAGGCGGTATTCATTCCTGACGGCGATCGTGCCACTCTCTGCGTGTCGTCACAGGTGGGCTGCAAGATGAACTGCCTCTTCTGCATGACAGGAAAGCAGAAGTACACAGCTAACCTTACAGCGAACGAGATTATAAACCAGATATTCGCCCTGCCGGAATTTGAAAGACTTACTAACATAGTGTTCATGGGCATGGGAGAGCCTTGCGACAACCTCGACAACCTGTTGCAGGCAATAGAGATACTCACGGCAGACTATGGCCTTGCATGGAGCCCTCACCGCCTGACTGTTTCGTCGGTAGGAGTGCGTAAAGGGCTGAAGCGGCTGCTCGACTCGGGCGACTACCACATCGCCATAAGCCTGCACCACCCTATGCCCGAGAAGCGCGCAGAGATAATGCCTGCCGAAAAGGGCTTTCCTATTACAGAGATGATTGAGTTGCTGAGGGAGTATGACTTCAGCCACCAGAGAAGGCTCACATTCGAGTATATCGTGTTCAAAGGCATTAACGAGACGCAGTTCCATGCAAGAAAATTGCTGAAGCTGCTCAGCGGCATCGACTGCCGTATAAACCTCATACGCTACCATGCGATACCCGGAGTACCCCTTGAAGGAGTAGACGAGAAGGGAATGGTGGAACTGAGGGACTACCTCACGAAGAACGGCCTTTTCACGACCATAAGAGCCTCGCGAGGAGAAGACATATTTGCCGCATGCGGCATGCTCTCTACGCTCAAGCAGGAGAAAGAGAACAGAACAACCGAAAATAATTGATAATATGAAAAAGATTTTATCCATTTTACTCGCAACGATATTGTTGGTCGCATGCGGAGGCGACAACGGCACATTCAAGAGAAGCGCCGTGGGCAACCCGTACGAAGTGCTTGTAGTTTGCAGCCAGGAGTTCTGGGACTCCCCAGCCGGCAGAGCGTTGGAAAATGCCCTTGACACCGACATTCCAGGGCTTCCGCAGTCGGAACGCTCGTTCAGAATATCAAGGGTGAACGAATTGAGCAACATGACAAAGCCGTTCCGCAACATAATCAACATTGACATAAACGAACGCTTGTATTCAAGAGCGTTGTTCAAGTACTCGGAAGACCTATTCGCAAGACCGCAAATGATTATGACGATGCAGGCTCAGTCGAACGCGCAACTGGCGGAATACATAACAGTGAATTACCAGCTGATTGTAGACTTCTTCACTTCGGTGGAGATGAACAGGCAGATAGACAACCTGAAACAGCGTCACAACCCTAATGCGATGGCAACCGTAAAGGAGATGTTCGACTGCGAGCTGATGATTCCCGTTGAGATGAACGGAGAAAAGAGAGGAGAGAACTTCGTATGGCTGTCGGACTTCAATTCGGTAAACCCCGAAATACTCAGCTTCGTTATTTACAGCTACCCTTACACCTCGGTCGATAACTTCTCCCTTGAGAACTACACGCAGAAGCGTGATTCGGTGATGAAGATAAACATGCCCGGAGGAAAGCCCGGGCAGTACATACAGACCGAGCCCGGATATGTAAACATTACAGAGACATCGTACAAGGACCGCTACCTGCAGATAGCGAGAGGCCTGTGGTACATGGAAAACGACATGATGGGAGGCCCGTTCGTGTCGCACTCCGTCGTAGACGAGCAGAACGGCAGGGTAATCGTTGTCGAGGCGTTCGTGTATGCGGCAGGGCAGAAGAAAGGCCGTTTCATAAGAAAGCTTGAAGCGTCGCTCTACACGCTGAAGCTGCCTGCCGACAAGCTCATAGAGAACAGCATACACATGCCGCAGGTAGTCATTGAGGCGAAAGCGGAAAAAGAAGAAAAACAATAAAAAGATATATTTCAAAATGAGTGAGAACAGGAAAATGCGTATAGGAATTACGCAAGGCGACATAAACGGTGTCGGTTACGAGATTATATTCAAGGCTTTCGACAACCCTGAGATGTTCGACATCTGCACGCCTGTCGTTTACGGCTCTCCGAAGGCTGCGGCATACCACCGCAAGGCTCTTGAGATGGAGACGCTATATAACACGATATCCAACGCCGACGAGGCTCAGGCCGGAAAGCTGAACATCATCAACTGCAACAGCGACGAGATACATATCGAGCTTGGCACAGCCACCGGCGACGCAGGGCAGGCTGCCTTCGATGCTCTTGAAGCGGCAATGAAGGATTTTCAGGAGGGCAAGATAGACGCATTGGTAACGGCGCCGATAAACAAGAGCTCTATCCAGAACGACAAGTTCCGCTTCCCGGGGCATACAGAATACCTTCAGGAGCGTTGCGGGAATGGCGAGAAGTCATTGATGATTCTGTGCAGCGGCGACATGAGAGTAGCCGTAGCCACATCGCACATGGCTCTGCGTGACATACCGGCAGCGATAACCGCAGAACTGCTCGAAGAGAAGATAACCCTGCTCAACGAGAGCCTTATCAGGGATTTCAACATTGACGCGCCGAAGATTGCGGTGCTGTCGCTCAACCCGCACGCCGGAGACAACGGCCTGCTCGGCACCGAAGAGCAGGAGATTATAGCCCCCACAATACGCAAGATGAACGACAGCGGCATATTCTGCTACGGTCCGTTCGCTACCGACGGCTTTATGGGCAGCGGCAAGTATGCCGATTTCGATGCGGTACTCGCAATGTACCACGACCAGGGGCTGGCTCCGTTCAAGACGCTGGCCATGAACGAGGGGGTGAACTTCACTGCCGGGCTGTCCGTAGTACGCACATCGCCTGCGCACGGCGTCGCGCTCGACATCGCAGGCAAGGGCGTTGCCGACGAGAACTCGTTCCGTCAGGCAATATATGCGGCCATAGACATACAACGCAACCGTGGCATGTACGACAAGGCACGACGCAACCCGTTACGCAAGCTCTACTTCGAGAAACGTGACGACAGCAACCGCCTGAACCTTCAACAGAACGACGAGGAATAATGAATTTTGCCATTATAGCTGCAGGCGAGGGGTCGCGACTGGCAAATGAGGGCGTAGCAAAGCCCAAGCCTTTAGTAGAGCTGGGCGGAACGCCTGTCATCGAGCGTCTGATAAGAATTTTCGAGCGACAGAACGCCGAAAGCATAAGCATAGTCATAAACGGACAGCAGCCCGAGACGCTGGCGTTTCTCAAGAGCGTGGAGTGCGCATGCAAGCTGAACATAGTCGTCAAAAGCACGCCGAGCTCGATGCATAGTTTCCATGCGTTGAGCAGCCTGCTGCGCAACGGCAAATTCTGCCTTACGACCGTGGACACGCTTTTCAAGGAAGAGGAGTTCGCACGTTACATAAAGGCGTTCGAGGAGTACAAAGGCGACGGCATGATGGCTGTCACCGACTACATAGACGACGAGAAGCCGCTGTACGTCGCCACCGACGAAGAGTTGAGAATAACGGCATTCCTGGACACGCCTGCCGACGACACGAGATTTATTTCGGGCGGCATCTACGGGCTCGGCACAAAAGCGCTCGACATTCTTGACAGATGCATGGCAGAGGGCGTTCACCGCATGCGTAACTTCCAACGCAGCCTTGTCGATAGCGGAATGAAGCTCAAGGCATTCCCTATGGGAAAGATAATAGACATTGACCACGCCGAGGACATAGCCAAAGCTGAGATTTTTATTGCCGGCAAATGAAGATCGCACTGATATCACGAAACCCCGAGAACTCCCCTAACATGGCGGACAAAGACGCTGCCATACTTGAATGTGTTAAGGGCGAGCTTGAAAAAGCGGGAGCCGATGTCACGGCTGTCAATGACGAGCGCATGCCCGAGGATATTGACGTAGTATGCCACATGTCGAGAGACCTAAAAGTCCTTGAGGTCCTGAAAACAGCAGAAAGGGCAGGCATCGCAGTGCTTAACAGCCCGACGGCTGTCGAGAATTGTTCCCGCACAAGAACAATGGAAATTCTTGAAAAAGAGGGCATCGCTCAACCCCAATTCCTTATCGCCGACAGCCATGAGGCATTGAAAGAGATGCCCTACCCTGCATGGATAAAACGAGGCGAGGGCTGGAGCTGCCACAAGGATGACATACGCTATGCCAAGGATTACGCAGAGGCTCGGGGGGCTGTCGAAGCCATGCAGGAAAGAGGCATAAAGAGTTTCGTGTACACACGCCACATTGATGGCGACCTCATTAAATTCTACGGCGTCGAGGAGCGGTATTTCAGCTATTGCTACCCGCAGAGCGGACAGACGAAATTCGGACTCGAGGAGATTAACGGCGTTCCCCGCAGGCTGCCTTTTGATGCCGATGCGATGCGTTCAATGGTATTCAGAGCCGCAAAGGCCACAGGGCTGAAGATTTATGGCGGCGACTGCATCGTGAACGATAAGGGAGAGATAGCCATTATTGACCTTAATGACTTCCCGAGTTTCTCGGCAGTACGTGAAGAAGCCGCAAAAGAGATTGCGAAGACAATTATGAACAGTATAACCGAACAAGAGAGATGAAAGAAGAAGACAAGAAGCTATACAGGATGTCGATAAAGTCACCCGACACCGAGGAGTTCCTCGACATGTGGTTCTACCGCCCCGTAGGTTTCCATTGCGCACTGTTTTTCCGCAACAGGGGAGTTCACCCCAACATCATTACCATTGCGTCGATATTCTTAGGCGTCGCTGCCGGAATATGCTTCGCCATCCCCGACCTCAGATGGAACATGATAGGCATGCTGCTTCTTATATGGGCGAACATTTATGACAGCACCGACGGGCAGCTCGCACGAATAACAGGAGAAAAGACACGCTGGGGACGAATACTCGACGGCTTTGCCGGAGACTGCTGGTTCTTCTTCATATACCTCGCCATAGCCTTGAGAGAGACACACCAGCCGATACCGTTCGCCCCCGAGCATGAGTGGGGAGTAATAATCTGGATACTATTGTCCTTCTGCGGCTTCTGGATACATGGCTCGCAATGCCAGCTCGCCGACTACTACCGCAACATACACCTCTACTTCTCGAACGAACAGAACGGACATGAGTTCCACAATTCTGTAATGGAGAAGAAGGAGTATGACGGAACATCGTGGCGTACGGCATTCTTCTGGAAACTTTTCCTCAGATTCTACGTCGCATACGTCGAGAACCAGGAGAGAATGTCGCCACGCTTTCAGAAATTCATAAAGCTGGTGCATGAGAAGTACGGCACGGACATTCCGGCATCGTTGCGTCAGGAGTTCCGCAAGGGCAGCCTTCCGTTGATGAAGTACACCAATATCCTTACATTCAATTCACGTGCGATAACATTGTGCTTCACTTTGCTCATAAACGAGCTATGGCTTTACATATTCTTTGAAATGGTAGTACTTATGATTCTGTTCTTCTACATGCAGTACAGGCATGAGTCGCTATGCAAAAGACTTACAAAAAAGATTGAGGAGGGGCATGAGTTCAATTAAAGGCATAATATTCGATTACGGCGGCACCATCGACACCGACGGAATACATTGGGGAGAGCTTATCTGGAACGAATACCGTAGAGCCTGCATAGATATTACGCACGAAGAGTACAGGGAAGCCTACGTGCATGCAGAACGATACCTTGCCAAGAACCGGGCAATAGAGCCTACAGACACATTCAGGAGACTGCTCGAAAAGAAGATTGCGATACAGTTCGACAGGCTGCGTGAGACTGCGACCGGAGCGGAGCTGACGCCTGCAAACGAGAAGATGATTGCGGAAGGATGCTACGGCAGGGTCAAGGAGACACTGAAAAGGACATGCGCCATTGTCGAAGAGCTGTCAAGAAGATTTCCTATCGTGCTTGTCACTAACTTTTACGGGAACATGCCTGTAGTGCTGGAAGAGTTCGGCTTGTCGGAATATTTCAGGACAATCGTAGAGTCGTCGGTCGTAGGGCTGCGCAAGCCCGACCCCGCCCTATTCTCTTTAGGCGTAGAGGCGTTAGGCATGAGAGCCGAGGACATTGCGGTAGTTGGCGATTCGTACCGCAAAGACATATACCCGTCGAGCACGCTCGGTTGCAGCACCGTATGGCTGAAGAATATATGCTGGAAAGAGGAGCCGGTAATAAACGGGCACGAGCCCTCAGCGACAATAAAAAGCCTTGAGGAACTGCCGCGAGCTATTGACGCTATTGCGAAAGGTCTATAAACCATAAACATAGCAAATGCGTTTTATAAGGGTAATTTACTAACTAAAAACTACCCTTATGAAATTGAGAAGAACAGCTTTCATTTTGTCGGCATTGGCTTTTGCGTCATCGTACGCCCAGGTAAGCCCCGAACAATACAATGCCACCCACAGCGACAGTTGCTGGTATTTCACCTTTGACTATAACACTCCTAAGATGCCGTCGAACGAGGGCATGCTCGTGGTCACGCACCTATGCACGCCCGATACATGCATCAGTTCAAGCACACGCCATTATCAGGGCAAGCGCTATAACAGGAGGTACGTGAAGAGAAACGGGATGTCACCCGACCTCTCCCCTGCCGGCTGGAGCAGATGCACGTTGAGCGTACCTGAAACCGCCATATGCGACACTGTTTACGGTATCACTTACTGCGAATACAACGACAAGGACGGATGTTGCCAGACGTACGACACGGTAATGATATGCATGCCTAAGGCACCCTCCATGAGCTGTCACAGAGTGCTGCCGGCAATGAGCCTTGCCGACCATATTGCGGCAGAGCACCCGCATATAAAGAGCATACGCCATTATGTTCCGCTCAGCGACGAGAACGCCGACGAAATGAGCGTGACGCCTCACGTAGTGCGGTATGTCACCAACAGTGCTAAGCTCAATCCCGAATACCTTCAGAACGCCAATTCAATTGAGGATATGATGAGCATTATAAACGAGGTGCTTGCCGACAGCAGCACTACAGTAGAGTCGGTACAGCTTGTTGGATACACGTCGCCCGACGGCTCCGAAGCCGACAACAAAGGGCTTGGACTCGCACGCGCCAAAGCGATGCGGGAGCATATAAAAAGGCATCATAGCCTGCCCGACTCGATATTCGAGGTCGCTGACGGCGGAATGAACTGGCCTATGATATACAGCGACATTGAGTCTTTGGGACTGCCCGACACCGACGGGCTGCTTGCCAAGCTGAAAGGAGAGAGAACGCCGCAGAAGAGATTGGCGATACTGAAGAGATACGACAATGGAAGAGTCTACCGTGACCTGCTTGACAGAATGTTCCCGGCCCACCGCATGGCATGCTGCACCGCCATATACTACAGCAACAGCCCCGACAGCACAGCCGTCGCCCTTAACCGCATTGTCGATGAACTGATAAATAATCCCGAGCCAGATTACGACAGGCTTATAGCAGAGCTTAAGATGTACCGCAACGACCCGAGAGTCCTTAACCTGCAAGGCATAGCGGAATACCGAAGGCACCACAGGCATGCGGCGGAGCAGGCCTTCATCGAAGCTGCCGAGATGGGCGATGAGCAGGCCTTAGTGAACCTGCAGATACTCAAGAATAACAAAAACCATTAAAAACCGACATTTTTTAATTACAGCAATGTATTACACGCAAAGTTTTTCGTTGTATCTTTGCAGCGTAGGACATTGCTTCAGGCAATGGGAGTGACAAGAAAGTTGCTTCCATTTTTTAAGAATTATAATTATGACAGAATTCCTGAGACCGCTTTTAGACCTATTGAACGAGATGACGCCATACTTGCTGTTAGGCTTTCTCATTGCCGGCATACTGCACGAGTTCGTTCCGAGGCGGATATATTCCGACAAGCTTTCACGCAACAATTTCAGTTCGATACTATGGGCCACGCTCTTTGGCATACCGTTGCCTCTTTGCTCCTGCGGAGTTATTCCGACAGGCACATCGCTTTACCGTGAGGGAGCATCGAAAGGAGCGACCGTATCATTCCTGATATCAACACCCCAGACAGGCGTTGATTCGATACTTGCCACCGCTTCGCTCATAGGAATACCATTTGCTATCATACGCCCCGTCGTGGCATTCGTAACCGCCATTACTGGCGGGTTGCTCGTAAACCGCTTCGACAGGGAAAATGCGAATGCCGCAAAGAGAACTGCGGACACAGCCTCAAAGAAGAGCTTCATCGCAAAAATCATCGGCTCGCTGAAGTACGGCTTCATTGACATGATACAGGATATCGGCAAGTGGATAATAATAGGACTTGTAGTCGCCGCTATCATAACTGTTGTCCTGCCCGACAACTTCTTTGTCGAGTTCAACGATTACCCTTTGCTTAACATGTTCGTCATACTTGCGGTGTCGATGCCAATGTACCTTTGCGCTACAGGCTCCATTCCTATTGCTGTCGCGCTTATGCTGAAAGGGCTGACGCCCGGCGCCGCGCTTGTGCTGCTCATGGCCGGGCCTGCGACTAACATGGCAACCATTCTTGTCATAAACAAGGTCTTAGGACGCAAGACCCTGCTTATATACCTTTCAACAATTGTGTTCGGCTCAATAGGCTCTGGGCTTCTCATAGACAACCTATTGCCTGCCGAATGGTTCAGCGTAGCCGCTCATAAACACAGCGCAGCCTGCTGCGGCGCAGCAACGCCGTGGTGGCAGACGGCATCGAGCATTCTCTTCACCGCCCTGCTTGTACTCGCATTCATTCTGAAGCACAGAAAGAAGAATGACAGCTGCGAGTGCCATGCGACAAAGAAGAGCTACAAGATAAACGGCATGATGTGCAACCACTGCAAGGCAAACGTAGAAAAACGCCTTGCGCAAATCGAGGGGGTAACAGCAGTACATGTAGAGCTTTCGGACGGAACAGCATATGTGGAGGGTGAGAACATCGACGACGAGAAGATAATCGCAGCTATCGGAGAACTTGGCTACAAGTACGTGGCGGAGTAAACAGAGCCGATTATAAACAAGAAGATTTCATTTATTGCACAAAATGCTTAAAAATGTGCAAAAGTGGTGCAATAATTGCTTATAATTGTAATTATTGCACTATTTTTGTACCGTTTCAAACAATAAATGTGTAAAAAATGAAAAAAATTATCTTTACATTGCTATGCGGTTTGCTGTTTACGACTGCCGCACAGGCACAAGAGATGAACTCCAACGGCGACAATATCTTAGGCGAGTACATCAGTGACCGTGGAGGAAGCAAAAGCAAAATCAAGGTGACCAAAGAGGAAGACGGCACTTACATGGCACAGGTCTACTGGGTGGAGAACGAGCTAGACAAGGATGGCAACAAACGTAAGGATGTCAAGAACCCCGACAAGAAGCTGCGTAATGTGGACATCGACAAGGTGGTGCTTATTAAAGGACTGAAATACAATGCCAAGAAACAGAAATGGGGCGGCGCGGACATTTACGACCCCACTATGGGCATGAAGGTGGACGTGGACGTTGAATTCGTAAGCCCGACTAAGCTGAAGCTGTTCGGCAACATCTTAGGCATAGGCAAGAAGGTCTATTGGGAGAAGTTCAAATAAAACAGACAATATATAAGCAATGAGGAGAAGTGCATATTTCTGTACTTCTCCTCATTGCTTATGTCACATATAGCATCAATCAGTTCACATACACGCAGTCGAAATATTCATCAAAGATAGCCTTTGCATCGTCAAGCTGCTGAGGAGTATTCTCCTTAACGCCTTTCAGCTTGTACTCCATTCCCAACGGCTCATACTTATGAGCGCCGAGAGTATGGTAAGGCAGTATCTCGACACGCTTTATCATGTCGTACCCCTTAAAATGCTCGCCGAGAAGACGCATGTCCTCCTCGAATGCGCTGTACCCTTGAACAAGAACATAACGTAGCCAGAAAGGCCTTCCATTGTCCTGCAACCATTTTGCAGTCTTCAAAGTCTGCTCATTGCTGCGTGCCGTCAGTTCACTATGACGCTGCGGATTGGCCTGCTTCACGTCAAGCAGGACAAGATCGGCAATGGAGAAAAGCTCCTCGACATCGCTGTTCCATATACTGCCGTTGGAGTCGATGCAGACATGTATCCCCTCCTCTTTGAGACGCTTTACAAGAGGGACAAGGGCCTTCGCCTGGAATGTAGGCTCTCCGCCGCTGAACGTCACGCCGCCCTTCTTGCCGAAGAACGCCTTTTCGCTCACTGCCTGACGCACGATATCCTCGATGTCGGTCTCCTTGCTTTCGCCTTTAGGGTCGATAGTGTCGGGATTGGCACAATAGAGGCAGCGGAAGTTGCAGCCCTGAAGGAACACCACAAGACGCAGACCGGGACCATCAAAAGTGCCTAACGATTCGTACGAATGTACTCTTATATTCATAATCTGTCATTTAAAAATAGGCCGGCCATAGCAGCCAGCCTATTTCATTTATAATTTATAAAATTACATGCGCTCGTGGAAAGAACGAGAGATAACCTCAAGCTGGTGTTCGCGGCTGAGCTTGATGAAGTTCACAGCGTAGCCCGATACACGGATTGTCAATTGAGGATACTTTTCGGGATGCTCCATAGCGTCGAGCAACATCTCACGATTAAGAACGTTCACGTTGAGGTGGTGAGCGCCCTTAGTGAAGTAACCGTCCATAAGAGTAACCAGGTTCTCTACCTGTGTCTCTTCGTTCACGCCCAAAGACTTAGGAATGATTGAGAAGGTGTTGCTGATACCGTCCTGAGAGTCACGATAGCGCAGCTTAGCTACAGAACTCAAAGACGCCACGGCACCCTTCTTGTCACGTCCATGCATTGGGTTAGCGCCCGGAGCGAAAGCAACGCCCTTAGCGCGGCCGTCAGGCGTAGCGCCGGTCTTCTTGCCGTACATCACGTTAGAGGTGATGGTCAGGAGTGACAATGTAGGCTTAGCGTTCTTGTATACAGGGTGCTTCTTGAGCTCCTCGCTGAAGAAGTAAACGAGGTCTACGCCGAGGTGGTCTACACGGTCGTCGTCGTTACCGAAGCATGGGAAGTCGTTCTCGATTTCGAAAGACTCTGTCAAGCCAAGCTCGTTGCGCTTAACGGTAACCTTGCCGTACTTGATGGCCGACAAAGAGTCGATTGCGATAGAGAGACCGGCGACACCATATGCGAGGTTGATTGACGGGTCTGTATCGATAAGAGCCATCTGAGCCTTCTCGTAGTAGTACTTGTCGTGCATGTAGTGGATGATGTTCATTGCGTCATTGTATACACGAGCCACCTCCATAAGCACCTTCTTGTAGTTAGAGAGAACCTCCTCGTAGTTCAAGAGGTCGCCCGACAATACAGGAATGCCCTTTACTACGACAGTACCGGTATTCTCGCAACGGCCGCCGTTGATAGCGAGCAAGAGAGCCTTAGCGAGGTTGCAGCGTGCGCCGAAGAACTGAATCTGACGGCCAACAGCCTGGTAAGAGACACAGCATGCGATACCATAGTCGTCACACTCACGTACCTCACGCATCAAGGTGTCGTTCTCGTACTGGATAGAAGATGTATCGATAGAAACCTTAGCGCAGAACTCCTTGAAGCCTTCGGGAAGCTCATTGCTCCACAGAACAGTCATGTTAGGTTCGGGTGAGGGGCCGAGGTTGTAAAGAGTCTGCAAGAAACGGAACGATGTCTTCGTAACCTTTGTACGTCCGTCGTTGAAGCGACCGCCGATAGCCTCTGTCACCCATGTCGGGTCACCGGCAAAGATGTCGTTGTAAGACTGCATACGCAAGTGACGTACCATACGCAGCTTGATTACGAACTGGTCGATAAGCTCCTGAGCGAACGTCTCGTCGATGTTGCCCTTATCGAGGTCGTACTGAATGTAGATATCGAGGAATGAAGATACGTTACCCAAAGACATCGCAGCGCCGTCCTGCTCCTTAACAGCAGCAAGATATGCCATGTATGTCCACTGAACAGCCTCCTGAGCCGATGTCGCAGGACGAGACAGGTCGAGACCATAGTACTCGCCAAGAACCTTCATCTCGTTGAGAGCCTTTATCTGCTCAGAAACCTCCTCGCGCAAACGGATAGTATGCTCGGTCATAGGACCTACCAAGCCCTTCAAGTCCTCTTTCTTAGCCTCGATAAGACGGTCGAGACCATAGAGAGCGAGACGGCGGTAGTCACCGATTATACGGCCACGCGCATAGTTGTCGGGCAGGCCTGTGAGGAAGCCCAAAGAACGATACATACGAATTTCCTCGTTGTACGCATCGAACACGCCGTCGTTGTGAGTCTTGCGATAGTGATAGAAGATATCTTTTACCTTTTCATCAACCTCGATGCCATTCTCGCGGCAAGCCTTCTCGACAACCTTGATACCGCCGAAAGGCTTGATGGCGCGCTTCAGCAGCTCGTCGGTCTGAAGACCCACGATAAGCTCATTCTCCTTGTCGATATAACCGGCCTTGTGAGAAGTGATTGTAGAGACAGTCACATTGTCCAAAGCACGTACACCGTTGTTCGCACGCTCCTCTTCGAGAGCCTTGAGGCAAACGTTCCAAACTTTAAGAGTTCTTTCTGTAGGACCGGCCAAGAAAGAAGCATCTCCCTCATAAGGAGTGATGTTCTCGTGTACAAAGTTACCAACGTTGATTTCCCTGCTCCACAAGCCATCTTTAAAATCTAAATTCTTTTCCATAGTTATTTACCTATATTATAGATTGTTACTTGTTCTGCGATTAACAAAATCCTTATCTGTTTGCGAAGATAATAAAAAAAGCGAAATACCACACAAAAAAATTAAGATATTTTTTAAATTCGCTTCATTTTTATAATCATTTCACATTTAATCATTTCAGCAACGCAATTATACCGCTCAAGAGCATGACGGAATAGACAATTCTCTTGAATGTTTTATTGTCAAAAGAGTTATAGCATCTCGCTCCGAAAAGAACACCGACCGCAACGCCCAAAAGACCGATTAGCCAATAAATTGGAGTTTGCCGAGAGTAATATCCCCCGCCCGCTCTGCACGCCAGATAGAAGCAATTGAAAAGAAGCCAGAATGCCTGCATCGTAGCCATATAAGCCTTTTTATCAGGGATAGCATTGACCCCGTAAAGCACGACAGGCGGGCCGGGCATTCCGAACATTGAGCCCATTACGCCGCTCACAGCCCCGACAACACATTGCGCCCAAAAGGTTGTTATAAAAGCCCCAGCCCTCCCTTTGGAAAAGAGAAAATAAAGAGCGACAAGGACAAGAGCCGCACCAAGATAGCGAAGCATAGACTCGCTGCTCAAAGAGAGCATGTAGGATATAATGAAATAGGAGACAAGAGCATTAAAGAAGGAGATGACCGGAAGCTTTGACCAGCATACATGCCTGACGTTGCCCAGAACTATAAACAGCGCCGTCGTTCCCGACAAGAGCCCCGAGAGGGCAACAGCCTCATTGTACGAGGGCATGACATAAGGGAGGAACATCATGATGAATATTCCGAACCCGAAACCTGACACACGCTGCACAAAGCTCGCCGCAATAGACAACAAGAAAACAGAAAGCAATGACATAAAACAAACGAATTCCCTGCGAAGATAACAAAACAAAACAAGAATAGAGCAAAATGCTCCGCACAAAGCCTTACGAAAAAACAGTTCAAAAGCCAAAACATACAAAATCGCATACAAAGAAAAAATATTTTCAACTTTTTTCGTCATTTTCTTGCACGGGTCACGATTTTAATATACCTTTGCAAAGTCAAAAAGGGAAGGACCACATTCCCGACAAACAAAAATCTTTGGAGAGGTGGCAGAGTGGTCGATTGCACCGGTCTTGAAAACCGACGTACTGAGAGGTACCGGGGGTTCGAATCCCTCTCTCTCCGCTGAAAGCGATTTAACAAGTTGAAAATCAACGAGTTAAGTCGCTTTTCCAATTAAAGCCCGGACAAAATACGGACAACCACTTTTTCTCTGCAATATGCTTTCTGTCCATCACGAAAACATCGGCGAAAATCTTGCCTGAATGTGCAAGCAGCACATTGGCACAGGCGCGTGCATCGTCGAGGGCGTTGTGATGACAGCCCGTATTGATATTGTACTCCTCGCAGGCATCAAC
>JAFTRV010000094.1 GCA_017462065.1 Bacteroidaceae bacterium
AACCAAGTTGCAAACCAAGTAAAAATGATGATAATTGATATTTGAAATATTGCTACTATCAGCAAATACAACATCATTGACAGTCAAGTGTTTACTCAACTTTTTAGGTATAAATTAGTAAAGACTCCTGCCGGGATCACAAAATTCCACTGGGGCAACTAATATCCCTGTCGGGATCACAGAAAGGAACTCATTCGAGTTCCTTTTTTTTTATTTCCTACAATCGAATAAATATTGGAAAAACCGCCTCTTCTGCCTATCTTTGCGACAACCGCATCGGCTCAGGAATACAGGCGTACGCACTGCTTCACTCTTGTCCGCATGCGGTTCCAGGCATATACTGTCTAATTGTAACTAAAGCTATCCAAGCATGGAACAGAACAGCAACATAAAGGAGCAATGCCGGCTGCTATGGAAAGCGGTTTTCGGCGACAGCGATGAGTTCATCACGCAATTCATGGCACGTTACTTCAACCATGAGGGCATGCTCTTCATCGAGCAAGACACCAAGTTGCAGTCGATGCTGCATCTCGTTCCATTCGAGCTTGACGGCATGCCTGTCGCATATATGTATGCTGTAGCGACTGCAGCCGAAGCCCGTGGCAAAGGATATGCCACAAAGCTCATCAAGCAGGCTGTAAAGAAGGCTAAAGCCGAAGGATACAAGGCTATCGCCACTCTACCCGCCGACGAGGAACTGCATGGTTTCTATGCCCGCTTAGGTTTCTGCGGGAAATACCGGACAACGTTCGTCACTCCCGACGGCTTTGACTTCGGCACCGGTGAGAGCGAAAAAGATTTCACTGCGATGCTTGCTCTGGATGACTCTTTTATGGTGGGGGAAAAGGATATAACGCTTATATACGAAAAAAGAGGCTGAAAAGCCTCTTTGAGCCGAGTCGGGGACTCGAACCCCGGACCTACTCATTACGAATGAGTTGCTCTACCAACTGAGCTAATTCGGCATTTACTTTGCAAATACCAGATTTTTGGCGGCTCTCATCGCACGAAAGTCAAATTTCACATTCGCTGGCACAAAAATTCGGCATTTACTGCGTATAATAAAATGTTGTTGGCATGTCATCGCCCCAGCCTAAACCTTTTTTATTCATTGGACGAATGAGTTGCTCTACCAACTGAGCTAATTCGGCATTTACTGCGTATATACCAGATTTTTGGCGGCTCTCATCGCACGAAAGTCAAATTTCACATTCGCTGGCACAAAAATTCGGCATTTACTTTGCAAATACGCTTATGCGGCTGAATTGCGATGCGAAGATAGTTATTTTTTGTGGCAGTAAAAAGGATTATCGGTATTTTTTAAAACTTTTGGCTGAAAGTAATGGTAAAATAGCAAAAGGAACGGGCATTTTCACCTCAAAAACAAGCACAAAGGCGAGATATTCTCGCCTTTGTGCTTTAAATAGTTTTATCACAGAATTATCACGATGACAACGTACTGCACGGAGCAAGGTGGCAGACACTCCGGCCTGCCCTTACGGCCGTTAATCGCTAAACACCCATCGTTCACCGTTATTCGTTAATCGTTCATCGTTACACGTTAATCGCTAAACACCCATCGTTCATCGTTATTCGTTAATCGTTCACCGTTATTCGTTAATCGTTCATCGTTACACGTTAATCGTTCATCGCTACACGTTAATCGTTACACGTTCATCGTTACACGTTAAACGTTAATCTGTTGGCGGCACTCGCTACCGCCAACATTCTCTAAACTCTCAACTGTCTGTACGTAGTCTTCGGGAAGCGGGCTGCCGTTGTCTCGTCGAGGCGGCGTACAGGAGTGTTATAAGGAGCGTTCTTTACGACATCCGGAGTCTCAACAGCCTCTTTGGCAACAAGCTTCATCACCTTAATAAACTCGTCAAGCGTCTCTTTGCTCTCTGTCTCCGTAGGCTCAATCATTATGCTCTGATGAAAAAGCTGCGGGAAGTATATTGTGGGAGCATGATAGCCATAGTCGAGCAGACGTTTGGCGATGTCGAGCGTAGTGACGCCTGTAGACTTGTCGGCAAGTCCGTCGAAGACGAATTCATGCTTGCACACTCCATCTATCGGCAAGTAATACTCGTCCTTGAGCGACTCTTTCACGTAGTTGGCATTAAGCACGGCAAGAGGCCCCACAAGCTTGACGTTCTCGCGTCCGAGCGTGAGAATGTAGGTATAGGCACTCAATAGCACTGCGAAATTGCCGAGGAAGCCAGACACATAGCCTGCCGACTTATCGTCGGTGTCGATGTAGAACATGCCTCTCTCGTCTCTCTTCACCTGCGGGTTGGGCAACAAAGCCTCGAGCCCTGCTCGTACGCCCACCGGGCCGTCGCCGGGACCACCGCCGCCATGAGGCGTTGAGAATGTCTTATGCAGGTTTATATGCATGATGTCAAAGCCCATGTCGCCCGGGCGGCACTTGCCGAGTACCGCATTAAGGTTCGCTCCGTCGTAATAGAGCAAGCCGCCGCACTCATGAACGAGGCGTGCTATTTCGGGTATATCGGTCTCGAAAATTCCGAGCGTGTTGGGATTGGTCATCATTATTCCCGCAACCGTGTCATCGAGCAGCGGTTTCAGGTCCTCGACATCGACAGTCCCGTCGGCCTTTGACTTAACCTCGACAATCTCAAGTCCGCAGACCGCCGCGCTCGCAGGGTTAGTGCCGTGAGCACTGTCGGAGACAATCACTTTCGTACGCTTGGCGTCGCCACGCTGCAGGTGGTACGAACGCATTATCATAAGGCCCGTAAGCTCTCCGTGAGCTCCTGCGTAAGGGTTGAGAGTAAAGGCCGCAAGGCCGCTAATCTCGGCAAGAGACGCCGCAAGGTTATAATAGACCTCCAACGCTCCTTGTGCAGCCTCGGCAGGAGCGTCGGGGTGCAGGGCGGCGAACGCCGGCATTGCGGCAATCTCCTCATTGATGCGAGGATTGTACTTCATGGTACAGCTGCCAAGAGGGTAAAAGCCCGTATCGACGCCAAAGTTCTTGTTCGAGAGGTTCGTGTAATGACGCACCACGTCGAACTCCGTCACCTCGGGCAGTTCAGGCCCGGTCTCACGCTTGAGAGCGGCAGGCAGGCCGCATATACAATGCTCCGCAGCGTACTCATTCTTGGGAAGAGAATATCCGCTGCGTCCCTCTTTCGAGAGTTCGAATATCAATTTATCATAATTTCTTATCATAGCCGGCCCTCCCTTTAAATGTTTCTTACAATTTCGACAAAACGGTCAATCTCAGCCTTTGTACGCTGCTCGGTAACGCAGACAAGAAGCATGTCGTCGGCGATGCGCACGCCGCCGAGAATACCGTCGGCACGCAGGGCCTCAAGCACCTTTTCGGCAGGCACGGCCGTTCTTACGACGAACTCATTGAAGAATGGCTTGTCGAACGCCAGGCTGCATTTGCCTGTGGCCGCAAGCTGCTCGGCAAGATAATGAGCGCCGCTGTACGAGAGCGAACAAGCCTCCTCGAGCCCTTTCTTTCCCATGACTGACATATACATGGTAACGAAAAGAGCCATGAGCGACTGGTTGGAACATATATTGCTGTTCGCCTTCTCTCGTCTAATATGCTGCTCGCGAGCCTGCAATGTCAGCACGAAGGCACGTTTGCCGTCCACGTCGGTCGTAGCTCCGACAATACGCCCGGGCAACTTGCGTACATTGGCGTTGGTACACGCAAGATAGCCCACGTAAGGACCTCCGTAGCACATAGGTATGCCGAGTGACTGAGCGTCGCCGCATGCGATGTCAGCGCCCCACTCCGCAGGGCTTTTAAGCACAGCGAGAGCCGACGGCTTCGCATTCATCACCATCAATGCCTTTCTTGCATGGCACATGTCGGCAACGCCTGAGTAGTCCTCGACGATACCGTAGAAGTTAGGCTGCGCGAGAATCACGCCTGCCACGTCATCGCCCGCAAGCTTGGCTTCAAGGTCGGCAATGTCGGTAACGCCCTCTTTTTCGGCGATGCGCTCCACTGTCACGCCCTGATAGCGTGCATACGTCTCCACCACCCTTCTGACCTTCGGGTTCACGGTTTCAGAGAGAAGCACCTTGCGACGTTTCTTTGCGATTGAGACGCACATCATCATCGCCTCTGCCGTAGCGGTCGTGCCGTCGTACATCGAAGCGTTAGTGACATCCATGCCTGTCAGCTCGCATATCATAGACTGATACTCGAATATATACTGCAGAGTACCTTGAGATATTTCGGGCTGGTAGGGAGTGTACGCCGTCAGGAATTCTCCTCGTGATATTACAGGAGCTATAACCGACGGAGCATAATGGTCCTCGACACCGGCGCCGGCAAAGCAGACAAGCTGCGAATTCTTCTTGCCGAGCGTGTCAAAGAACTTGCGTATCTCCACCTCGGACATTGCCTCGGGGAGGTCAAATTCACGATTGAACAGCAGCTGCTGCGGAATCTCGGCAAAGAGGTCGTCCATTGACCTGAGCCCGGCCACAGAGAGCATCTGTTCAATATCCTGTTGAGTATGAGGGAAATATTTCATTGTTTATTTGAGAATAGCGTTTGTAGAATAGTTATTGCAAGGCTATCCCTTCAAAGGGCACTCGTTACGAATGCCCACTGAAGGGCATACATAAGCCATTATTCGCCTATCGCATTCTTATACGCAGCAGCGTCCATGAGGCTTTCCACCTCTGAAGCATCGGACAGCTGCACCTTTATTATCCAGTTCTCATACGGGTCGCTGTTTACGAGTTCCGGGCTGTCGTTAAGAGCCTCGTTCACTTCGACCACCGTACCGCTTACAGGAGAGATAAGGTCGCTGGCAGCCTTTACGCTCTCTACTGCGCCGAACTCCTCGCCTGCGGTTACCTCGTCATCAACATCGGGCATGTCCACATAAACGACATTGCCAAGCTCGTGCTGCGCATAATCAGTAATGCCTACATAGCCGTACTCGCCCTCTATTCTCACATACTCGTGCGACTCAGCATAATAGAGTCCTTCAATAATCTTGCTCATAATGAAATTGTTTATGGTTAGTTATAAGTTAATTATTTCTTGTAATTCTTGTCATAGAAGCGTTTCTTTGTCACAACGCCGGGGAAGACCTTTTTGCGTATGCGAACAGATACCTCAGTATCCAATTTTGCATATTCGATATCCAAGAGCGCCATGCAGACACTCTTTCCCGTAGATATTGAGTTATAGCCTGTCGTGACGACACCTATTACCTTGCCGTCGGCCTCAACCTCGTATCCGTGACGAGGAATAGCCTTGTCCTTAAGCTCTATGCCCACGATTTTGCGTCTAAGGCCTTCGGCCTTCTGCTTTACGAGAGCCTCCTTGCCTATGAAATTCTCCTTGTCGAGCTTTGCGAACATTCCGAGCGAAGCCTCAAGAGGCGTTATCTCGTCGGTAAGCTCGTCGCCGTAGAGAGGTAGCCCGACCTCGAAGCGAAGCGTGTCACGGCATCCCAGGCCGCAGGGAGCGACCTCGCCGCTTGCCATAAGCTTATCCCATACGTCATTTATTAGCTCATGCGAAGCGTAAATCTCAAAGCCGTCCTCGCCTGTATATCCTGTACGGCTCACGATTATGGTCTCGCCGCAACATTCAATCTCCTTGCATGTGTAAAAAAGCAGTTCACTGCACCCGATTCCCAGCACCCGTTCCACAATCTCTTCGGCTTTAGGGCCCTGCACAGCCACCTCGCCGTACTTTTCGCTCTGGTTCTCGACAACAACGTCGAAATTCCTGGCGTTCTCCGTTATCCACGCCACGTCCTTGTCGATGTTAGAAGCATTGATGACAAGGAAGTAACGTCCCGGCGACATCTTATAGACAAGAAGATCATCGACAACGCCTCCTGTAGGGTGACACATCATGCCATAATAAATCTTTCCGTCGGGAGCGTCAGCAATGTCGTTCGTAAAGATGTAGTTCACGAACTTCTCGCTTTCTGCGCCCGTAATAAGCACCTCACCCATGTGCGACACGTCAAAAACGCCGCATGCCTGACGCACGGCATTATGCTCGTCTACGATGTTCGTGTACTGAATAGGCATGTCAAAGCCTCCGAACGGGCTTATCAACGCACCCAAAGCAACGTGTTTGTCATAAAGACAAGTCCTCTTATTTTCCATAGGTCAGTCAAATATTAAGTTTATAAGTTCTTCATTTCTCAAATTCAATATAACGTTGCGGCAATCGACTGCGGCAATGGCGGCTTCCACGGCGGAGCGTTCAAAAGGAACGCCCCTAAGCTTTCCGGCAAGCATGGCGTCAATGTCTCCGACAATGAAAAAGTCACCCGAGAGATTCATTTTTCTTATCATGCCCTCCTTGACCTCAATGTATACAGCGACCTCGCCCACGCCTTCAATTCTTGCCGAACGCGAGAATGCCGAAGCCGGGTTACAGCCTTGAATGAAATCGGGCGACGTGTAGAACTCCGCAAGCCCCTCTATCGCCGCCACGTCGTCGGCAGTAAGAACGAGCGTGTCGCCGCACAAGGCATCACGCAGGTATTTCTTGAATTCGTCGATGCCGAGCGATATATGCTCCTTAAGCGTTGTAACATGCTGACGCACCGACTCCACGCCCTTGCTCTTGAGCTTGGCTTGCGAGGGCGTCGTCGCCCCTGTCATATATTCGAGATTGGTATCGTAGAGCATCGTGCCATGTACTATGCTTCGCTCCGGAAGGTGATAAAAGGCATTGCCCGACACCTTTCTGCCGCCTATGAGAATGTCGTTGCGGCCTGTACTCTTGGCCTCTATGCCGAGCTTGCAGAGAGCATGCTCCACCATGAGCATATAACGGTTGAAAGTAAAATTGACGTTGGTGTCCGGAGTAATGTACGATAGCATTATATTGCCGTTGTCGGCATACACGCATCCGCCTCCGCTCTTGCGGCGATAGAATTCGATGCCGTTGCGTTTGCAGAATTCCGTATCAACTTCGGTATCGAGCAACTGATTACGCCCGAAGATTACCGTTGGAGCGACTTGCCACATAAAGAAATAGTCCTGCGCAGGCATGACACGTGCTATATGCTCTTCCATTGCAAGATAGAACGGAAGTCCATACAGCTTTTCATGTGGAAGCTCGACGTACGTCATTTCATGGACAAAATGAGATTTATAGCAAATGTATGAAAAGATATTTGAAAAGCAACCGCAATAACATTTTTTTTGAAAATGGTTAAAATTAACCCGCAAAAAAGGTCTGTAAACGGCTATAATATAATAAGGAGTGATACCGCATAAAACAAGCGATGAGCTGCCAACCGGCAGCTCATCGCTTATGAGACGAGTCATCTTTACTTGCGTTTTCCCATAGGGAAGTTGATACCGAATATTACGTGCGCGTTCAAGTTATCGACAGGTATAAACTGCGGAGTGACCTTAGTAATCATGAAGTCGCTGCCGACAAAGAAGCTGAAGCCCACCGGGTGGAAGTTGAACATCCATCCCAAGCTTGTCCCGTATGTGCCGTAACCATAGTTCACTGACGCTTCGAGCCACTTTAGCGGAGATATATTCAGGTAGCCCCTCACATTATACCATTTGTTGCTGTTGAAAGAGGAGAAGCTCTGACCGTAAAGCACGCCCACAGAAAGAGGCTTGTAGAACGGCATGTTGTATTCAGCGCCGAAATACATTGTCGTGTTCAGTAACGTCTTTGCAGGCTTAGCGCCATTGTAATTGAACTCAACCAATTTAGAGGCATCAGTGCCAAGCTGTTCAAGCTCAGCCTGAACAGACGATTCCGCATTGTTATAGTCAAGTTCCTTGAAACCGGTGAACTCAACTTTTGCGTCGGTACTCTCAACGCCCATCATACTCGGCCATTTGATGTATCCGAGGTCGAGTACCGATGCCGAAAGAGTCAAGCCGGGAACAATGCTGTCCATCTCGTAGACAAGACCGACATCAACGCCAAAGCCATGAGCCGACGGAATGAAACTGCCGAACTCAATGCCGCTGACAACATCATCTTCATCAAGCATAGGCTTTGCTTCGCAGAACAGCGCTGCCTGAGCCCTCGCATGACTCTCCACCATCCAACGCTCGCCCGAAAGCTCGACATTCAATTTGTCCACCAAAAGGTCGGCATGCGCTATACCCATCAGATATTTTACGTTCACTCCCAATCGGAGACCTTTATAAATATGATGAGAATATCCTATTGTGGCAGCGGCATAGTTCATCGTGTTCAGGTTCAAGTTCGAGAAGCTGTACGCATTGTTCTTGAAACCAAGCTTTGCGAATTCAAAGAAGCCTCTCGGTATCGACAAAGACAATGACGAGTGCATTGAGACGCCGAGCGAGAAATAACCGCCGAACATTCTGAAGCCGGCCGAGAACAAAGACTCGTCGAGCTTGAAGCCGAGGCGTGCGTCGTTAGGCATCTTCTTGAAGAACTCTTCGGCTGTAACGCTGCCGCTCATAAAGGTCGCGAGCTTATTGTCTTCACGCGGATAGAGGAACGTAGACAAGCCTATATTTCCTTTAGTCTGTACCGACAAGTTTCCTACCAAAAGCGACATATAGCCACGCTCCGCCTTCATGGCCGGGTTAAGCTTGTTATTGAACAGCATTCCGTCGAGGAAGTACGACGATTCGGCCGACTGGGCCATGCCTACCGCCGGAGCTGCCATGAGCAGCAAAGCAACTATTACTGATTTAATATTTTTCATAATCATTCAATTATTCCGTATAATGGTTATCACTCAGCTTCTCCCATAAAAGAGGGGTCGCTCAAGTCAATCTCAATGTCGCCGAACACTTCAAGCACGATGTTTGAAACCTTAATGCCCTGTTCGCCCTTAATGCCTACAGAGCCTGTCGTATGGTTCGAAGCAGCCTCGATAGAGAGCGACAGCTGGTCGAGAGTTGAGAGGTCGCCGCTCGCGCTGCTTATCTCGAACTCAATTTTCTGTGCCTTCTGAGCCCCCTCATTCTCTTCAGTCTGCTTAAGGACGTCGCCTCCGAGTCCTGCGTCAATCTTGATAGGAGCGATAGTAATGTCGTTAATAACCTTTCCGTCCGCATCCAGCGGAACTACAGTCAGAGACAGTCCAAGAGGTATGGTGTTCAGAATGTCCAATTTTGCCTTTACTCCAACATTTGTGAACATTCCCATAACCTCACCGAGAGAGCCTTGAAGATCACCGATAGTCTCATTGTAGCTGAACTTGAGATCATCGAACTTCAACGGAACCGATATCGCATAAGAGCCGCTGAAAACGAGCGGTTGAGATATGTCGATATGGTGTGTCACATCGGTATTTATTTTCGGCATCACCTTCAAATCGATAGAACTTGGTATCTTCTTCAGCAAGTTCTTCAAATTCTCGATATTTACAGTCTGATAACCAACTTTTGAAGAGTTGTCGCTAACAAGCAGCAACTTGGTCTCTTTGGGAGTAAGTACGCCATCCTTATATTCAGCGGCGAGAATACTCAAGCTTGTAGATATTACAGATGTCTCAATCACATTATTGTTATCGTCCTTGCCAACAATTTCAATATCCACATCAAGAGGCACGCCTATAGAATTCATCAGGGATAGTTCTATCTGCGGATCCGCAAGCACCAGAGTATTGTTGTCATCCTTCAGGAATTCAAGTCCTTCACCGAGGTCAAACTCAAATGATTCTTCAATGTTGTCAATATCGGCACATAGCTCTCCGTGGAAGCCTTTCACCTGTATCTCGTCGAGTTTGACATCAACATCGAACTTGATACTGCCAAGTTTGTCAAGTACCTGAGAGTGGAATTCCATACCATCTATCGAAGCGTCGCCTACAACAACCACCTCGCTTGAGTAGTTGATGTATTTGTCGCCGTCCTCAGAGACTGTAGGCTGCAGGCCGTTGGGTCCGAACTCTTCGCCCATGAAATCGAGTTTTGTACAAAGCACCTCAAGGGTGAGTTTGTTTCCGCTGCTCGGACGATGTTTCGCATTTACGAACAGCGTGTCACCTTCGACATTGGCATTTATTCTTGCATTAGAATTCTGCACGGTTTCAATATTAAGGAACGACGGCAACGCTACATGCAAATCCAAATCGATGTCCGTATCAAGGTCTTCCAAACCGACAACAGAAAGGTCGAACGTTATATTAACAGGCTCTACAAAGTCGATAGTCTCTATACGGCCGAGTTCGTTTGGCACCTTCTCGTTTAATGAAAAGTCTGTATGAGCATCGAGTTTTGAGTGAATGACTTCAGTTTCTACCGATGCGTCCTCAATTACCAAATTCGATGTAAGCATCTCAAAGTTCGCGTTCTTTTCGCCCTTCAACTTATCGAGGACAGCCACCATCGATTCAAGCTCACATCCTTCAAAAACAAGATTGTTTATCTTATTTTTATTTTCATCGACGAAATAGACACTCGCCACCACATCAATCTCGAATTTGCCGGCATCATCGACATCCTTATTAAGAGTCAATCTGTCAAGGGCAAGAGACCATTCGTCATCAGCAAGAATCTTCAAATCATATATGTAGAATGCATGCTCTTTATATACTACCTCTTTTCCCTTTCCTTTGTATTGCGAAATTTCGTCGTCGATAGTCAGTTCGTCAGGGAATTCAAGTTTCAGAGCATATCCTTCCTTAAGATTGAAGCCGCTGAGCCAGTCGATATCCATTGAGGTTACGAAATGAATCTTACTGTTTGCCTTGTCGAACTGGATATAATTGATTTTATCAATATACTTCAGATTGTCGAATTCGCCTTTGAAATCCATCTCTACCGGTTTGAAATCGACTTTGATATCTCTTATCTTGCCACTCACGTCGCTGAACGCAAGAGGAACATCCAAATCGATATTGAAGCCCAAATCCTCACGTTTTGTCTGAGCAGTTATCAATACATCGCCCTCGGCCTTGTATGTTATTGCATAATTTATATTTTCATCAATATTTATTACGCCGTCAGAAATTTTTCCATCCACACCTGTCAGTTCGGTTATGTAAAAACTGAAATTCACTTCGTCGCCCTTAAGTTCATAATCGCTCAACGAAATTCTGCGTTTGTCATCAGATACCTGAATAGCATCTAACGATTCGGGGTCTTTCGCCAAACGGAATATTTCGGGGAATTCAATATTGAAATCTATCTTTTTACCCACATTACCAAGAGCCGCAGGGTTAGAGACTACTACCTGCACTTTAGTGCCTTTCGTGTCGCCGTCAGCCGAAGAAAGCCTGATATTCTCTATCGTTTCAACCTCGTAAGGCAACCTGTAACTGAAATTGCACTTCACAAAGGTATCGATCTCAACAGTCTCGTTGATTCTTACAGTTCTTTGGAAATCCGGGTCTAATTTAACCAGTTCCTCGAATTGATCAAACAAAAAGTCAAGAGTCTCGTTTGTTACGCCTTTGCCGGCATTTGATTTCATTCTTGGCAATTTATCATTCAGATTCTTAAGGTCGATTGTCGGCGCATTGAATGTTACCGGCTCCATCGGAACGCCTTTAATTTGAACTTTAGTAATTTCGGCATTCACGAAATCGACAGTCATCGAATAATTTACAGGATCTACAGCCAAAGTAATCGGATCAATATCCACCTCAACATCATCGATATCGTCCTGCATGCTTATGCTGTAAACGCCGTCGGGGTTCTTGTCGAGAATCTCAATCTCCTCCACGTCAATAAGACTGTCGAGCTGAATAGGTTTCAAGTTTCCTACAGGCAATGCTATTGAATTGCCTTCGAGTTTCACGTCGGTCGCAATCTCCTTATTCGCCAAGTCATAGTTGTAGTCGATACAAGAGCAAACAAAGAGCAATACTCCGGACATGAGCATGGTTAATGTTTTCTTACACATAGTATAGCTATTAATATTAGTTCCGAATATTTAAGAAACGGCTTTAAAAACGAGCCATGACAGACCAAAATAAACTTTTGGTTCTTAATCAATTGCAAATATACGGCAAATCGGGCTATTAGTAAAATTTATTATAAATATATTTAATTAAACATAAAAGATTTAACATTTCCAAAATAATGAACAAAAAAAAAAGCGGCAACGCCTCCCGGCGTTGCCGCATAAAATCGATATGCTCTATTTTTACTTAGCGACTGCGTTAAGACGCTTGAGGATGACAAATATGAAGAGAGCTGCAAGCAGACAGATACCTGTCAGAACGCCCCATACGATTGTCAAATCCTGACCCCACATGAGAGCAGGGATAGCCACAAGGAAGTTACCTACCGCTGTAGCCACGAACCAGCCGCCCATCATCATGCCGGCATACTTCGGAGGAGCCACCTTAGTCACGAAAGAGATACCTATCGGAGAGAGCAGCAACTCGGCGAACGTAAGCACGAGGTATGTTGAAATCAACCAGTTAGGAGAAACGTCAGCCATGTGCATAGGCTGTCCGGCAGCATCCATTTCAGGAGCAGGAAGGCCAAGCGAGCCGACTGTCAGGAGAACGTAAGCGGCAGCAGCCACCAACATACCCAAACCAATCTTCAAAGGAGCTGTAGGCTCCTTGCCTCTCTTGGCCAAAGCGCCGAATATTGCGATTGACACCGGAGTCAATGCTACCACGAAGCAAGCATTGAATTGCTGGAAGATAGGAGCGCTGACCTCTGTAACTGCAGGGAGAGTGTTATACTTATATATAAGGCCGGCTACCGCAGCGAGTACGATAACGCCCGCAATAGACTTGCCCTTTGCAGTCTTGCTCTGGAAAAGACCGAACAAGCCATAAACAATGAATATCGCAAGCACAAGGTTGGTAACGTCGAACGCCATGCTCTGCACGCCTGTTGAGCTTGTAGCCGTATAGTCACGAGCGAAGAATGTCAATGTAGAGCCATTCTGGTGGAACGCCATCCAGAAGAAGATAACCACAGCGAATACGAGGCAAAGGCAGATGATGCGCTCTTTTGTCTGAGCGGGAGTAAGCTCCTTAGCGTCAGCGCCGCTCGCGGCAGCGTCAGACTTGCGTCTGTCGGTGTGGATGAATGTGCTGCGGAACGCATAGTAGATAGCCATTGAAACGATAAGGGAAGCGCAGGCTACTGCGAATGCGAAGTGATAAGAATCGGCCTCGCTGACGCCCAAAGAAGCCTGAGCCCATTTCATAATCTCGATTGCGGCCGTAGGAGCGAACATAGCGCCAATGTTGATAGCCATGTAGAACACGCTGAAACCGGCGTCACGCTTGCTTGCATACTTGGGGTCGTCGTAAAGGTTGCCCACCATAACCTGCAAGTTACCCTTGAAGAGGCCCGTACCGAGAGAAATAAGCAACAGAGCGGCGCCCATAGCCACAATAGCTATCGTCTCCTTGCCAAGAGGCAAAGAAAGAAGCACATAGCCGAGGAACATAATGGTGATACCGATTGTTACCATCTTGCCGAAGCCGAACTTGTCGGCTGCGATACCGCCGAACAGAGGCATAAAGTAAACAAGACCCAAGAATGTAGAATAAATTGTTCCTGCAGCAGCCGATGAGAAGCCGAAGTTAGCCTGCAAGAACATCACGAACACAGCCAACATAGTGTAGTAGCCGAAACGCTCACCTGTGTTGGCGAGGGCTAAAGCCCAAAGACCTTTAGGATGTCCTTCAAACATAGATAATAAAATTAAAGTTAATAAAATTCTTTAACAAAAGCATGCGCGCGGCACGCCGTAGCACGCAGGACAGAACAACAACGTCGATTGTCATTTTGTCATAAATTCCGAAGGCGTCACGCCCATATTATGGCATTTCGATGCCATTTGTCAAATAGGCCAATCTCTCGAAACCGCCGAGAACATTCACGCAAGCACACTTTTCGGAAAATCGTTTGCAAATATAATGAAAAAGAGCAATTATTGGAAAAAACTTTGTTATTTTTGAACAAAGAGACGGCGCAATCATTGTTAATATTGCATAATGCCTGTAAAAGAGCAAAGGCACGTGAGAAAAAGAGAATAAAAACAGGCGTGAGGCAGAGAGTCTCGCTTTGAATTCTCGCAAAGGCATCATTTTACAAAATGTCAAACGAAGCATCTTGTGCAGCACGCTCATAATAGGCAAAAAAGAATTAGTCAAATATCAACCGAACAACAAGTACAACAATGAAGAATCTTGAAATATTTTATAGAAAGGATTGCCCGTATTGCAAGAAGGCCCTTCGTCTTATCGAAGCGTTGCAGGACGAAAACGATTTATACAGAACTATTAAGCCGAAGCTTGTTGATGAAGAGATTGAAGTAGACTACGCCGACCTGTTCGACTACTACTATGTTCCCGCGTTCTACATCGACGGCAAGAAAGTACACGAGGGAGCCATCGAAAAAGAGGAGGTGAAAAACATCCTTGAGCAGACGCTCGGATAACGCCTCTAAAGAAAAAACAGCACAACCCAAGCCCAAAGATGAAAATTATACCCCTAAAGGGGTAAATATATCGCTTAAAACCTCTTTTTTATTTGCCCATTAGCAACTATTATATTAACTTCGCACAATAAACAAAAACTCACAAACAACACACAATGAGCGACCAAAGATATATGATGCGCGGCGTTTCCGCATCAAAGGAAGATGTCCACAACGCAATCAAGAACATCGACAAGGGATTATACCCTAAAGCATTCTGCAAAATCATTCCCGACATTCTGGGCGGCGACCCGGAATATTGCAACATCATGCATGCCGACGGCGCCGGCACGAAGTCTTCGCTGGCGTACCTCTATTGGAAAGAGACCGGCGACGCAAGCGTTTGGAAAGGCATTGCCCAGGACGCCCTTATAATGAACATCGACGACCTGCTTTGCGTAGGCGCTACCGACAACATACTGGTATCATCCACTATCGGACGCAACAAGCTGCTTGTTCCGGGCGAAGTGATATCGGCAATCATCAACGGCACTGACGAGCTGCTCGCCGAACTCAGGGAGATGGGCGTCGGCGTGTACGCCACAGGAGGCGAGACAGCCGATGTCGGCGACCTCGTAAGAACGATAATCGTGGACAGCACGGTGACATGCCGCATGAAGCGCAGCGACGTCATCGACAACGCCAACATCGCCGCAGGCGACGTCATTGTAGGCTTGGCTTCGTACGGGCAGGCCACATATGAGAAGGAATACAACGGCGGCATGGGCAGCAACGGCCTCACATCGGCACGTCACGACGTATTCAGCAAGTACCTTGCCGAGAAATACCCCGAAAGCTACGACAGCGCAGTGCCCGAAGAACTCACATATTCAGGCGGCCTGAAGCTCACCGACAAAGTAGAGGACTCCCCTCTTGACGCCGGAAAGCTCGTGCTCTCGCCCACACGTACATACGCTCCTATCGTAAAGAAGATACTCGATGCGTTACGCCCTGAGATACACGGCATGGTGCACTGTTCGGGCGGCGCTCAGACAAAGGTAATGCATTTCGTGGAGAACAAGAGAGTAATCAAGGACAACCTCTTCCCTATCCCGCCGCTGTTCAAGACAATCAAGGAGCAGAGCGGAACGGACTGGGCCGAGATGTACAAAGTGTTCAACATGGGACACCGTCTCGAGGTTTACGTAAGCCCCGAGCATGCCGAAGAGATAATCGCCATAAGCAAGAGCTTCGGCGTAGACGCCCAGGTCATAGGACGTGTCGAGGCGGCAGAGAAGAACGAGCTTATAATCGAGAGCCCTTACGGGACATTCACGTATTGATTAGAGCAGCATAAACTTTCACATAAAGGACAACAATGGAGAACAACTCGCTACTGGAAAAGCTCAACGACCTTGAGGCACGATTTCAGGAGGTATCGACGCTGATAACAGACCCGGCTGTCGTCGCCGACATGAAACGCTACGTAAGGCTCAACAAGGAGTACCGTGAGCTCGAGCAGATACTCGACGCCCGCAAGAGGTACGTCCGGCTGCTCGCGTCGCTTTCCGAAGCCAAAGAGCTGCTTGCCAGCGAGAGCGACGCCGAGTTGCGTGAAATGGCACGTGAGGAGATTGACCATTGCGAGAAAGCTATCCCGGAGATTGAGGAAGAGATAAAGCTGCTGCTTATTCCTGCCGACCCGCAGGACGACAAGAACGCCATTCTCGAAATCAGAGGCGGCACCGGCGGCGACGAGGCGGCCATCTTTGCGGGCGACCTGTTCCGCATGTACAGCAAGTATTGCGAGAGCAAAGGCTGGAGGCTTGAAGTGTCGAGCTGTAGCGAAGGCACTTCGGGCGGTTTCAAGGAGATTATTTGCACCGTAAGCGGCGAAAAGGTTTACGGCACATTGAAATACGAGTCGGGAGTACACCGTGTCCAGCGTGTCCCGGCGACAGAGACGCAAGGCCGCGTCCACACGTCGGCGGCGTCGGTCGCCGTGCTTCCCGAGGCCGAGGCTTTCGATGTGGAGATAACCGAGAGCGCCATAAAATGGGACACTTTCCGTTCAAGCGGAGCCGGCGGCCAGAACGTAAACAAAGTGGAATCGGGAGTACGACTGAGATACCCCTGGCTCAACCCCGAGACCAACCAGGTCGAAGAGATACTCATCGAGTGCACCGAGACACGCGACCAGCCCAAGAACAAAGAGCGGGCGCTCGCACGCTTGCGCACCATGATATACGACAGAGAGCACCAGCGATACGCCGACGACATAGCCAGCAAACGCAAGACCATGGTATCGACAGGCGACCGCTCCGCCAAGATAAGGACATACAACTACCCTCAGGGACGCATAACGGACCACCGCATAAATTACACGATATACAACCTTGCGGCATTCGTGAACGGCGACATTCAGGACTGCATCGACCACCTGATTATAGCCGAGAACGCCGAGAGGATGAAAGAGCAGGATTTATAACAATAAAACATATATTATGAATAGAGAGGAACTTGTAAAACAGATTAAAGAGAAACGTTCATTCCTTTGCGTAGGACTCGACAGCGATATCAAGAAGCTGCCCGCACACCTTCGGGACAACGATGACGCAGTGTTTGAATTCAACAAGGCCATCATCGACGCCACAGCACAGTACACGGTAGCCTACAAGCCGAACCTTGCCTTCTACGAGGCTTGCGGAGTAAAGGGCTGGATAAGCTTTGAAAAGACCGTAAACTACATAAAGGAGAACTACCCCGAAATATTCATAATCGCAGACGCTAAGCGCGGCGACATCGGCAACACCTCGTCACTTTACGCGCGCTCGTTCTTCGAGGAGATGAAGGTCGATTCAATAACAGTTGCCCCCTACATGGGCGAGGACAGCGTCAAGCCTTTCCTTGCATACGAGGGCAGCTGGGTAATCGTTCTTGCCCTCACCTCTAACCCTGGCTCTCACGACTTCCAGCTCACAAAAGACGAGAACGGAACAATGCTGTTCGAGAAGGTGCTTCAGACATCACGCAACTGGGGCAGCGAGGAGAACATGATGTACGTCGTTGGCGCTACACAGGGCAAGTCGTTCGAGAATGTCCGCAGAATTGTCCCCAACCACTTCCTTCTCGTTCCCGGAGTAGGAGCGCAGGGCGGCTCTCTCGAAGAGGTATGCAAATACGGCATGAACGACGAGTGCGGCCTGCTCGTAAACGCCAGCCGTGCAATCATCTTCGCTGACAGCAGCGAGAACTTTGCGGCAGTCGCAGCCGAGAAAGCACGCGACTACCAGATGCAGATGGAGGCGGAGCTGAAAAAGAGAGGCGTTTTATAACATAATATAATTTATTGTAAAATATTCAAAACCGCAACTCGTATTGTCAGGGTTTAATTATCTTCGCATAAAATTGATGCTTAAATAATTTCAATATGATATTCACAGCCAAACAAATTGCCTCGTATGTCAATGGAGAGGTTGTCGGCAATGAGAATGCTGAGATATACACGTTCGCAAAGATCGAAGAAGGCGTGGAGGGCGCTTTGTCGTTTCTCGCAAACCCCAAGTACACACGATACATCTACGAGACCGCCTCTTCGGCGGTCCTTGTGAACCGTGACTTCAAGCCCGAAAAGGAGCTGAAGACCACCCTGATAAAAGTAGACAACGCTTACGAGAGCCTTGCCAAGCTAATGACCGTGTACGAAGCGAGCAAGCCAAAGAAAACAGGGATAAGCTCGCTCGCATCCATTGCCGCATCGGCGCGGATTGGCGAGAACTGCTACATAGGCCCGTTTGCGGTGATAGGCGAAGGATGCGTTATCGGCGACGGATGTTCCATTCATGACGGAGTGTCCGTAGGCGATGGTTGCCGCATAGGAGACGGCTGCATTCTGTACGCCCACGTGACAGTGTACCACGATTGCCGCATAGGAAACAGTTGCATTCTGCACAGCGGCTCAGTCATAGGAGCCGAGGGATTCGGCTTCGCCCCTACTGCAGACGGCTACGAAAAGATACCCCAGATTGGCATCGTCGTGCTTGAAGACAACGTAGAGGTTGGAGCGAACACATGCATTGACCGTGCCACTATGGGCACCACCGTGATACACAGCGGCGTGAAGCTTGACAACCTTATACAGATAGCGCACAACTGCGAGGTCGGCAGCAACACCGTAATGGCAGCTCAGTCGGCCGTGGCGGGCACCACTAAAATCGGCGAATGGTGCGTTTTCGGAGGTCAGGCAGGCATATCAGGTCACAGCACGATAGGCGACCGTGCCACCATCGGTCCTCAATGCGGCACAATAGGCAACATCAAGGGCGGAGAGACCATGCTCGGCACGCCTGCGATGAACGCAAAGGAGTTCATGAAAGCGGCAGCATACGTGAAACGCCTGCCCGAAATGGCAAACAAGATTAAGGAATTGACAAAAGAGATTGAGACACTGAAGAACAAATAATATATTCATGAATAAGCAAAAGACACTCAACGGCAGCTTCTCGCTTTACGGAAAGGGCTTGCACACAGGCCTTAACCTTACTGTGACATTCAACCCTGCCCCAGAGAACTACGGATACAAGATACAGCGAATAGACCTCCCCGGCGAGCCCATAATCGATGCTGTCGCCGAGAACGTGACCGAGACGACCCGAGGCACCGTCCTCTCAAAGGGCGATGTTCGTGTAAGCACTGTCGAGCATGCTCTCGCCGCCCTCTTCGCTCTTGGCATTGACAACTGCCTCATGCAGGTGAACGGCCCCGAATTCCCCATTCTCGACGGCAGTGCCAAGAATTACGTCGAGAATATCGAGCGCATCGGGACAAAAGAGCAGAACAGCGAGAAAGATGTATTTGTAATCAAGTCAAAGATTGAAATCAAGGACGAGAGAACAGGGCACTCCATTATAATCCTGCCCGACGAGAAGTTCAGCCTTAACGTGCTTATCCATTACGACAGCGACATACTCTTCAACCAGTACGCTACGCTTGAGGACATGGACGACTTCAAGAGCGAGATAGCGTCGAGCCGTACGTTCGTCTTTGTCCGTGAGCTCGAATCGTTGCTCAATCTTGGTCTCATAAAAGGCGGCGACCTCGACAACGCCATTGTGATATACGAGCGTGAGATGCCTCAGGAGAAATATGACCAGCTCACCGACATTCTCGGCGTTCCTCGCATGGACGCCAAGAAGCTCGGCTATCTCAATCACAAGCCCCTTGTATGGAACAACGAGCCTGCACGCCACAAGCTGCTCGACATCATCGGCGACCTTGCCCTCATAGGCAAGCCTCTGCAGGGACGCATCATCGCCACATGCCCCGGCCACACCATCAACAACAAGTTCGCGAGGGCCATGCGCAAGGTAATACGAGAGCATCAGATACAAGCTCCCATATACGACCCCAACCGTGAGCCCGTAATGGACATAAAAAGGATAAAAGAGCTGCTGCCCCACCGCAGCCCCATGCTCCTTGTCGATAAGGTTATTGAGCTTGGCTCCAACTACATCGTCGGCACAAAGAACGTGACGTTCAACGAGACGTTCTTCCAGGGGCACTTCCCCGACGAGCCGGTAATGCCCGGCGTGCTTATCGTGGAGGCCATGTCGCAATGCGGCGCTCTGCTTGTGCTGAACATGCTCGACGACCCGACGAAATATTCCACATATTTCCTTAAGATAGACAAAATCGCTTTCCACAAGAAAGTTGTCCCCGGCGACACTATGGTGTTCAAGGTCGAACAGCCCGGCGCCTTGCGTCACGGCATCTCAATGATGAAAGGATACGTATTCGTAGGCGAGAAGCTTGTCGCCGAGGCGCAGTTCGTAGGGCAGATAATAAAGAACAAAGATTAAAACAGAGAGATATATGATTAGTCCATTGGCACAAATCCACCCTGGCGCTAAGATTGGAGAGAACTGCATCGTAGAGCCGTTTGTTATCATTGACGACAATGTCGTCATAGGCGACAACTGCCACATAATGGCACACTCATCGGTGTTGAGCGGAACACGCATGGGCAACAACAACAAAGTTTTTCATGGTGCCGTAGTAGGCGGCATACCGCAGGACCTTAAGTTTGCCGGCGAGGAGACCACGCTCGAAATCGGCGACAACAACCTTATCCGTGAGAACGTGACCTTGAACAGAGGCACAGCCTCAAAGGGCAGGACAGTTATCGGCAGCGGCAATCTCTTCATGGAGAACTGCCACGTAGGCCACGACTGCGTGATAGGCAGTGGCTGCGTGATTGGCAACTCAACGAAGATTGCCGGCGAGGTTGTCATACACGACAACGCAATACTCAGCGCATGCGTACTTGTTCACCAGTTCAGCTACATCGGCAGCCATGTAATGATTCAGGGCGGCAGCCGCATAAACAAGGATGTGCCACCTTACATTATAGTAGGCCGCGAGCCTGCAAGATATTGCGGTCTCAATATTGTAGGCCTTCGTCGCAAAGGCTTCAGCAACGAGACGATAAAATGCATACACGAGGCCTACCGTCATATATACGAGAGCGGAACAATAGTATCGACAGCCCTTGCCCGAATCAAAGAGAGCGTGACGATGCTTCCCGAGGTTGAATATATCGTCCGCTTTACCGAAGAGACATCAAAGAGAGGTATAATTAGATAACACAGAATAATCATGATATACAAATTCAGAATTCTTTCGGACGAAGTTGATAACTTCAGAAGAGACATTGAGATTGACTCAGACGCCACATTCCTTGACCTTCACAACGCCATTCTCAAGTCGGTGAACTACCCCGACGACCAGATGACATCGTTCTTTATCTGCACCGACAACTGGATAAAGGAGAAAGAGATAACACGTGACGACATGGGCGGCATGTCTGAGGAGGAGAACTACGTAATGGCGGATACCGTTATCGGCGATCTTGTAGAAGAGGAGAAACAGAGACTCATGTACGTCTTCGACCCTCTCGGCGACCGTTCGTTCTTCATGGAGCTGAGCAAGATAGAGTTCGGCAAGAGCATTGACGAGGCCACATGCGTCAAGTCAAGCGGAGAGCCTCCCGTTCAGGTGCTTAACATCGACGAGCTGCTCAGCAAGCCGGTGGTAACGCCAGTCGCCGACAGCGAGGACTTCAACGAAGACTTCTACGGCAGCGACGACTACAACGACGACGATATCGACCTTGACGGCTTTGACATTAACGAGATAGCCGACACGGACTACTCGAGCGACCTTTATTAATTATATAAGGAAAAGGACAGATGAATTCGCTTGTTGTACTCATAGGCCCTACCGCTGTCGGGAAGACCGACACGAGCCTTGCCATAGCCAAGCATTTCGGCTGTCCCATAATCTCGGCCGACTCCAGGCAGATGTATAAAGGCATGGAGATAGGAACCGCCATGCCGGGAAAAGAGGAGCTGTCGCAAAGCAGGCACTACTTCGTTGCCAACCTTAGTCCGGGCGATTACTACAGCGCCGCGCGATACGAGGCCGAAGTGCTGTCACTGCTCGAAGAGGAGTTCAAAAGCCATCCGACAATGCTAATGTCGGGTGGCTCTATGATGTATATCGACGCCGTGTGCAAAGGCATTGACGACATCCCTACGGTCGATGACGAGACAAGGGCGATGGTGCTTGCCAAGTACGAGAAAGAGGGGCTCGAGCAGCTGGCAAAAGAGTTGCGCCTTCTTGACCCTGAATACTATAACGAGGCGGACATCAAAAACCCCAAGCGTGTAATGCATGCGCTCGAGATATGCTACATGACAGGGAAGCCTTACAGCTCGTTCCGCCAACGCACCGCCAAGGAGCGTCCTTTCAATATAATTAAGGTAGGCCTGCAACGCCGGCGCGAGGAGCTGTACGAACGCATCAACCGAAGAGTGGACACGATGATAGAACAGGGGCTCGTTGAGGAGGTGAAGCGGTTCACGCACCTCAAGAGCCACAATTCGCTGAACACGGTCGGCTACAAAGAGATATTCAAGTACCTCGACGGCGAATGGACGCTTGACTTTGCCATTGAGAAGATAAAGCAGAACACACGCATCTACTCCCGCAAGCAGACGACATGGTACAGGAAAGACGAAGATATAAAATGGTTTCATCCAAGCGAGACTGAGGAAATCATCCGATACATCGAAAGCAGCATATCAAATAAATAACCACACCCCGCACTACTATGAAAACAACACACAAACTCGCCTCATTGCTGACAACAATCGTCATGCTTGCCGGCATTGCGGACATCAAGGCCCAGAACATTCAGCTTCAGTACGACTTCGAACGCCAGTGCCTTACATCTACAGCGGAGATGTTCCGCCCCGACGGCGGCGGAAGCACATACTTCTTCGTAGACATGGACTACAGCCCCAAAGTAAGCGGCGCATATTGGGAGATATCACGTGAGCTCAACTTCTGGCAAAAGAGCAAAGTATCCTGGCTGTCGGTACATCTGGAGTATAATGGCGGAATAAGCACCGCAGCAGGCTCATTCAACAATTCATGGCTGACAGGCCTTACATATTCCGGGCACTCCAAAGACTTCAGCAAGACATGGTCGGTGTCGGCGATGTATAAGCTTATACCAAGAACGGTCGATACCGCCGGCAAGTCGCAGATACACAATTTCCAGATTACCGGCGTATGGGGCATCAACTTCGCTAAGGGCTGGTGTACCTTCAGCGGTTTCATCGATTTCTGGCGTGAGTGGCGTCCCTGGCAAGGCACAGAGTTCATCACTGTCACCGAGCCGCAGTTCTGGGTAAACCTGAACAAGATAAAAGGTTGGGACAAAGTGAACCTGAGCTTAGGCGGAGAGGTAGAGCTGTCGCACAACTTCGTAGAGAAAGGCTTTAGAGCGATGCCTGCGTTAGGCGCAAAATGGACATTCAACTAACAAGACAAACAATAACTTAATACAACAGACAAAATGCTTAAGAAACTATTTGGCTTTGACCCGGCCACAAGCACAGTAAAAACAGAGATTCTTGCCGGAATAACGACATTTCTTACAATGTCGTACATTCTTGCCGTAAACCCCGACATATTCAGTGCCATCAAAGTGGACCCTATGCCTATGGGAGCGGTATTCACAGCCACGGCGCTTGCGGCCATAATAGGTTGCGTAGCGATGGCATTCATAGGCAAGCTGCCGTTCGGCCCTGCCCCCGGCATGGGCCTTAACGCATTCTTCGTGTTCACGGTATGCAACAGCATGGGATATTCATGGCAGTTCGCCATCACAGCGGTGTTCATCGAAGGCTTGATATTCATTCTGCTCACAGTGACCAACCTTCGCACAGCTATCGTAAATGCAATCCCCACGAACCTCAGGTACGCCATAGGCAGCGGCATCGGACTCTTCATCGCATTTGTCGGACTGCAGAAAGGCGGAGTCATAGCAGCCAACCCCGACACCCTTGTCGAACTCGGAAAGATAACGGAAGGCACAGCCCTGCTTACAATAATAGGCATCATGGTGACAGGCTTCCTCTACACGAAGAAGGTGCGTGGAGCATTGCTTCTTGGCATCCTGCTCACTACTCTCATCGGCATCCCTATGGGAGTAACCGACTTCAAGGGAGTAATCTCAATGCCAGAAAGCATAGAGCCGATATTCTGCAAGTTCGAGTGGAAGCATGTCTTCACGCTCGACATGGTAGTCGTAGTGTTCACGTTCCTGTTCATTGACATCTTCGACACTATCGGCACCCTTATCGGCGTTTGTACAAAGGCCAAGCTTGTAAACAAGGACGGCAGCATTCACAGAATGACCCCGGCGTTCATGGCGGACTCCATCGCCACTACCGCAGGCGCCATGCTTGGAACATCAACCACTACCACCTACGTAGAGAGCGCTGCAGGCGTAGACCAGGGCGGACGTTCAGGACTCACAGCCTTTACAGTAGCATGCTGCTTTGCGATAACCCTGTTCTTCTCACCGTTGTTCCTTTCAATACCTTCTTCGGCTACAGCGCCCGTGCTTATCCTTGTAGGCCTGCTCATGGTCGAGCCCATGAAGAACATACCTTTCGACGATTTCACAGAGTCAATCCCGGCATTCATCTGCATTATCATGATGCCCCTCACCTACTCCATCTCGCATGGCATTCTGCTTGGCATGATAAGCTACGTAGCGCTGAACATGCTCTGCGGAAAATTCAAGAAGATAACGCCAATGATGTATATACTTGCAGTGCTGTTCATACTCAAGTATATATTCCTGTAATAACGGAATTTACATCAAATAAATAGTCAGTGCCGTAACCAAGTTACGGCACTGACTATTGTTAGTACACTTTGACTTCGTGCGTTCATCGTTAAACATTACTCGTTCATCGCTCTTCGTTCATCGTTACACATTACTCGTTAAACGTTATCGGGCAAACACACCGGTTTGCTCCTACAGTCGTTAATCGTTACTCGTTAATCTTTAAACGTTACTCGTTAATCGTTACTCTCAACCCTCAACTCTAAACTCTAAACTTTACTCGTTAAACGTTCATCGTTAATCGTTCATCGTTAATCGTTAAAAATCCTGCCTTGCCATGTATTACGCTCTCTCATGCGTCGCTTAATTTTCTCGACAAGCTCATGGTTCTTAAGCCCCCAGTCGGGAGCTATAAGCAGCTCTTTAGGCGACTGCGAGGCAAAGCGTTCAAGTACAAACGAAGGATTAAGGCGTTCGACATAATCGACCACCGTCTCAATATAGTCATAAAGAGAGAACAGCGAGAAATCCGCAGGGCTTGCCTCATACTCCTCGGCCATACGGGTACCCCGTATCAATTGCAGCTGGTGCAGCTTCAATGTCGTCAATGGCAGCTTGGAGAGTTCCGCCGCCTGACGCATCAGTTCCTCCCTGCCCTCTCCGGGCAAGCCGAGAATTATATGTGCTCCTACGGAAATTCCGCATGCGGCGGTACGCTTTACGGCATCGACCGCACATGCATAGTCGTGCCCTCTGTTTATGCGTATAAGAGTCTTGTCCGACGTGCTCTCGATGCCATATTCCACAAGCACGAACGTGCGTGCGGAGAGTTCTTTAAGATAGCCGAGCAGTTCGCCGGGCATGCAGTCGGGACGAGTGCCTATGACAATGCCTACGCACCCCTCTACCGCTATCGCCTCTTCGTAACGACGCTTTAGGTTTTCGAGAGAGTCGTACGTATTAGTGTATGCCTGAAAATAGGCAAGATACCGCATCTGCGGGTACTTGCGCGCAAAGAACGCTATGCCCGTTCTCATCTGCTCCGCCACGGGCAGGTGCTTGTGGCAGTACGCCGGGCTGAACGTGCGGTTATCGCAGTACGTGCAGCCGCCGCGGCCTTTCGTTCCGTCACGGTTAGGGCATGTGAAGCCGCCGTCGATAGTTATCTTCTGCACCTTGCAGCCGAACAGCCGCTGAAGATAAGAGCCGAACTCGTTATATAAGAAATCTCCGCTGCTCATACCGTGCGAAGATACATAATCTTTTTATAAAAACCTTATAATCCTTTTGAAAACAACAAGTTTCAATAGGTGTTATTATTCTTGCGACAATTTTTAGGAAATAAATTAGAATTTCCTGTATTCTGCCACATATCTATAATAGCCATCAGACTTGGATTGAAATAAAGCTACTTCAGCCATTACATATTCTTCAGGCTTGTTGTAGATTGTATCATTCCAATTCTTTAATATACTATTCTCCGCACTTGTACTTTTTCTATTGATGATAACCTTATGAACAATCCAGTCGGGGTCTTCATCTTCCGAGCAACTAAACATACTGCAAGATGCAAGCAATATTGTCGCATATAGTAAAAGGCGTTTTTTCATATTATCCAATTTTTTTTACCGTTAGTTCGGTTTTCAATTTTCGATTTTCTTCTTCGAGCAACTGAATAGTTTTGCTCTTCTCGTTGATAGTTTCCTGCAAGGTTGTTATTGTATCTATTAGTCGTTCCATTCT
>JAFTRV010000095.1 GCA_017462065.1 Bacteroidaceae bacterium
AAACGTATTTGTCTTTAAGCATAACTGTCTGATTTAGACTGCAAAAGTAAATTCAAATCCGTTCGCTCACAAAACTTGCATAACAAATTAAATATCAATCATTTCAAAGAACTATTTCGATTTTTTAGTGGACACTTATGTCTTCGTATATTGATTAATTGATAATTATTCTCGCATGAAGGTTGTCATAGACGAAAAGATACCATATTTAAAGGGTCTGCTTGAAACGCTCGGGTACACTGTTCTGGCAAAGCCCGGTGCTGAAATCGGGAGTGACGATGTGGCTGACGCTTGCGCCATGTTCGTTCGTACGCGGACACGGTGCGACGAGGCGTTGCTCGCAGGCTCGGCGGTACGTTTCATAGGCACGGCGACAATAGGGCACGACCATATTGACAAAGAGTTCTGCAAGAGTGCCGGCATTGTGTGGAAAAACGCCGCAGGCTGCAATGCCGATGCAGTGTTGCAGTATGTCCAGTCTGTGATATATGCATGGGCGTCCTCGCTCGAGGGGTTGTCGATAGGCGTTGTCGGGGTCGGGGAGATCGGCTCAAGGGTAGCCGCATGGGCCGAGCGTGCCGGCATGAATGTGCTTAAGAACGACCCGCCTAAAGCCGCTGCGGGTGAAAAGGGGCTGGCACCGCTTGAGAGAATTGCGGAAGAGTGCGACATAATAACTTTCCACACAACCCTTGAGCGTGACGGGGAGTTCCCGACCCGGCACCTTGCCGACGAGAAATTCATGAATTCATTAAAACGCTGCAAGCTGCTTATAAATGCGTCAAGGGGCGAGGTTGTCGATAATAAGGCTTTGCTTTCCGCTTTGAAGAACGGCAGAGTGGGAGCAGCGGCGCTTGACGTGTGGGAGAATGAGCCTTTCATCGACAAGGAACTGCTCGAAAGGGCTTTTGTGGCAACGCCGCATATCGCAGGCTATTCGGCCGAGGGGAAAATGAACGCAACCCGAATGGTGCTGGAATATTTCTTCGATTTCATGGGGCATGATAAGGAGAGGCTATCTGCCTTAAGGCTTCTGCCACCTGAAAACGACGTCGTGACAGCCGCTTCGGAGCGTGAAGCCGTGCTTGCTATCTATTCCCCCCTTGCCGATACCAAGAATTTAAAAGAGCAATGTGAGGAATTCGAGAGCCTGCGTAACAATTACAACCTCCGTCGTGAAACAAAATCTTATAGAATAATGTTAAAATAGAACTGTTTTAATGCATATTTTGCACAAATAAAGGTGTTTTGTGCAACTAAATAGTAAAAAAATCGTTGTTTCTTTGCAGTTCATGATTTTTATCATATTTTTGTAGCGGATGATTTTTAATCTTAAAAAATTACAACTATGTCAGAAATTGAATCAAGAGTAAAAGCTATTATCGTTGAGAAATTCGGTGTTTCAGAATCAGAGGTTACATCAGAGGCTAACTTTACAAACGACTTGAGCGCAGACTCACTGGATAGAGTAGAGCTGATTATGGAAATCGAGGACGAGTTCGGTATCTCTATTTCAGAGGATCAGGCCGAGAAGATCGCAACAGTAGGCGATGCTGTTAAATATGTAGAGGAGAAGGTTGCTGAGAAATAATTTCTCGCGCTCCTTTATATAATAACTATTCTATATGAATTTTAGAAGAGTTGTTGTAACAGGTCTTGGTACCGTTTCGCCAATTGGCAATGATGTTCCCACAACGTGGGAGAACGCAGTCAATGGTGTAAGTGGTGCAGGGCCTATTACTCATTTTGACTCATACCTTTTCAAGACTCAATTCGCTTGCGAGGTCAAGAATTTTGACCCTACATCGGTAATGGACCGCCGTGATGTCCGCAAGGTAGACGTGGATACGCACTTTGGCGTGGCTGCGGCTATCGAGGCTATCAATGACAGCGGCATGGTGATAGAGCAAGAGGATTGCAACCGTATCGGCGTTGTATTCGGAGAGGGTATCGGAGGCTTGGGCGCACTTGAAGACGAGGTACGCGCTTATGCCCTGAACCAGGAGAACGGTCCTCGTTTCTCGCCTTTCCTTATAACCAAGATGATTGCCGACATGACGTCGGGAATCATATCCATTAAATACGGTTTCAAAGGGCCTAACTACGTTACCACGGCTGCATGTGCGTCATCGTCCAATGCCATTATCGACGCTTATGACCAGATACGTCTGGGCAGAGCCGATGTTATGGTTTCTGGCGGCGCCGAGGCTGTAATATGCCAGCTTGGCGTCGGAGGCTTCAATGCCATGCACGCCCTGTCGGTACGTAACGACGACCGGCAAGGCGCGTCACGTCCTTTCAGCAAGAGCCGCGACGGCTTTGTCATGGGCGAGGGCGCTGCATGCCTTATTCTTGAAGAGTATGAGCATGCGGTCAAGCGCGGAGCCAAGATATATGCCGAAATTGTAGGCACAGGCCTTACTGCCGACGCATATCATATCACGTCGCCGCATCCCGAGGGAGAAGGCGCGTATAATGTTATGAAGGCAGCGTTGGACGAAGCGGGTCTTGTTCCCGAGGATGTAGATTACATCAACGTGCACGGCACATCCACCTATGCAGGCGATATTGCCGAGGCAAAGGCTATCAAGAACCTCTTCGGCGAGCATGCATACAAACTGAATATCAGCTCTACAAAGTCCATGACAGGCCACTTGCTTGGCGCAGCGGGAGCTTTGGAGGCAATGTTTTCCGTGCTTGCTATTAATAACGATATTGTGCCGCCTACAATCAATCATGCAGAGGGCGACGATGACCCGGATATTGACTACGGCATGAACTTTACGTTCAACAAGGCGCAAAAGAGAAGCGTGAATGTGGCAATCTCCAACACTTTCGGTTTTGGCGGCCACAATGCATGCATAGCTTTTAAGAAGGTTGAAAGTTAATAGAATTTTCAAAAAAGCGATAGACAAGATAAGGCTTCTGTCCCATAAGGACAGGGAGTCTTATCTGTTGTTATATTCCATATTGGGCTATGTGCCGAACGACATTAATCTGTATATAATGGCAATGACCCACAGCTCGTCATCACATTCAGGAGGCAAGAAGCTCTCTTGCAACGAACGCCTTGAATTTCTTGGCGACGCCGTGCTGAGTTCCGTGATTTCGGACTATCTTTATTCCAATTTCGAGAAGGAACGTGAGGGCTTTCTCTCCAAGTCGCGCAGCAATCTTGTCTGTCGCGAGACTCTTAACGAGCTGGCCGTAGATATCGGCATCGAGAAGTTCTTGACAGTGTGCGGCCTCCCTTACCAGCATAACAGCTATGTGTACGGCAATGCCTTTGAGGCGCTTGTCGGTGCCATATATATCGACAAGGGGTACAAGCAGTGCCGCCGTTTCCTGCTTGACAGGGTCTTCTCGCGCCATTTGGACGTAGAGGCTTTGGTAAGGCTCGACAAGAACTACAAGAGCCGTCTTATCGAGTGGGGGCAGAAGCGGCACAGCAACGTGGAGTTCAGGCTTGTGAGCGAGGAACTACGCAAAGAGGGTGCCTATTTTGTAAGCGAGGTCTATGTGGACGGGCAGCATTGCGGCACGGGAGACGGCTTCTCAAAGCGTGAGAGCCAGCAGAAGGCTTCCCGTCAGGCTCTGGCAAAGCTGGGAATTTCGTGATTTATCTTTTTGTCTTCAGCGTAACGCATGCGCTAAGTCTGTCGCCTCCCATAGGGGGCGTCTCTTTGCATATGGCTATCTCAATGTCCGTGACATTCTCAAATGCCGAATATATGCTTTCGCAGATTCTTTTTCCTGCATGCTCTAATAGGTTAGAGGGGATAGCCATCTCCTTGCGTACAATGTCATAAACATCGGCATAGCTTACCGTATCTTCTATATTGTCATCCTCTGCGCATCGGCAGTCGCTGACGCCAATCTCTAAGTCCAATGTGAACCATGCGCCTACTTGGCGTTCTTGCGGCATTACGCCGTGGTACGCATATAGGTGTACGTTGCGAAGCCCGATGCTGTATCTGCTTATTTCCATGACTCTCTTCTTTACTGCAGAAGAGGATGACTTTTTAGTCACCCCCTTCAACAGGAATTTATATATTGTTTATACGAAGGTGCTCTCCGGCATCAACCGCATTTCGAGTAGCCGCAGCTGGGACAGTGCAGACAGCCCTCTTCGAATATGAGCTGCTGTTTGCAGTTGGGGCATTTCTCGGCAGTGGACGTGCCGTCCTTAATATATCGTTTCAGTGCGCGCTCAACGCCGTTCTTCCATGTGTTGATGTTGTCCGACTCAAGTTCAAGCGAAGAAATGAGCTTGATGACCTGTTCGATAGGCATCTTGTAACGCAGCACGCCCGAAATGAGCTTTGCGTAGTTCCAGAATTCGGGGTTGAATCTCTCGGACAGTCCCTCGATTGTTGTCTTGTAGCCAATCTTGTTCTCGAACTGGAAGTCATAGCGCTTTGTGCCGTCCTCGTTGGTGTGCTTGATGATGATACCGTGAGTAACGTTCTTAGGCAAAGGAATGCCGTCCTCGTCGTCCTGCTGTCCGGTAAATATCTCGTATGGCTCGCCGTTGAGGAGTCCAATGAACGCCACCCACTTCTCCTTGTTGTTCTGGAAGCGTACAACGTCTGCCTCGAGAACGATAGGGCGGGTCTCGGTGATTGTCGGCTTCATGGCCTCGGGCTCTTTCTTGTCCTGCTTGTTGTCGGTCGATACAAGAACGCCGGCACGCGAGCCGTCACGGTATACCGTGCAACCCTTGCATCCGCACTTCCATGCGGTTATGTACAGCTCGTTCACCAACTTCTCATCGACATTGTTCGGCAAGTTGATTGTCACGCTGATAGAGTGGTCCACCCACTTCTGAATGCGTCCCTGCATCTGTACCTTCGCAACCCAGTCGATGTCGTTTGAGGTCGCTTTCGCATACGGCGAGCGTGCAACGATATTGTCTATCTCAACTTGTGAGTATTTCTTTGTGGTGTCAATGCCGCTCTTCTTCATCCACTCGACGAACTTGTGGTGGTAAACGATGTACTCCTCGAAGGTGTCGCCGTTCTCGTCAGTGAAGTCTACATGTACTTCGGGGTCATTGGGGTTTACCTTCCTGCGTCTTTTGTATACAGGCATGAACACCGGCTCTATGCCCGACGTGGTCTGTGTCATGATGCTTACAGTGCCGGTAGGAGCGATAGTGAGGCAGGCGATGTTGCGGCGTCCGTACTTCTTCATGTTCTCGTAAAGCCCGGGGTCGGCCTCGCGCAGCCTGTTGATGAACGGGTTGTTCTTCTCTCTCTCGATGTCGAATATCTCAAAAGCGCCACGCTCTTTCGCAAGCTCGACCGATGAGGAGTATGCTGTAAGCGCCAATGTCTTGTGTACCTCTTCGGAGAAATTGATGGCCTCCTCGCTGCCGTATCTCATGCCCATGGCTGCGAGCATGTCGCCCTCGGCTGTAATGCCGACGCCTGTACGGCGGCCCTTGCTGCTCTTGCTGTAAATCTTCTTCCAAAGGTTCACTTCGGCCCATTTAACCTCTTCGCTCTCGGGGTCGCTCTCAATCTTTTTCTGTATCTCTTCGATTTTCTCAAGCTCCAGGTCGATGATGTCGTCCATTATGCGCTGAGTCTTTCTCGCATGCTCCTTGAACAGCTCAAAGTCAAAGTACGCCTCGGGCGTGAACGGGTTTACGACATATGAGAAGAGGTTTATCGCAATAAGGCGGCATGAATCGTAGGGGCAGAGAGGTATCTCGCCGCATGGGTTGGTCGAAACGGTCTCGAAGCCGAGGTCTGCGTAGCAGTCGGGGATGGACTCCTTCTGTATGGTGTCCCAGAACAGAACGCCGGGCTCTGCCGACTTCCAGGCATTGTGTATAATCTTGTTCCACAAGCCGTTCGCATCAACCTCCTTTGCGTATATCGGGTTCTCTGCGTCTATCGGGTACTGCTGAATATATGGCTTGTTGTCTGTAACGGCCTTCATGAACTCATCGTCAATCTTTACCGAAACGTTTGCGCCAGTCACTTTGCCTTCGGTCATCTTTGCGTCGATGAATGCCTCTGCGTCGGGGTGCTTGATTGAGACGCTGAGCATGAGCGCTCCTCTGCGGCCGTCCTGTGCCACCTCTCTGGTCGAATTCGAGTAACGCTCCATGAACGGAACAAGGCCGGTAGATGTCAATGCCGAGTTCTTTACGGGAGAGCCTTTGGGGCGTATGTGCGACAGGTCATGGCCCACGCCGCCGCGACGCTTCATCAGCTGTACCTGCTCCTCGTCAATTCTTATGATGCCGCCATATGAGTCGGCCTTTCCGTCCATTCCGATGACAAAGCAGTTCGACAGCGACGCAATCTGGAAATTGTTGCCGATGCCGGTCATTGGGCTTCCCGACGGAATCACATATTTGAAGTGGTCAAGAAGGTCGTATATCTCCCGGGCTGTCATCGGGTTTTCGTATTTTGCCTCGACACGGGCAATCTCATTAGCTATGCGCCAATGCATGTCCTTCGGAGACTCCTCGTAAATTGTTCCGAAAGAGTCCTTCATGGCGTACTTGTTTACCCAAACACGTGCGGCGAGTTCGTCGCCGTTGAAGTAATCAACCGATGCTTTGAAAGCATCATCGTAAGAGTAACTTTTCTTTTCCACTTGATGTGATTTTTTAGTGTTATGTGTTTTTTTTATTCAGCGGGTACAAAAGTAAAAATCTAATTTATATTTACCAAATAAAAATACGGCAACTTCTCAACAGATTGCAAAGTTTTCCAAAAAAATTTTGAATGCATTGATTATTAAAGGTTTATATTTTTAATGTTAGGTAAAAGTTTTCCAAAAAATATTTTTGAGGAGCTTTTGGCTCGCCTCGAATTGTTAAAAAAGAAATTTTGCTTGGCTTGAGAAGATGATTGTCTGTTCACGCTGGTTCCTTTTGGGGGCAGGCATATGAACAAAAAAAAGTCAGCGATGGTTTGCATCGCTGACTTTAAATTTCATGAATTTTTAGAGTGACTGCAAAGAGAGGTCTATCTCGTTCAGTTCGCAGCGGAACTGCTTGTCTGTCTCTGCGAGGTTTGTTATTGTCTTGCATGCATGCAGCACTGTCGCATGGTCTCTCTTGCCTATGTATTGTCCTATCTTTGTTGTGGACATGTCGAGGTATTTGTTTGCCAGGAACATAGATACCTGTCTTACAAGTACAATCTCGCGTTTGCGCGAGCGGGTGTTTATCGCCTCGACCTCTACTCCGTAATAGTCGGTGACTTTCTTTATTATATCATCAATCGTGATGCTCTTCTTTTCATAGTCCGAGAAGTCGCCTACTATTCTTCGTGCAAGGCTAAGGTCGATATCGGCATTGTTTATTGTCGAGTGCGCCATTAATGACACTACGATGCCTTCGAGGTCGCGGATGCTTGCATTGACATGCTCTGCTATGTATGAAATCACCTCTTCGGGGAATTTCAGGCCGTCTTTGTGTACCTTGCAGCGAAGGATGTTCTTGCGCAGCTCAAGGTCGGGCTTCTCTATCTCGGCGGTCATTCCCCATTTGAAACGGGTGATGAGTCTCTCCTCCATGCCTTGCAGCTGTGCGGGCGAGCGGTCCGATGTCATAATCAGCTGCTTTCCGTTCAGGTGCAGGTGGTTGAATATGTGGAAGAATGCGTTCTGCGTCTTTTGCAGGCCGGCAAACTCCTGAATATCGTCAATGATAAGAACGTCAATGCTCTGGTAGAATCTCATGAAGTCATTGAAATTCTTCTGAAGTATTGAGTCGGTATATTGTACCTGGAAAAGGTGCGCCGACACGTAGAGCACACGAAGCTCCGGGTGCAGCTCTTTTATCTTGACGCCAATGGCATTGACAAGGTGAGTCTTTCCGACGCCTGACGAACCGTGTATGAAGAGCGGGTTGAACGCTCTTCCCGGTCTTTCGGCGACGCTCGCCGCTACAGAGCGTGACAAGCGGTTGCTTATTCCCTCAACGTAGTTCTCGAACGTGTAGCGGTTGATAAGCATTGAGTCGAGTTCCTGAACAGCCTCCTGCATCGGCATTGGAGTGCTGTTCCCGCTGTTGCCTGTTCCTCTGCAGCTTGTGTTCTCTGTGCTAACCTCCATGCTGAGGTTATTGTCCTTGTCGGTAAGCACGCTGTACATGAGCTGCGTGCCGTTGCCCATAACCTTGAAAAGGGTAGAGCGCAGCAGGTCTACGAAATTGCCTTCAAGGAACTCATAGACAAAGTTGCTCTTCACCTGTATGGTGAGAGTGTTGTCTTCGTACCTTAACGGCTTGATGTCGGCAAACCAGGTAGTGAAGACTGCTTCGGGGACATTATCGCTGATAATCTCCAAGCATTTGTTCCACTTTGTCGTTAAACTTGAGTTCATTGCTGTTGTTGTATGCTTTAAAGGAAGGCAAATTAAAAGAGGCGCATGTGTTGGCCTCTCCGTTGTACCATTTCTAATGCAAATATCTATAAATAATAAAGAAAAAACAAGTCGAAAAATGTTGCTCCTTTTTTTGCATAAAATAACCTCTTGTTTATCAGTGATTTATATTTTAGGGTTTTGTAAAGGTTGTTCTTTTGCGTGATTTTTTTTATACGTTGATAATCAATATTTTATATTGTTTAAAACTCTTTGTTGAGCAGCCTTGAAAAAGGCTTTTTAAGGCATGTTTTTGCTCCTTGTCGCTTTTTGGCGCGTGTATGCTCTTTTTAATCCAATCGCCCTTCTTATTTGGAATAATTCTATATAAGACGATAAATTTTTTTATTTGGAAATTATTCTTAGAGCAAAAATAAAGTTTCATTCACGCTTGTTTTTTATGGAAATATGTATTAAAATAATGGCGTTCCCCAATTAAGGAAGGAACGCCATTATTTCTGTTTCTGGAATCACCTTGCAAGCTCAAGGCTTAGTTCTTTTCTCAGCTTCTCGACAAGCGGGTTCTTCTTGGCGAGTATTTCGTACTGTTTGCCCGGGTCGCTTACATGCCTTTCAATAATGACCTTGTTTACTTTGACAACCAGCTTGAGGCTGACTTCGCCGAGTTCCTGTTTCATTCCTTTTATTATGCGTGGGGCCTCTTTCTCGAACATCTCTGCCACCATCTGGTTGTCTACAGCTATCGAGAATACGTTGTCGCCCTCCATTTGCGGCGTGAGTATCTTCATTCTGTCGGCAAGCGCCCTTTCGTTCTCTGGCAGCTTAAGGGCGTATGATGTCCACGCTTGAGTGAGCGTCTCGTTCGTGACCCTGCTTTGCGCTTCGGGTGCTTTCTCCGCTTGCCGGGGAAGCGGGCCCGGCTGGGCGGGCTGCGTTCCCGCTACGTTCTCTATGGCGTTGCGTGACCGGCGGAACATGCCTCCCAGGCTGGTGTCGGCTCTCTTTGGCGTCTGCATCGCCGCAGGCCTTCCTTGCATTACTGTAGGGCGTTGCGGCGTTTCGGCTGCAGCCTCTGCGCCGACGTTCTGCTTGGTCTCTGCCTGTACGCTCGGAACCGCTGCGGGCTCTTTCATGGCAGGCTGTGCGGCAGAGCCTTGCGGGGCGGTTGTCTTGGCCTGCTCCTGCTGCGGAGCATTGCTACCGGCAGCCTTGTTGAAAATTGGTTTTAGCGTCTTAGGGCGTTGCCCCCCATCTTCGCTGTCACCGTCGCCGGCCTGAACAAGCTCAATCATGGTCAGCTCAACGAGCAGTCTCTTGTTGCGGCTTGTGCGGTAGTTCATGCTGCAGTTGTTGCAAAGCTTTATGGCGTTGAACAGCATCTTGGAGCTGCATCGCTTTGCCTGCTCTATGTACCTTTTTCTCAGTTCGTCGCTGCCTTCGAAGAGCGTAGCCGTCGCCTCGTCGCTGTTCACGAGCAGGTCTCTGAAGTGCGAAGCCGCCCCCTCTATGAAGATATTGCCCTCGAAGCCTTTGTTAATGACCTCGTTGAAAAGAAGAAGGCTTTGTGACACCTTTCCTTCGAGGATAAATTCGGTCAGCCTGAAGTAGTACTCATAGTCAAGCACGTTAAGGCTCTCTATAACCTTATTATATGTAAGGTCGCCTTGCGTGAAGCTCGCCATCTGGTCGAACAGCGACAATGCGTCTCGCATGCATCCGTCCGATTTCTGTGCGATTATGCGTAAAGCCTCGTGCTCGGTGTGTATTCCCTCCTTCTGGGCGATGTTCTGCAAGTGCCCTATGATGTCGCTCGCCTCTATGCGGCTGAAGTCATATATCTGGCAGCGTGACAGAATGGTAGGTATAATCTTGTGCTTCTCAGTTGTAGCAAGGATGAAAATCGCATGCGCGGGCGGCTCCTCAAGCGTTTTCAGAAATGCGTTGAAAGCGGCTTGCGAGAGCATGTGCACCTCGTCGATGATGTAAACCTTGTATTTTCCCACCTGCGGCGGTATTCTCACCTGCTCGTTGAGAGAGCGTATGTCCTCTACGGAGTTGTTGCTCGCCGCATCGAGCTCATAAATCGAGTATGAACGCTGTTCGTTGAACGAACGGCATGACTCGCACTCGTTGCAAGGCTCGCCCTCGGCTGTCAGGTTCTGGCAGTTGATTGTCTTGGCGAAAATTCTGGCACATGTGGTCTTGCCGACGCCTCGAGGGCCGCAGAAGAGGTATGCATGCGCAAGCTTGCCTGTCTGTATCGCATTCTTGAGCGTTGTAGTGAGCGATTTCTGAGATACAACGGACTCAAAAGTGTCGGGACGATATTTCCTTGCCGAAACTATATAGTTTTCCATTATTCTATTATTCTTTTGATTTTTACAAAGATAGTGCAAGCCGAGAGGAGAACAAAATAAATTTATTTATTTTTTCTCCCGAGGCGCAGCCTATCGTTCCACGTTCCTCGTTAAACTCTCAACTCTGAACTTTCAACTCTCAACTCTCATCTCTCAACATATTTGCATTTAATGCAAAAAATCCTACCTTTGTGTCATGAAAAAGATATTGCATATATTCAAACAGTGTAGGCCTTTTATAAGTTGGGTTAAAAGGCACAAGTACCTTTCCGTGACCATCGTCTTTGTATTGATAATTTTCGTTGTCGATGACAAGAACGTGATAATGCACTTCAAGAATCAGCATAAAATTTCAGAACTCGAGAGCGAGATAGCTGTCATGAAGCGCGACTCTGCCGAAATAGTCAAGTTGCAGTCGCAGCTTGACTATCGTGGCGATATAAACGCAATCGAGGACCTGGCGCGTGACAAGTACGGTATGACGAAAGAGAACGAAGAGGTTTTTATAATTAAGGAGAAATAATATGAAGTTTTTTAAAGTATTATATATTGTGGGTGCGGTAGTCTTGCTTTTCGGCGCAGCGGCGAGAGTGTTCATGCCGGAGTATTATGCCTATGTATATCTCACAGGCGCAGTCCTGTTCGCCTTGGCCCAGTTTATGTTGCGTCCCCGCAATACCTCCTTGACACTGCGCCGCCTTGTCGTGCAGCAGCAGTTGGCGGGAGTGCTGTTCATTGCCGCCGGTGTGGCAATGTTCGTCTGCGGCAGCAACGAATGGATACTGCTTTTGACATGCGGAGCATTGATAGAGCTTTATACGGCATATCGCATTCCTGCAGAATTGGAAAAGCAGAAGTAGAATATTCATGAATAAATAAAGATACAGGGGACGGCCGAGCCGTCCCCTGTATCTTTATAGTATGTTAAAATCACTTTACAAATATTTTCTTTCCGTCGATAATGTATATGCCGCTTTTAAGGCCGCTTGGCTTGCTTTCATTTTCTGCAAGCCTGCCGACATATACGCCAGCCAACGAATATATGCTAAGATTGTTCCCGCATTTAATCTCCCTTACGATGGTAGCTACAGGTGACTTCGCATAGATGTTTACAGGCTTCTGGCTGCCCGTGTAGCATGAAAAGCGGGGAGAACCGGTATTGTACTGTATGGTATTGCGTGTCTTGTCGCCCTGCGCCTGAACTGTCGCAAGGGCGTCGTTGCCTATGGTTATCTTCCAGCTGCTGTTATTATCTACGGCTGTTGCCGTTTTCAAGTGGTTACTGCTGGTTGATACCGCTGCAAGGTAGCCGTCTCCTACGTTAAGGGCGAACGTGCCTTCAACGGCTCCCTCTTCGAGAACAATCTTCTGGGCGTCTGCTGCAAGGTATGTCACTGTGCCGTTGCTTGTCATGACATCTGTTCTGTATCGGTAGTTGCCTGCCGAGGCTCCCATGACGTAGTCCTCATATACGATAACTATAGAGTCGCCGGCTGTCAGCTGTGCGGCGTCTGTTACAAGCGTGAAACTGTTTCCGGTGAAATTGCCGTTGTTCCCGCCTGTCGTTCCCTCATTGCCACTGCCGCTGCCTTCGTTGCCGTCACCTTCATTGCCGGTGCCGCCGCCTTCATTTCCGTCACCCTCATTACCGGTGCTGCCGCCTTCGTTGCCGTCACCTTCATTGCCGCCGCTGCCGCCTTCGTTGCCTTCTCCTTCAATGGCTTGCAGAATGAAATTGTCAATTTCGAATGTTCCGGATTTAGTGGCTGTGCCTTTGTAGTAGAATGCAATTGCCACATTCTTCTCGCCCAGGTATTTTGCCGGTATCTCAATGTCTTTAACTTCGGTCAGGCTCCAACTTGTTGTGTTCTCGGCTGCTCCGAAGTCAATAACTTCCCACGCAACCTCTTCCACGTCGCCGCTGTAATCCTTGCCAATAAGCAGTTGGTGGTATTCGCTCGCCTTGCCCGACTGGCAATAGCGTATTACGTAGTCAAAAGATATTTTCGCCTCTTCGGCTTTTGAGAGGTCTATTACCGGTGATATCAGCCAGCTTTCGGCGTCGTTGCCGGTTCCTGTCTCGCTGTCGTAGGACGACGCTAAAGCTAATTTGTAGTATGTACTCAGTTCCCAGGGGTAGTTTCCGGTCGTCTCCTGGGTCGTGAATACCATTGACGTGCCATCGAAGTTCTCGTTGATGTACTCCGTCCATCCGCTCTCAATCTCGGTGTTGTCTCCGCCGGTGCCGCCGCCAATGCTGCCGCTTCCGTCCTCTACGTCGCCGTTCAGGTGGAATACATAGGTAGTCGAGTCACCCCACACGTACTCTGCCAACTGCGGGTAGTCGATATATGGGTTGCGGTTCCCTTGCACTGCATATACTGCATTGTTGCGGTTTACCTCTTTCTCGCTCACAGGGTCCTGCTCGTGCCATTTGAGAAGCAGCTCCACGGCCCAGGGCTTCAGTGTCGGGTAGGCGCTATTCTCATAGTTCATCCAAGTGTATTCCCAAGTAAGGTCCTGGTAACAGGTGAACATATACATGAATGTGCGTGCGAAATCGCCCTTATATTCGTCGCAGGGCTCATAGGCATTCTGGCTGCTGCCGTCAATTTTTGCCTTTCCTACAAATGTCACGCCATTGTCCCAGCTTACGCTTGTAAGCTCGCCGAGCGGGTAGTTGCTCTTGCGGCTGTTTGCATCTTGGTCCGAAGGGTTCAGGTGATGCAGGTCACAGTATGCGTTGTTCTTTGTGCCTCCCCACCAACTTTTGGCAACGCTATGCTCAATATTCATGCCACCAATGGCCTCTCCTTTGTCCCCGAAATAGCGTGTCTCTCCGGAATACATGTCCAGCACGCGTCTCTTGCCGTTCTCGATAACGGCGTCGGTAGTGTAGAATGCTCCCCATGTGCTGCTTGAACCGCTTCCGTAGCTTATCTGCTTATGAATCTTTATAAGATTGTAAAGAGCGTTCTTTAGGTCTGCGCCTCCCTTTGTGCCGTCAATGCTGCTGTAGTATTCGGCTTGAGCCACCGCTGTTGTCACAAACAGCAACAGCATGAATTGTGTAAATAGTCTTTTCATTATAGTATTTTTGTCAATGTCCGGTTTTGCCAAAGCCCTGCAAAGGTACGCTTTAATTATATATTATAAAAATGTATTCCAATAAATAAAATTTCGCATCAAGCCAATTCAATCACCTCCAAGTCTTTAACGCTCTTGCCGTCAATGGCCAATTTTATTAATGTGCGTACCTGTTGCCAGCCCTGTTTTCCCGCAGCGCCGGGGTTTACGTGCAGGCAATCTATCACTTTGTCATACTGTACCTTTAAAATATGAGAATGCCCCGCAACGAACAGCTGCGGTTGCTCCTTGTAAAGAAGGGCCCTTATTGACGGGTCGTACTTCCCGGGGTAGCCGCCGATGTGCTTAAGTATTACATTGCACTCCTCGACCTTGAACCGCAGAGTCTCGCTGAATCTCAGCCTGGCCTCCTGCCCGTCAATGTTGCCGTATACGGCACGTACGGGGCAAATACTCTCCAAGCGGTCAATTATCAGGGTGCTGCCGATGTCTCCCGCATGCCAAATCTCGTCGCAGTCCGAAAAGTGGCGTGCGTATTTCTCGTCCCACCAGCTGTGGGTGTCCGATATAATTCCTATGCGTTTCACTTCTCGAAGTACTCTTTGATGAACCGGTACAATAGCTCAACGCTTCCTTCAACTCCCATGCGTGAAGAGTTTATGCACAGGTCATAGCACTTGGCTTCGCCCCAGCGGGTAGTGGCGTAGTAGTCGTGGTACGAGCGGCGACGTTTGTCGCTTTTCTCTATGAACTCGGCGGCTTTCTCCTGTCCAAGCCCCTCTTGCTTCATCACTCTTTCGATTCTGTCGTCATAGTCGGCGGTTATGAATACGCTCAGCATTGCGGGGTGGTCCCTTAGCACATATTCAGCGCAGCGGCCTACTATGATGCAGCTCTCGTTCTCGGCAATGTCCCTGATAGCCTCGCTCTGAATCTCGAAAAGCTTGTTGTTCCCCATGTAGTTGTTGCCGGGGATGTAGTCGCCCATAGAGCCGTGGATGCTGAACCAGCCCCCGAAGAGGCCGCTTACCTCCTGCTCGTCGGCCTGTTCGAAAACAGTCGTGTCAATGCCGCTCTCTCTTGCCGCTACCTCGAGCAAGGTCTTGTCATAAACCTTTATGTTCAGGCGTTCCGCCAGTCTTTCGGCGATCTCCTTGCCGCCGCTTCCGGGCTGGCGTCCGATAGAAATAACGAATTTATTCATGTCGCAAAGGTCTTAAATGTTCATATTGTCTCTCTTCCACTCTCTGAACTGGATGAAAAGCATGATAATAGTGAGAAGAGCCGCTATAAAGTCTGAGACGGGCATGCTGTACCATACGCCTTTCTCTCCGATGAAAAGGGGAAGAATTATCAATAGAGGTATCAGCATCAGCACCTGTCTTGTAAGTGACAGGAATATCGACTTCTTTACCATGCCTATGCTCTGGAAAAAGTTCGTGGTGACAATCTGCATTCCAATGAAAGGCATGACCAATGACATTATGCGCATTGCCCAGGCCGACATCTCAATGAGGTTGTCCTCGGTGGTGAATGCTCTCGCTACCGTTTCAGGCATGAACTCCGCTATAATGAAGCCTGCGGTCGTGACAACGGTGGCACCGAAGATTGTAAGCATGAGCGCTCTCCTTACCCTGTCGTACCTGCGGGCGCCGTAGTTGTACCCCACAATAGGCTGCATTCCCTGTGTAAGTCCAAGTACAATCATCAGGAAGATGAACTGCACTCTGTTGGCTATTCCGTATGCGGCTATCGACATGTCTCCGTTGTCGCTGTAGGTTCTGAGCCCCTTGTTGATGATTATCACCACAATGCATCCGGCGGCGTTTATGAAGAACGGCGACATGCCGATGCTGAGAATGGCCTTGACAATGTCTTTCCTGAGCTTGTATATGCCTCTTTGCAGGTGCAGCAGCTCGTTGGGGTTGCTGAGCAGCCTTATCTGCCATGCAAGCGTCGTGCATTGAGCGAGTATCGTCGCCGTAGCCGCGCCTTTTATGCCCCAGCCGAGGATATATATGAATATCGGCGCAAGCACAATGTTCATTATCACCGTGATTATTGTAGCGTACATGGCCTGCTTGGGATGTCCCGACGCCCTCAGGGCGGCGTTTATTCCAAAATAGAGGTGCGTGATGACATTTCCGAAAAGGATTACCTTCATGAAGTCGCGTGCGAAAGGCAATGTCGTATCGCTTGCTCCGAAGAAGAACAGAATCTCGTCAAGGAACAGCAGCGAGACGCCTGCGAAAAGAATGCCGACAATGATGTTCAGCGTCACTAAGTTGCCCAGTATCGTCTTTGCCGAATCGTAGTCGCGCTGTCCCAGCCTTACCGACAATTGCGTCGCTCCTCCCACGCCTACCATAGCGCCGAACGCCGCCGACAGGTTCATGAACGGGAATGTCGTGGCAAGGCCCGAAATGGCATCGGCGCCTACGTCGGGGATATGCCCTATGAAAATGCTGTCAATCATGTTGTAGAGCGAAGCGGCTGTCTGCGCAATGATTGCCGGTATGGCATATTGGATAAGCAGCTTGCCTACATTCTCTGTTCCAAGTTCGGTCGGGACCTTTCTTTCGCCTGTTTTGTTCATAAAAAAATATAATTATCGCCTTGTTGGATGTATGGTCGTGAAAAAAATATATCTTTGTGCAAAGGTGGCAAATAATCAAGACCACCATTGCAAAAATAGTGATTTTTTTTGACAGAAAAAAACAATAATCGCATATGCCTTCAGATAAAAGCGTTTTGGTGGGGATGAGCGGCGGAATAGATAGTACGGCTGTCTGTACCATGCTGCTTTCTCAGGGGTATCGTGTCGTGGGGCTGACCCTCGTTACATGCGACTCGGGCTTCTCCGCTGCCGAAAATGCCGCGGCTCTTGCCGAAAGGCTTGGCATTGAGCATCATGTTGCCGATGTTCGTGAAAGGTTCCGCAAATCGGTCATTGAGCCGTTCATCGAAAATTATCTTCAGGGATACACTCCTAACCCTTGCGTGAACTGCAACCCGACCGTGAAATTCCGGCTGCTCGAGGAGTGGGCCGACGCTCTCGGCTGTACTTTCATTGCCACAGGCCATTATGTGAGAGTTGAGAGTTTAGAGTTGAGAGTTGAGAGTGAAGAGTTGAGGGTTGAGAGCGAAGAGTTGAGGGTTGAGAGCGAAGAGTTGAGGGTTGAGAGCGAAGAGTTGAGAGGTGAGAGTTTAGAGTTTAGAGTTGAGAGTTCAGAGTTGAGGGAGCCGCAGAAGAGATATTACATTGTCACGGGTGACGATGACCGCAAGGATCAGAGCTATTTCCTCTGGAGGCTGACACAGCAGCAGCTGTCGAGGGCTATCTTCCCGCTTGGGGGCTGGGATAAGCGTGATGTTATAAAATACCTCGATGAAAAGGGCTTTAACCATGTAGCCGGCTCCGGCGAGAGCATGGAGGTGTGCTTTATTCCTGGCGACTACCGTGACTTTCTTCGAGAGAATGTGCCGGGGCTTGAGGAACGCTTCGGCGGCGGCTCTTTTGTCGATAGCGAGGGCCGTCTCCTCGGCAAGCACAAAGGCTACCCGTTTTATACGATAGGCCAACGCAAGGGGCTTGGGATAGCTCTTGGCTATCCTGCTTATGTGCTTAAGATAAACCCTGCGAAGAACACGGTAATGCTTGGAGCAGAGGAACAACTGCGGACACGTTATATGCTCATCGACGAACCGTCATGGGTGGACGGCGTTCCCGGCAATCTTACAGTGCGTGTGCGTTACCGCAGCCGTCCTGTCGGGTGCGACGCTCCGCAGCCTACCGCTGACGGCCGTTGGCTTGTGCGTCTGCATGATGAGGTCTCGGCGATAGCTCCGGGGCAGTCGGCGGTCTTCTATTGCGGCAACATGGTTGTCGGCGGAGCCTTTATAGCCGAGCAACGTGGTATAAACCAATGGATTCCAAAGGATGATGAACAGTCTTGAAAAGCCATTCAGCCTCTATTCGTTGAACAGTCTTGTGAGCAGGGCTGTCAGTGAAGCCTTGCCGTTGCGCTATTGGGTGACGGGCGAGCTGAGCGAGGTGCGTGAGGCTGCGAACGGCCATTGTTACATAGAGCTTGTCGAACGTGACGAGGCTACCAATGAGATAATTGCTAAAGCGAGGGGCGCTATATGGTCACGTATATATACTCTTTTGCGTCCCTACTTCCTCGAGCAGACGGGCCGTCCTTTCTCGCAGGGGCTTAAGGTGCTTCTGCAGGTCTCTGTCAATTTCCATGAACTGTACGGATATACGCTCGACGTTTGTGACATCGACCCGTCGTACACGGTGGGCGACATGGCGCGCAAGCGTCTGCTTGTAATAAAGCGGCTGACCGACGAAGGGGTAATAGACCTCAACAAGGAACTGCCTTTCCCGCTTTTGCCGCAACGCATCGCCGTGATATCTTCATCGTCGGCTGCCGGCTATGGCGACTTCTGCGACCAGCTCATGAACAACCGTTACGGCTTCGCCTTTTATACCCGCCTCTTCCCTTCTCCTATGCAGGGCGGCGGGGTGGAGCAGGGCATTATCGCCGCTCTCGAAATGATAGCCTCGGATATTGATATGTGGGACGTGGTGGTGATAATACGTGGCGGCGGTGCTGTCAGCGACCTCTCTTGCTTCGACACGTACGACCTTGCAAACAATTGCGCCCAATTCCCGTTGCCGGTGATAACAGGCATAGGGCATCAGCGTGACGAGAGCGTTCTTGACTTGGTTGCCCATACGAGCGTCAAGACTCCTACAGCGGTCGCTGAGCTGCTGATACATTCGATGCTCGGGCAGGCTGCAAGGCTTGCCGACATGCGGCAGTCGATGTCTACGGGGGTAAGGACGCTCCTTGACAACGAACGGCGTCGCCTGCAGGCTGCATGCCAGAAACTGCCCTCCTCTGTCGCCATGTATATGCAGGAGCAGCGCCACAGGCTCACCCTTTATGAGAAATACATCGATGCGGCTTCGCCCGAACATGTCCTTGCTCTCGGCTACAGCATAACACGTATAAACGGAAAGGCGGTGCGTTCGTTAGACGGCGTGGCGGTAGGCGATACAATAGTGACGAGCGTGAGCGGCGGAGAAATAACAAGTACTGTAACCGTAAAAAATGATGAATGATATGGAAAACATGAGCTATTCACAAGCGATGCAACGTCTCGAGGAGATAATGAGAACTGTTCAGAATGGCGGCATCGACGTCGATAAACTGTCGGCAATGTTGAAGGAGGCCTCCTCGCTCGTGGAGTTCTGCCGTGCGAAACTTTACAAAGTCGATGAGGACGTGAAGGCGTTGCTGCAGGATTTTGAGAGTTGAAAGTTTAGAGTTTAGAGTTGAGAGTTGAAAGTTTAGAGTTTAGAGTTTAGAGTTGAGAGTTGAGAGTTTAGAGTTGAGAGTTGAGAGTTTAGAGTTTAACGATTAACGCTTAGCGATTAACGATTAACGGGGGAAAGGCTGAGTCAAGGCGTTTGAATTAGTTGATTTTGCCCTTTGAAACATCTTATTCTATAATCTTTTTCTCTATTTCCGCCAAATTGTGTAACTTCGCAGCCGGAATAAAAAATAAAAGAGGAATATGAAAAATCTGGATTGGTCTAATATAGGTTTCGGTTACCGAAAGACCGACTACAATGTACGTTGCTATTATCGCAACGGAGCGTGGGGCGAAATAGAGGTCTGCTCCGACGAATATATAAACATGCACATGGCGGCAACCTGCCTGCACTACGGTCAGGAGGCTTTCGAGGGCCTCAAGGCTTTCCGTGGCAAGGACGGCAAGGTGAGGATTTTCCGTCTCGAGGCCAATGCGGAGCGTCTGCAAAGCACGTGCGACGGCATTCTCATGCCTCAGGTAAGCGTGGAAATGTTCCGCCGAATGGTGACAAAGGTCGTTGAATTGAACAAGGATTACATTCCTCCATACGAGAGCGGCGCATCGTTGTATATACGTCCGCTGCTCATAGGCACAAGCGCTCAGGTAGGCGTTCATCCGGCCTCGGAGTATCTCTTCGTTATATTCGTTACTCCCGTCGGTCCCTACTTCAAGGGCGGTTTCTCGACTAACCCCTATGTCATAATACGTGAGTATGACCGTTCGGCGCCTCTCGGAACAGGCAAGTACAAGGTCGGCGGCAACTATGCGGCAAGCCTGCGCGCTAACCAGCTGGCCCATGAGAAGGGTTATTCTTGCGAGTTCTACCTCGACGCAAAGGAGAAGAAGTATATCGACGAGTGCGGAGCCGCCAACTTCATCGGAATTAAGGACAATACCTATGTGACTCCGCTTTCAACGTCTATACTCCCTTCTATAACGAACCGCAGCTTGCAGCAGATAGCTAAGGATATGGGCATGAACGTTGAGGTGCGTCCGATACTCGAGGAGGAGCTCTCTACGTTCGAGGAGGCCGGCGCATGCGGCACGGCGGCGGTAATTTCGCCTATCGAGCGTATCGACGACCTGGAGACAGGCAAGTCATACGTCTTCTCTCAGGACGGCAAGCCGGGACCTGTCTGCACTAAGCTGTATGAGAAGCTGCGCGCTATCCAGTATGGCGATGTGGCCGACCCGTACGGTTGGGTAACTGTTCTTGACATTTGATGCTATGGGTAAAGGAAAACTGAAGAAGTTTGCCGACATGGCATCGTATGACAACGTTGTCGAACATCCCTATTCGGTAATAGACAATGTCGATTTCCCGTTGCGAGGCAATTGGAACAGGGATTTCTTCAAGAACGGCAATCCCATTGTTCTTGAACTCGGATGCGGCAGGGGCGAATATACCGTGGCTCTTGCGAAGCGTTTCCCGGGCAAGAACTTCATAGGCGTTGATATTAAGGGCGCTCGCATGTGGACAGGAGCGACCGAGGCTAAGGAGGCGGGCTTGACGAACGTCGGCTTTCTGCGTACGAACATCGAGATAATCGACCGCCTGTTCGAGCAGGGCGAGGTGAGCGAGATATGGCTCACTTTCCCCGACCCGCAGATGAAGAAGTTCACCAAGAGGCTCACGTCGTCACTCTTCCTGGCACGCTACAGGGATATTCTTGCTCCCGACGCAGTGGTGCATCTGAAAACCGACAGCAACTTCCTGTTTACATATACTAAATATATAACCGAGGTGAACGGCCTGCCTGTGGTAGAGTGCATTGACGACGTGCATGGGCAGCCCCGGGTGAGCGACACCCTTCAGATACGTACATATTATGAGTCGCAGTGGCTCTCTCGAGGCATAAAAATAAAATATTTAGCCTTTAATCTTCCTGCGAAGGAGTGTTATGAAGAGCCGAACGTAGAGATAGAGCTCGACGAGTACCGCAGCTACAACCGCAGCAAGCGCAGCTCGTTGGAAACAAGCAAATGACACCATTATGTTCAAACATGTAGTAATGTGGCGTTTTATCGACGGCGCCAACGGCAAGAGCAAGGAGCAGCATGCTCTTTGGGTTAAGGAAAATCTTGAGGCCCTCGTGGGGGTGATATCCGAAATACGCTCTCTTGAGGTGGGCGTGAACGTGTGCGTGGCAGGAACGGCTTACGATGCTGTCCTGGTGAGCGCCTTTGATGACGCAGATGCGATGGAGCGTTACAAGGTGCATCCTGCTCATGTCGCCGTGGCTGCGTATTTCAAAGGCATAACCGAAGGCCGTGCCGAGGCCGATTATATTATTTAATGATTATGGCAATATATCCTAAACTGATACTTGAAGCGCTTGAGAAGGTGCGTTATCCCGGCAACGGAAAAAACCTTGTCGAGGCAGAAATGGTGGACGACAATATCCGCATCGACGGCAACAAGGTGAGCTTCTCGCTGATATTCGAGAAGCCTACCGACCCGTTCATCCGCTCTGTCGTGAAGTCGGCCGAGGCCGCAATACACATGTATGTGGGCAAGGAGGTTGAAATAGAGGGCAACATATCGGTCGTCAGCCGTCAGGCCGCGCGTCCCGAGGTGGGCAAGTTCCTGCCGCAGGTAAAAAATGTCATAGCCGTTTCATCGGGCAAGGGCGGCGTAGGAAAGTCTACGGTGTCGGCGAACCTTGCGATAGCTCTCGCGCGTCTCGGATATAAGGTAGGCCTGCTCGACGCCGACATCTTCGGCCCTTCGATACCTAAGATGTTCAGCGTAGAGGACGAGCGTCCCTACAGCGAGAATATCGACGGCCGCGACTTGATTCAGCCAATCGAGAAGTTCGGCGTGAAAATACTTTCAATAGGCTTCTTCGTAGACCCCGAACAGGCTATCCTGTGGCGAGGAAGCATGGCGAGCAACGCTCTGAAGCAGCTCATAGCCGACGCCAACTGGGGCGAGCTCGACTATTTCCTCATCGACCTGCCTCCCGGCACAAGCGACATACACCTTACAATAGTGCAATGCCTTGCCCTTACAGGAGCGTTGGTCGTTACTACGCCGCAGGAGGTGTCGCTCGCAGCGGCTATCAAGGGCGTGAACATGTTCATCAACGAGAAGGTGGCAGTGCCCATACTCGGCCTTGTAGAGAATATGGCATGGTTTACTCCTGCCGAATTGCCGAACAACAAATATTATATCTTCGGCAAGGAGGGCGGCAAACGCATGGCCGAGGCATATAACATACCGCTTATCGGGCAGATACCTCTTGTCCAGAGCATCTGCGAGAGCGGTGACGAGGGTGTTCCTATTGCCATGAAGGCCGACAGCCCCGACGGTCAGGCTTTTATTCAGCTGGCAGGAAAGCTTGTCGAGAATACGGACAGACGCAATGCCGAGCTGCCTGAAACCAAGATTGTAGGAACAGCCAAGTAGGCAAAGCTTTTCTCCATAACCATGTAGAGCCGCCCCATAATCGGGGTGGCTTTTTATAGATATATTCCCAAAATTTCTTCGTTTTAGTTAAAAAAAAATAACTGCGGCTGTTCTGTTAAAATTTTCCTTTTTAACATTTGCAAAAAACAAATCCTATTGACTATTTTTACGGCGTAGACATTGATTAACGCCGTTAAAACGGTATAATGCAAATAGGGAAGAACAATGCAAGGCAATTACACAATATACTGCAACAGCCCGGGACAAGCGACAGCAACGCTTGCCTGCATGCGTTGTAATGCATTGAATTATAACGTTTTGCAAGTACCCCCCCCTAAGGGCAGATATAAAATATAAGATATAATGCGCTATCGTGCAGCACTTCAACGTGCTATGCGGTAGCGTTTTTTTTAAGTTGAAAGCTTGTGCCAAGCGAGCGAAAGCCAAGTTTACTCGAGCTTTTACAGCGAGCGTAGCCAAGGTTCAAACCCACGAAGTGGGGTTAAAGTTTAAAGATGAAAGCTTGTGTCAAGCGAGCGAAAGCCAAGTTTACTCGAGCTTTTACAGCGAGCGTAGCCAAGGTTCAAGCCCACGAAGTGGGGTTAAAGTTGAACGATGAAAGTTGAAAGATAATATGTAAACAAACGACAACCATTATGAATATGAAGAAAATACTGCTATTACTGACACTCCTTTTCACATTCACGCTGAATGCTCAGGAGAACACTGCAAGCACCGGCTGCCTCTATCTTAAAGCAGGGGCTTGCGAAAACCCCTCTAATGTTCCATTGGAACTCTATCTTACAGCCCCTGACGCAAAGATAACAGCGCTTGAGCTGTATATAACATTGCCCTCCGGCCTTGAGACCATAAGCGAAGGAACCCTTAACCCGCTGGTCGGCTCAACAACACACCGTATTACCCAGGGCATAGTAGGGCATAGCCTTTTCATCTCCATCGCCAGCCCCCAACTCGAAGCGTTCACCGCAAGCGATGCCCCCTTGTGCACATGGCATTGCGACCTCTCCTCACTTGACGACGGCGAATACACCATAAACGTCACAGGCAAGTTTGCTGTAGGCATCCGGAATTACGAAATCCAATGCTACACCTCGGCCGACCAAGAGGAGACCATTGTAATAAAGAGCACACCGACAGGAGTTGAGAAAGTAGAAATAAAAAACGAGAAAGCAGAAATTTACGACCTTCGGGGCATACGTTTGAGCGAGCCGCAGAGAGGCGTTATAAATATAATCAACGGTAAAAAAGTAAAGCTATGAAACGAATAATAACAATTCTGTTTTGTTCTGCAATGTTGTTAAGTGTTTTTGCAGCGACCAATGAGGTTCCCGTAGCCGACACGAACCGCGACGGCTATATAAATACCGCCGATGCCAACCTTATATACAGCTATATCCTCGGCGCAGCAGGCGAAGAAGTCACCGCCGAACAGGTCGATGTCAACGGCGACGGCGAAGTAAACACCATTGACGTTGTCAAGGTATATATAGAGATGAACAAAGGCCTCAATGGCGGTGCTCCTGATAGCGACGATAGCGAGTTCGGTGGCGCTCATGAACGTCGCGGAACTTGGGGCAATTTGTGGAACAAGTGAAACGAGTGACACAAATCGCGAGTTTTGCAGCCATTGGTCGCGTGCAGCATAGACGAAGTTTATGCCACGCGGGTTGCGATAAGCAAAACGAGTCAAACCTTTGGGAATAACTAAAGATATTATAATGTTATGAAAACCATTAGTAAAATATTCATATTAGCTGCTGTTGCAGGACTATTTGCCGCTTGCAACGACAACGACGACATCGTGCCCGACACACCCGCTGAGGGTAAGCTTGTACGACTCACTTTCGGCACTGCCGATGCCCCGGGCACGCGTGCCGTTTGGAAAGATGAGGCCGGCAAAGGAAATCTTATTTTCAATTGGGACTCCGACCCTTTGGGTCAGAGAATGGTGGCTGTAATATCAAAT
>JAFTRV010000096.1 GCA_017462065.1 Bacteroidaceae bacterium
GGCTACTAAGGGGGTTAAGGGCAACTAAGGGGGTTAAGGGTTACTAAGGGCTACTAAGGGGGTTAAGGGCAACTAAGGGGGTTAAGGGTTACTAAGGGCTACTAAGGGGGTTAAGGGCAACTAAGGGAGATAAACCCTCAACTCTAAACTTTAAACTCTAAACTCTCAACTTTAAACTCTCAACTCTCAACTCTCAACTTTAAACTCTAAACTCTCAACTTTAAACTCTCAACTCTCAACCATTTACTCCACAAATCTCTCGTTGAAGATGAACCAGCCGAGGGTGAGGCCTACGTTCACGCTTGTTCTGTGCGAACTGAAGTAGTTCACGAAGGCGCTTATTGATATGTTCGACAGCCTGACGGCTGCCGTTATGTCGGCGATGTACTCGAAGTCGCTGAAAATCTTTGGGCTGTAGCTTGCTGTGCCGTCGGGGTTCTCTATGATGCTTCTGTAGGGCAGGAAAGCGTAGAAGCCGGGGCGTATCTGCACGAAGCTGTTGAGGTTTATTATAGGCGTCACGCCGCCGGCGATGTACTGGTTGGCCCTGAACTTGGGGTCGTAGTTGAACAGGCTCGTGAGGGTGGGGGTGAACGACCTTGCCTGCATCATCGTCGCCTGGTAGGTCTTGGAGAGGCGGCGGGTGGAATAGTAGAGCTGCAGGTAGGTGCCGAGCCTTAAGGATTTTGTTATCTTGAAGTGGTCGCGGCGGGTGTATTTTATCTGCAGCCACGACTTTTGGCTGTCGTCGCTTCTCTTGTCCGCTATGCTTTGGTACGCCTCGTTGCCCGTGATGAAATGTGCCGACAGGGCGTCGTATCTTCCCTCGGTGGGGAATGCCTTTGCGTTGAGGGTATTGCCCTCGAGACGCAGGAAAGCACTGAACTGCTCCGACGTGTTGATGTCGAAACGGGGGCTGTTAAGATCTATGACGTCGGCAGGCATGTATTCGTCCTTTATGCCTGCGATGCCTATGCCAATCTCGGCTTTTTTATTGTTGAGGAAGGGCAGTTCTATCTTCAGCTTTGCGAACATCTCTCTCTTGCGGTTCATGGCTATTGTGTTCTCTTTGGAGAAGAGGTAGCGCATGTTGTAGTAGTCGATGGTGGAGTATGAGCCTGTCAGCTTCAGCGACAGCGGTATCTCGCTAAGGAAATCGACACGCCCCGACAGCTGCACGTTGTTGTAGACCTTCCCTAACTGCCCGTCGAGGACGAACTCCTTGAAATGGTTGTTGAGGTTGCGGTAATGGAGCCCGAAATATATCTGGTTGGATATGTCGGTGGCGAGGCTCGTGCCTACCTTGAGCGTGAACGGCGGGTTCATGGTGACGTCGAGGCGCAGGGCGTATGCGCTGTCCTCTTCGTTGTATATGGCATGGGGGATTATGTTGTCGATTATCTTGTTCGACATGAGGCTGTAATATCCTCTCTTGCACTTGTCGTAATTGAACCTCTCGCCCTCCTTGTGGAACTCCCGTACTATTGATTTCTTCTGTTCGTCGGTGACTCCGTGTACTATGACTTTGTTGAATACGAGTTCCGGCACACGTCTCTTAAAGGCCGCACGGCGCGCTGCCAGCATGGCACTCTCTTCTCTGCGGGGAATGCGGCTTTTTATTGAGTCGATGAGCGACGCGGCGTGGCGGTAGCCTAAAGCGGTGACGTTGTCAATCTTGTGAAAGTCGAGCAGGCTCACTCCACGCACCTTCATGTCGAGTATTATCCCTTTCTCGGCGGGCAGCGAATAGTCGCTGTGCCCTATGATGAGGTTTACGGCCTGGCTCATTATGTCCTTCTCGTTGGGCATGCCGGGGTTGTCGCTCACGACGCTGCCGATGATTATGTCGGGGGCGAAGTCACGCTGCATGACATCGGTGGGGAAGTTGTTGTATATGCCGCCGTCGAAGAGCAGAACGCTGTCGAGCTTGATGGGCCTGAAAAAGAACGGGTAGCTCATGGAGGCACGCACGGCGTCGCCTAAGTCGCCTTTGGAGAGGACGACCTCCTTTTTGTTGTAGACGTCGGAGGCTACACAACGAAAGGGTATCATAAGGCTGTCGAAATCGTTTTTGCAGGCGGCTGTGCAACCGGCGAAAATCTCAAGAAAGCCGAGGTTCATGGGCGTTGCGTTCACTATGTTCGCCGCAGGCGCCACGATACGCAACGAATCCTTCAAGTCGAAGTGTATGCTGAGCAGGTCGGGCATCTCTCTGTTCTTCTTGAAGTAGTACATCTGCTCGTTGTCCATTGTTCCTGTGTACCACCTCTGGAAATCGTCGCTCTTCATTACGGCTATCATCTCGTCGGGGGCGTAGCCCATGGCGTAGAGGGCTCCCACTATGGCTCCCATTGACGTTCCTGCCACGTAGTCTATTGGGATGTCGTTCTCTTCAAGGGCTTTTATGACGCCGATGTGAGCGAGGCCCCGGGCTCCTCCGCCGCTCATGACAAGGCCTACTCTCTGCGCAGCGAGCAACGACGGCAGCAGTGCCAGAATGATATGCAATATGACTATCCTCAACATAAAACGCCCAACATACAGGATTGTAACGAAATTCCTTGCCGTTAGTCTTATGAAAAAAATATAACAAATGTTCTTTTATCGCTTTTTATGCAATTTTGGGGTTTGTTGGCACGTTAGGGCGTTTTTGTGATGATGCGGTATGATATGTGACGAAAAATGAGTATATTTGCAATTTGCTGCGAATATATGCTTTGAGGCTGCAGGCCTCCTTTTGGACAAACATTATTAAATTATATTATATGGCAACAGTAGACGACAAAAAAATCATTTTCTCAATGGTGGGCTTGAGCAAGACTATCAAGCAGACCAACAAACAGATTCTTAAGAATATATATCTTTCGTTCTTCTATGGCGCTAAGATAGGCATCGTGGGTATGAACGGCGCCGGTAAGTCTACGCTTATGAAGATTATAGCAGGCCTCGACAATGACTTTCAGGGCAATGTGGTGTGGTCGCCGGGCTATTCCGTAGGCTATCTGCCGCAGGACCCTCAGCTGCAGGACGGAAAGACCGTGATGGAGTGCGTTAAAGAGGGCGTGCAGGCTACAGTGGACGCTCTTGCGGAATATGAGGAGATAAACATGAAGTTCGGCCTGCCCGAGTATTATGAGAACGAGGAGAAGATGAACCAGCTCTTCGCCCGTCAGGCGGAGCTTCAGGACATCATCGACGCTACCGATGCGTGGAACCTCGACAGCAAGCTCGAGCGTGCTATGGCCGCTCTGCGCTGCCCGGCTCCCGACGAGCTCGTAGACCACCTGTCGGGTGGTGAACGCCGCCGTGTGGCTCTCTGCCGCCTGCTGCTCCAGAAGCCCGACGTGCTTCTCCTCGACGAGCCAACCAACCACCTCGACGCCGAAAGCATCGACTGGCTCGAGCAGCACCTCAACCAGTACGAGGGTACTGTAATCGCCGTTACTCACGACCGTTACTTCCTTGACGACGTGGCAGGCTGGATTCTTGAGCTTGACCGTGGCGAGGGTATCCCCTGGCAGGGCAACTACTCTTCATGGCTCGACCAGAAGACAAAGCGTATGGAACAGGAGGAAAAGTCGGCAAGCAAGCGCCGCAAGACTCTCGAACGTGAGCTTGAATGGGTGCGTATGTCGCCTAAGGCCCGCCAGGCTAAGGGCAAGGCTCGTCTTAACTCATATGAACGCATGCTTAACGAGGACCAGAAAGAGCGTGAGGAGAAACTTGAGATATTCATACCTAACGGCCCTCGCCTGGGCAATAAGGTCATCAATGCCGAGAATATCGGCAAGTCATTCGGCGAGAAGCATCTATTCAGCAACCTGAACTTCATGCTGCCTCCTAACGGCATTGTCGGCGTCATAGGCCCTAACGGTGCCGGCAAGACGACCCTCTTCCGCATGATTATGGGGCTTGAGTCTGTCGATGAAGGCACATTCGAAGTGGGCGAGACCGTAAAAATCGCTTATGTGGACCAGAACCACAAGGATATTCTTCCCGACAAGAGCGTTTACGAGGTCATGAGCCAGGGCAACGAGCTGATGCGTCTTGGCGGCAAGGAGATAAACGTACGTGCTTACCTTTCACGCTTCAACTTCGCCGGCGCCGACCAAGAGAAGAAGTGCGGCGTCCTTTCCGGCGGCGAGCGTAACCGTCTGCACCTTGCTATGGCTCTTAAAGAGGGAGGCAACGTTCTTCTCCTCGACGAGCCTACCAACGATATCGACGTGAACACTCTCCGCGCGCTCGAGGAGGGCCTCGAGAACTTTGCGGGCTGCGCAGTGGTAATCAGCCACGACCGTTGGTTCCTTGACCGCATATGTACTCATATCATCGCTTTCGAAGGCGACGGAAATGTATTCTCGTTCGAGGGCTCTTACTCCGACTATGAGGAGAACAAGATGCGCCGTTTGGGTATCGAGGAGCCGAAGAAGGTGAGGTATCGTAAGTTGATGGAAGACTAAAATGGCTATCAAAACACTATAGCTGAGTTACGCAACGCTGTAGAAATACTCTTTTAGGTTACTAAGCTCCGGTGTTCTACAGCGTTGCAAGCCTTGTTCCAACGCTATTTATACAATAAATTATTTGTTCGCAAATATCTTCAATCATTAACCGAAATATAAGCAGCCATGATTCCTTTGTTGCTGTTCATTATATATAAGAAGAAAGGAAAAACTATTTCTCGGGCTGCAAAGAAGATGCTCGGCAAGGCCAAAGCGAGAAGGATGCTGAAGAGGCTGGAAGCGAATTCAAGAAGAAAACCTGTAAGAAATGCCTATCGTAGATTCAAAAATAATAGACTCAATCGTAAAAGAGTTAGAAATAGACGATATTCGTAAAGCGTCTATTCGCCAGGTGGGGGCAGTGGTGCGCCTTGCCGAACAGCGTACGGGTACTGAGTTCATCCACTTTGAAATGGGCGTGCCGGGCCTGCCGCCGTCGGCTGTCGGCGTAAAGGCTGAATGTGAGGCTCTGCAACGCGGCGTTGCGTCGGTATATCCTATAATCGACGGTATTCCCGAAATTAAGGAGCAGGCGTCACGCTTCTTAAAGGCGTTCGTGAACACGGACATATCTCCTGTCGGGTGTATCCCGACCGTGGGCTCCATGCAGGCGTCGTTCGCATCGCTGATGATTGCTTCGCAGCTCGACGCAGAACGCAATACGGTGCTATACATTGACCCGGGCTTTCCAGTTCAGAAGCTTCAGGCTCAGGTCATAGGCGTGAACATCGCGTCGTTCGACATCGCCGAATGCCGTGGAAAGGCTCTTGAAGCAAAGCTCGAAGAGGCTCTCTCGGCAGGTAACATATGCGCAATGCTTTACTCGACGCCGAACAATCCTACTTGGATGTCATTGACCGAAGAGGAACTGGAGATAATAGGGCGTGTGGCAAAGAAGCGCGATGTGATTGTCATCGAGGACCTGGCATATATGACGATGGACTTCCGGCGTGACATGAGCGTGCCGTTCCGGCCGCCGTTCCAGCCGAGCGTGTCGCGCTATGCCGACAATTATATCATTCTGATGAGCGCTTCGAAGATATTCAGCTATGCCGGGCAGAGAATTGCTCTCGCATGCATTTCGGACACGCTTTTCAACCGCCACTACGATGCCTTGAAGCTGCGTTACGGCATGCCTAAGTTCGGCGCTGCGTTCGCATACGCTTTTCTCTATTCGTTCTCTTCGGGCGTGTCGCACTCGGCGCAATGCGCAATGGCGGCGATGCTGAAAGCCGCATGCGACGGGGAATACAATTTCGTGGGCGATATAAAGGAGTATGCCTTGCGTACGGCGAAAATAAAGGAGATACTCACTCGCAACGGCTTCAACGTGGTATATGACACCGACGGCGAGGAGCCTGTAAGCGATGGCTTCTTCTTTACTTTAGGCTACAAGGATATGGACGGCGGGGAGCTTCTGAAAGAGCTTCTCTACTATGGAATAAGCGGCATAGACCTTGCCACCACCGGTGCTACACGCAACGGAATACGTGCATGCTCGTCGAACATAAAGCCGCGCCATTACGCCATGCTCGAGGAGCGGGCTGCGCTTTTCAATAAAAACCATTAATTCGATTGCTATGAGAAAGCTTCTTTTCTTGTTATTCTCGCTCTTCATTTTTGCTGCTTCGGCACAGGAGCTGTCGCTGATACCTCAGCCGGCAAGCGTGGCTGTGAACGATGGTAAGTTCCTGCTCGAGGATGGGGCAGTGCTTCGCTATCCTAAAATAGACGGGCTTTCCGCCGTTGCCGGCAATTTTGTCAATGAAATAAGGCTCGCAACGGGCGTTAAGGTCAAGGCTTCGGCCTATAAGAGCGTGGGCAAGGTAAAATGCAAGGACTGCTGTATTGTTCTGTTGCTCGACGAGAGATTGCCGGCCGAGGGCTATGAGCTATCGGTGAAGAAAAACAATGTCACTGTATCGGCATCGCAAGCTGCGGGCTTTTTCTACGCTTTGCAGACGCTGAAACAGCTTATGCCTCGCAACGTCATGGCGGGAGTGCCCGATGAGAGCGTAACGGAGTGGAGCGTTCCGTGCGTCGATATTGCCGATGCTCCCCGTTTTGGCTGGCGCGGATTCATGCTTGACGAGGGCCGTCACTTCTACGGCAAGGAGGAGGTGAAGAGGATTATCGACGTGATGGCGGCATACAAGATGAACCGCTTCCATTGGCACCTGACCGAGGACCAGGGGTGGCGAATAGAGATAAGGAAATATCCGAAACTGACCGAGGTCGGGGCATGGCGTGACAGCAAGGTATGCGCTTGGGGCGATGTCAAGCCCGACGGCATACGTTACGGCGGCTATTATACGAGAAATGATATTGAGGAGGTTGTCGAGTATGCGAAAGAGCGTTTCATTGAGATTGTGCCCGAAGTAGACATCCCGGGCCATTCACAGGCGGCTGTGGCGTCGTATCCCGAATTTCTCGCATGCGACCCCGAGAACAGTCACGAGGTGTGGCTGTGGCAGGGCGTGTCGGGCGATGTCATAAATGTCGCTAACCCCAAGGCGGTGCAGTTCGCAAAGGACGTGATTGACGAACTGACCGAAATGTTCCCGTTCGGATATATACACCTCGGCGGTGATGAATGTCCTACAAGGAAGTGGGAACGGAACGCCGATTGCCGGGCGTTGCTCAAAGAGATTGGCTCGGACAATTATCGTGACCTGCAGATACACTTCTACAAGCAACTGAAAGAGCATATCGCACAGAAACCTGCCGAGAAACAGCGTAAGCTCATTTTCTGGAACGAGGTTCTGCACGGCAACACCGGGCCGCTTGGCAATGACATAACAATAATGGCGTGGATAGGCGCCGACGGCGCTGCGAAAGATGCAGCGGCAAGGGGCATGAATACAATCCTCTCACCGCAAATCCCGTATTATATCAACCGACGCCAGTCGGACCTCCCGACAGAGCCTGTGTCGCAGGGCTATGGTCATGAGACGGTGGAGCGGGTTTATAATTACAAGCCTATGGATGGCGTGGCTGAGGATTTGCAGCCCAAGTATCTTGGCGTCCAGGCTAATTTCTGGACCGAATGGGTGGTGGAGCCTTCGGTGGTTCAGTACCTGATGCTTCCCCGTCTTGCGGCTGTTGCCGAAGCAGGGTGGTCGCCCGCCGAAAAACGCAATTACGACAGCTTTGTGAACCGCTTGCAGGGCGAGGCTGATTACTATCGTCTGAAAGGCGTCGATTTCGGCAAGCATGTCTTTAAAAAATAATTGCGTATATGTGTGCGTGCGTAAGGTTTTTTTTGTATCTTCGCAGCGTAAATATGGTGCTATGAAACGCAAGAACTACAAAAACCGAATGTTTGAGGGCTTAAAAAAATGCTCCTCTGCCGTTTTTGCCTCTTTGCGTTCCGTTATATATGTTTATTTTTTATAGTTTTATTATAGTCGTTTCGTTTGAAACGACTTTTTTTGTATATTAGCAGAAAATATTTTTATTTTTATGGAACCTCTATTACATGAATGTGGTGTTGCTATGATTCGACTGCGCAAGCCGTTGAATTATTATCAGGAAAAGTATGGCACATGGGCATACGGCATGAACAAGCTTTTCTTGTTGATGAACAAGCAGTATAACCGAGGTCAGCAGGGTGCAGGCATCGCTTGCGTGAAGCTGAAGGCTTCGCCGGGCGAAGATTATATGTTCCGTGAAAGAGCCGAAGGCTCCGGAGCGATTTCGGCAGTGTTCGATTATGCCAACAAAGGCGTATCCTCGCATCCTAAGGAGTATCAGAACAATGCGAACTATGCATACCGTCATTTCGGTTTTGCCGGCGAGCTTTATATGGGACACTTGCGCTATTCGGCAACAGGAAAAACCGGAATGCAGTATGTGCATCCGTTCCTGCGCCGTAACAACTGGCGAGCCAAGAACCTCGCGCTGTGCGGAAACTTCCATATAACGAACGTGGATGACGTGTTCCATGAACTCGTATCTCATGGGCAGCATCCGAGAGTGCATGCCGACACATATATCATGCTCGAGCTTATGGGACACCGTCTCGACCGTGAGGTGGAACGCATCTTTAAGGATTGCGAGGCCGAGGGGCTCGAGGGCATGGATATAACGAATACAATCGAAGAGCGTGTAGACATGGCGAATGTCCTTCGCACATCTACTCCGATGCTCGACGGAGGCTATGTCTTCTGCGGAGTGACAGGCAGCGGCGAAATGTTCGTGATGCGTGACCCCTGGGGCGTGAGAACGGCCTATTGGTACGCCAACGACGAGATATTCCTCGTTGCCAGCGAGCGTGCGGCGCTGCAGACCGCAATGAACTTGAAAGCCGACGAGGTTATCGAGATACAGCCGGGCGAAGCGCTCATCATGAACAAGAGAGGTGACCTGAGAAGAGAGATTATCATACCCCGGAAAGCCTTCTTGCCATGTTCGTTCGAACGCATATACTTCAGTCGCGGAAACGACGGCGATATATACAAAGAGAGAAAGCAGCTTGGCTTTAATCTTAAGGAACAGATACTGAAGGCTATCGGTCACGACCTTGACAATACCGTCTTCTCATTCATTCCCAACACCGCCGAGATGGCATTCTACGGAATGGTGGAGGGCATGCAGGAGTATCTCGATGAATGGAAAGTAAGAGAGATAAATTCAGGCAAGAGCTTCACTGCAGAGGAACTCAACGCCATCGTGACAAAGAAGGTGCGTCAGGAAAAGGTGGCGAACAAGGATATCAAGATGCGTACGTTCATCTCGACAAGCGACAAGAGAAACGACCTTGCCGCACACGTATATGACATCACGTACGGTACTATAAAACCGAAAGTCGATAATCTCGTCGTTATCGATGACAGTATCGTCAGGGGTACGACATTGAAGCAGAGTATTCTGAATATCCTTGACCGTCTTGAGCCAAAGAAGATTATCGTTGTATCTTCGAGCCCGCAGATACGTTATCCCGACTACTACGGAATAGACATGGAGAAGTTCGACCACTTCGTTGCTTTCAAGGCCGCTCTTGAACTGCTCTATGAGAATGGCAAGCGTCATCTTATAGACGAGACTTACAGGGCTTGCGTCGAGGAACTGAAGAAACCCGATGCGGAGCAGGTGAACTGCACCCGTGCTATCTATCATCCGTTTACAGCCGATGAAATATCAAGAAAGATTGCCGACCTGCTCAAGCCCGTCGATTTGAATGCGGAACTGGAGCTTGTGTTCCAGTCGCTCGAAGGCCTGCACGACGCATGTCCTAACCACTTGGGCGACTGGTACTTCAGCGGTATATACCCGACACCGGGCGGAAACCGTCTTGTGAACGAGGCGTTTGTATATCACTACGAAAAATATCTTTACAAGTAAATAACAAACTTTATATATTATGAAAGAAAAACTGAATAAGGTGTTGCTGCTCGGTTCCGGTGCGTTGCGTATCGGTCAGGCCGGCGAGTTCGACTATTCCGGTTCACAAGCTCTTAAGGCTTTGCGTGAAGAGGGTATTCAATCTGTGCTTATTAACCCCAATGTCGCAACTATCCAGACCTCTGAGGGTATCGCCGACAAGGTCTATTTTCTTCCTGTAGATATACATAATGTAGAGGAGATTATAAAGAAGGAGCGTCCCGACGGCATTCTGCTTGCATTCGGAGGCCAGACTGCTCTTAACTGCGGTACGGAACTCTACCAGAAGGGTATTCTTGACAAGTACGGGGTAAAGGTGCTTGGTACATCGGTAGAGGCTATCATGTATACCGAGGACCGTGACCTCTTCGTTAAGAAACTCGACGAGATACCGATGAAGACTCCTGTGAGCCAGGCTGTCGAGAGCATGGAAGACGCCCTTAAAGCCGCTCATGAGATAGGCTTCCCGGTAATGGTACGCTCAGCATACGCTCTGGGCGGTCTCGGCAGCGGTATCTGCCGTGACGAGGCGAGCTTCAAGGAACTTGCCGAGAGCGCATTCACTTTCTCGAGCCAGATACTTGTAGAGGAGTCGTTGAAAGGCTGGAAGGAGATAGAGTTCGAGGTTATACGTGACGCTAACGACCATTGCTTCACTGTGGCGAGCATGGAGAACTTCGACCCGCTCGGCATTCACACCGGAGAGTCTATCGTCGTGGCTCCTACATGCTCGCTGACACCGGAGCAGGTGAAGTTCATGCAGGAAATCTCCGTTAAGGCTATCCGTCACCTCGGCATTGTCGGCGAATGTAACATCCAGTATGCTTTCAACGCCGAAACGAACGACTATCGTGTTATCGAGGTCAATGCCCGCTTGAGCCGTTCTTCCGCCCTTGCTTCTAAGGCTACGGGTTATCCTCTCGCATTCGTGGCTGCAAAGATTGCCCTCGGATATACTCTCGATGAGATTGGCGAGATGGGCACTCCGAACAGCGCATACAAGGCTCCTGAGCTTGACTACCTTATCTGCAAGATACCTCGTTGGGACTTGACCAAGTTCGCAGGCGTGTCACGCCAGATAGGCTCAAGCATGAAGTCCGTAGGCGAAATAATGTCTATAGGCCGCAGCTTCGAGGAGGTTATCCAGAAGGGCTTGCGTATGATAGGCCAGGGCATGCACGGCTTCGTAGGAAACGAGCATACTCACTTCGACAACCTTGACGAAGAGCTTGCGAACCCGACCGACATGCGTGTGTTCTCTATCGCATCGGCTCTCGAAGAGGGTTACACTGTAGAGCGTATAAGCGAGCTTACAAAGATTGACCCCTGGTTCCTCGGCAAGCTGAAGAACATTGTCGATTACAAGCATGTGCTTGAGGGCTACAACACGCTCGAGGAGCTTCCCGCAGAGGTTCTGCGCAGAGCGAAGGAGCTTGGTTTCTCTGACTTCCAGATTTCACGCTTCGTGCTTAAGGAAGAGAAGAACATGGAGACCGGCAACCTCGCCGTACGTGCACGCCGTAAGGAGCTTGGCATTCTCCCGGCCGTAAAGCGCATCAACACTATAGCTTCGGAACATCCTGAACTTACCAACTATCTTTACATGACATACGGTACGACTGGTTATGACGTGACCTACTACAAGAATGACAAGTCGGTTGTCGTTCTCGGTTCAGGCGCATACCGTATCGGTTCGTCCGTTGAGTTCGACTGGTGCTCAGTAAATGCTGTCCAGACAGCACGCAAGCTCGGCTACAAGTCAATAATGATTAACTATAACCCTGAGACCGTTTCGACTGACTATGACATGTGCGACCGTCTCTACTTCGACGAACTCTCTCTTGAGCGTGTGCTCGATGTCATTGACCTTGAGCAGCCCGGAGGCGTGATTGTATCGGTTGGCGGTCAGATTCCTAACAACCTTGCGATGAAGCTGCATCGTCAGGCAGTGCCTATCCTCGGTACATCGCCGCTTTGCATCGACCGTGCCGAAAACCGTCATAAGTTCTCGGCTATGCTCGACCAGCTCGGCATTGACCAGCCCGCATGGAAAGAGCTGACAAGCATCGAGGATATGAAGGAGTTCGTGGACAAGGTAGGCTATCCTGTACTTGTTCGTCCTTCTTACGTGCTATCAGGCGCTGCAATGAACGTCTGCTACAACGAAGAGGAGCTTCAGGAGTTCCTAAAGATGGCGGCTGAGGTGTCGAAGGAATTCCCCGTTGTCGTTTCTCAGTTCATGATGGAGACAAAGGAGATTGAGTTCGACGCTGTAGCGCAGAATGGTGAGGTAGTGGAGTACGCTATCTCTGAGCATGTGGAGTTCGCAGGCGTTCACTCAGGTGACGCTACGCTTGTGTTCCCTGCACAGAAGATATACTTTGAGACTGCGCGCAGAATTAAGAAAATCAGCCGTCGCATTGCGAAGGAACTGAATATATCAGGACCTTTCAACATACAGTTCCTTGCAAAGAACAATGAGGTTAAGGTTATCGAGTGCAACCTGCGTGCTTCACGTTCGTTCCCGTTCGTTTCTAAGGTGCTGAAACGCAACTTCATCGAGACTGCTACACGCATCATGCTCGGCGCTCCTTACAGCCAGCCCGACAAGTCGGCCTTTGATATTGACTGGATAGGCGTAAAGGCTTCTCAGTTCTCGTTCAGCCGCTTGCATCAGGCCGACCCTGTATTGGGCGTTGATATGTCTTCAACAGGCGAGGTAGGCTGCATTGGCGATGACTTTGAAGAGGCATTGCTCAACGCTATGATTGCTGTAGGCTACAGTGTTCCCGAGAAGAATGTAATGGTATCTTCGGGCGCGGCCAAGTCTAAGGCCGACCTGCTTGAATCGACATTGGTTCTTGCTCAGAAGGGTTACAATATCTATGCGACATCCGGTACGGCCAAGTTCCTGAACGAGAACGGCGTTAAGGCGACAGCCGTGATGTGGCCCGACGAAGACCCGAATGCGGAGAACAATATCATGCAGATGATTGCGGACCACCGCTTCGACCTTATCATCAACATTCCAAAGAACCACACGAAGCGTGAGCTGACAAACGGCTACCGCATACGCCGTGCGGCTATTGACCACAATATTCCTCTTATCACTAACGCTCGCCTTGCAAGCGCCTTCATCCGTGCGTTCTGCAAGATTGACGTTAATGAGCTGCCGGTCAAGAGCTGGGACGAGTTCAAGTAAACAATGATGTTCAATAAAGATAATGAGAGCTTTGCGGCTCTCATTATTTTTATATCTGCTTTATCGATATTGACTTTGGCTCACCTGCAAAGTCTAGGGGGCTAAGCAACTTTTTGGTTAAAACAAAAACCTCGCTGTCGCTTGTCTTATATTCTATCGCAGTCCTCAACCTTAAGCTGCCGGTTGTTGCAATAAGCAGTTCTTTCTCTCATTAC
>JAFTRV010000097.1 GCA_017462065.1 Bacteroidaceae bacterium
AAAACGACACTGTAAACTGAATCAGGTCAGGTGTAAACTAAAACAGTTCACCAAAGAGACTGATGTAAACCGTTTCAGTTGTAATGTAAACTCTATTAGTTAACCGCTCTAAAAAGTGTCAACCTTTTCTAGGGATAGTCAGTCATTCAGATCTCTTTTTTGTTATAACGGCTTTTTGTGCTACATTTGTATTGCATAAATTATAAGCCATGACAGAAAAAGAGAAAATGCTGAAAGGCGAGATTTACAACGCTAATTATGACCCCGAACTGTTGCGGGAGCGTATGGAGTGTAAAATCAAATGCCAGCGATATAACACTTTGCAGTACGATGCGGCTGAGCGTCAGGCTCTTCTGCGTTCCATAATTGCCGACTGCGGCGAGAATGTTACGGTTGAGCCATCTTTCTGGTGCGACTACGGCTATAACATTCATCTTGGAGAGAATTTCTATTCTAATCATAATCTTGTTATTCTTGACGGCGCTCCAGTCACCTTTGGCAAGAATGTCTTTGTGGCTCCTAACTGCGGCTTTTATACAGCGGGCCATCCGTTGAATGCGAAGGAACGCAACGAGGGGCTTGAGTATGCCCGCCCGATAACTGTAGGCGATGACGTATGGTTCGGTGCCGGAGCGCAGGTCATGCCGGGCGTTACGATAGGCAGTAATGTGGTGATAGGCGGCGGAAGCGTGGTCGTAAAGGATATCCCGGACAACAGCGTCGCCGTAGGAAATCCCTGTAGGGTTATGAAGAAGCTATGAACGAGGAAGAGATAATTATACGCCAGGCGGCAGCTGACGATGCTCTGTTCATTGCCAATGTCGTGGCGATGGCCATTGCCGACGAAGAGGCTCTGCATGCCTATTGTGGCAAGGATTATATAAGCGTGCTTGCCGAGGTCGCTTCGCTTGAAAGTTCTCAGTACAGCTATCGCAACGCTTTGATAGCCGAGGTTGGCGGGAGGCTTGCGGGTGCTGTCGTGGGGTACGACGGGGCGACTCTGCATGCCTTGCGAAGCAATACTCTCGCTGTTGTGGAAAAGCGTACCGGCCGTATGCCGAGCGTCGTCGATGAGACGGGCGAGGGCGAGTTCTATCTCGATTCGCTTGCTGTCTTGCCCGAATTCCGTGGGTTTGGCATAGGGCGTAGGCTTCTTGACGCTTTCTGCGGCAAGGTCTTTGCCGAGGGGCACGAATGTGTCGGGCTGTTGGTCGATTATGGCAATCCTAAGGCCGAAAAGCTCTATTCGTCATTGGGCTTTGAGCGTGTCGATACAAAGCCGTTCTTCGGGCACAGCATGTGGCATCTGCAAAAAAGAAGGTGAATGGATAGCATACGTGAAAAGGTGATGAACGCAACCGGGATAACCTGCTTTCAGCGGAAGGTGTATTTGGCTCTGCTTGATGTTCCTGCCGGCACAACGATAACCTATGGCGAGTTGGCGAGGCGTGTCGGTTGCCGCAGCGCTCAGGCTGTCGGACAGGCCCTTAAACGCAATCCTTTCGTGCCCGACGTGCCATGCCATAGGGTGGTGGCGAGCGACGGTTCGTTAGGCGGTTATAACGGCGAGCGTGAGGGGGAGCGGCTTGAGCGTAAACGCCGTCTGCTTGAGGAGGAATCAAATAAACGTCTACTATGGAAATAGTCAATCTGTTGCATTTTAAGGAGCGTGCCGAGCTAAGACGCTGGCTTGCTGAGAAACATTTGGCAGAGCGTGCCTGCTGGGTGGCAACGTCGCGCAGCAAGCAGCCGCCTCACGGCGTTATACCGTATGTCGAAGTGGTTGAGGAGGCTCTCTGTTTCGGTTGGATTGACTCAACCTTGAAGCGTCTGCCCGACGGACGGTTGGCGCAACGTCTCTCTCCTCGTCGCAAGGGCAGCCATTGGACTGAGCTGAACAAGCGACGCTGCGCAGAACTTGAAGAACGTGGCCTGATGACCGATGCCGGGCGGCGGGCATTGGCGGCGGCAGAATAAACAGACTGTATAATAATGATTACCCATATTTTACATCCATTGGTTTGCGAGCGGTTCAAGGCCGATGAACGCTATCGTGAGGGGCATTTGCGAGTGGTGAATGCGTTGCCTGGCAGGCGTGTGCTTGGGCTTCATTCGCCGGAGATTAAGCAGGTCGCAAAGCTGCTGTCTCGTGAAGGTGGCGAGGTCGCTCTGCCCGGCGGAACGCTTCGATTTTGTGCCAATGGAGCCGATGTTGTTAGTGCGTTCGAGGCGGTGCCGAGCGAGGGCCTTTGCTACGAGGAGACCGTTATCTGGGGCTATCTCATCAACCTCGAAAAATGCTCGCTCGGCGAGCGGCTGGCGATGCTCGGTCGCTATGTGCCCGTGATGGACAATTGGGCGGTGTGCGACTCCTACTGCGCCCACGCAAAGTGGATGGCGCATGCCGACAAGGCGGCTTTGTGGGCGTTCCTGGATAGTTGGCTTGACTCCGGGCACGAGTTCGAGGTGCGTTTCGCAGTAGTTGCGGCAATGTGTTATTTTCTCAACGAAGAGTGGCTCGATAAGGTTTTTGAACGCATCGACAGGCTCGATTTCGGGAGCATAAAGTCGGCGTATGTAACCGTCAAAGGCAAGCCGAAGGTGGCACAGCAGGGTAGCGTGCAGGGCGCTGAGCCGTACTATGTGCGAATGGGCGTTGCATGGCTGTTGGCGACAGCGTTGGCGAAGTTCCCGGAGCGGACCAGGGATTTCGTACGCTCGTCTCATCTGCCTGCCGATGTTGTTAGGCTCTATGTCCGCAAGGCTCGCGAGTCGTTCCGCACACGCACGGTCGAAGCTCTTTAGCCCTAAGTATATTTATCCTTTCAGCCATTTGTGCTTGGCGACGCTGTAGAGAGGCACGAACGGTATGATGAGGGGCGTCCTTTGGGCGTATTCCTTGAACTCCCGGCTATTGCCGTATATATCCTTCTGCCGCAGTTCAAGCCGTCTCGCTCCGCTGAACATCACGTATATGATTCCTGCATAGCCGAGCGATGCGATGAGCCATTGCCATGCGTCGCAGCAAGCGCCGAAGCAGATGATGAAGCTTCCCGTCCACAAAAGTATCTCGCCGAAATAGTTCGGGCAGCGTACAAGGCTGTAGAGCCCCATGCTGACAAACTTGTACGGAGCAATCTTCTTCGCCCTGTTCTTTTGCATGTCGGCAATAATCTCTATCGCCGTTCCTGCGGCAGCGACGATGGCGCCTGCCCACGCCCATGCTCCGTTTACGGGCAGTCCCAGTGCGGAGTTGCAGAGGTAGAACGTTGCGGGGCTGGTCTGTCCCACATAGAGCAGGGCGCACGAGACCCATATCGTCAGCATCACGTAAGCCGGCTTTTTCTCAGTGTTGCCCGGCTGGTACAGAATTTTCTTGTACGACTGCGAACGCCTCTCTCTTATAAGCAGGAAAAGTGCGAGGCGTACTCCGTAGATGAACAGTATCACGCACAGCAAAGCTATTGGCGGTGTCATTGCGGTGCGGAATACCACTGCTATTGTAACGGCGAGCACGGCTATCGAAAAGCCATAGCCGATGCTGAAGAAATATATGAAGTAAAGCCAGCCGACCGACGACACGGCAAGCGAAACGGCGAGCATAATTAACAGGTATGCCATAATTCCCGGTTTTTATAAGTTATACAACGTTTTTCTCATCATCATGTTTGCCATTGTATGACTTTTTACCCTTTTTTGCTAACTTCGCAGCATATTTCTTGAAACATTTTGTATGGATAGCATAACAGAGAAAAAGAGCATATTCCAGCGTCCGCTCTGGGTGGCGGCCTTTGCGGTGACGGCGGCCGTAGCATGGGGCTGGGCCTATCCTCTCATAAAACTTGGCTTCGAGGCTTTCGGGATAACGCAGCAGATGACTGCGGCGAAGATGCTTTTCGCAGGCATACGCTTCTGCATCGCAGGCCTTTTGATACTTGTGATGGCACGCATGCTCAAGCGTGACTTCGCTGTGAAAAAGGGCGGCAGCCTTTATATTCTTGCCTACGCAGCGCTTAACACCTCGTTGCACTACGCATTCTTCTACATCGGTCTTTCGCACAGCGACGGGGCAAGAGCCGCCATTCTGAACTCTCTCGGCGTGTTCATGCTTGTTCTGTTGGCATGCATGTTCTTCAAGAGCGACAGGCTCACGGGAAGGAAAATCATAGGATGCGTAACGGGCTTTGCCGGAATAATGGCGCTTAATCTGGGCGGCAGCGTCGGCGGCAGCTTTACCTTTATGGGCGACGGAATGATTATTCTGAATGCTCTATGCTCGGCTTTTGCCGGGCTCATGACACGTGGCTTGGGCCGCTTTGTCGATGTCTTCGTGGGAACGGGCTATAGTCTCGCCGTAGGCGGCGTGCTGCTTGTTCTGCCCGGGCTGTTCATGGGCGGCTCTCTGCCGGCGGTTACTTTCACAGGCGTCGTGATTCTCGCTCTTTTGGTGGCAATCTCCACGCTTGGCTTCGCACTCTATAATAAGCTCCTGAGCTGCAATCCGGTAGGCAAGGTGGCTATTTTCAACTCGCTCATTCCTGTTGTGGGGGCTATCACGTCGTGCATCTGCCTCGGCGAGCCCTTCTACTGGAAGTATCTCCTGGCCGCCGGCCTTGCAACAGCGGGAATTTATGTGATTAATAGAGTTTAGAGTTGATAGTTTAGAGTGTAGAGTTTAGAGTTTAGTGTTTAGAGTTTAGTGTTTAGAGTTTAGAGTTTAGAGTTTAGTGTTTAGTGTTTAGAGTTTGGAGTTTAGAGTTTAGGGTTTAGAGTTTAATCTCTCAACTTTTATCTCTCAACTATACACTCTCACCTCTCAACTATATACTCTCAACTCTGTTTCCGGTCAAGTAGATTACGTCTCATCCCGCTCATCATTTTTGCAATCTCCTCAAACTCCGGTTTTAATTTTTGGACTCTTATAGTATCAATATATTCTAAATCGCATGCCAATAATAATTGGTTATATGCTTCCATTAACGAACCATATGCAATTTCTAAAAAATGAACCTTCTCTTTTGGTGAAGTTCGTGCACAACCCTCTGCAATGTTTGAAGGTACTGAAACTGATGCCCTACGTATTTGGTCTGCAAGAGCAAAACGCTCATCTATTGGAAAATCTTTAATTAAAATATATATGTTCTTTACAAGAATTCGTGCCTTGCACCAAACTTCCAGTTTCTCAAAATTAAATTCCATAGTAATATTAAAATCCTAATTCCTCTCAACTATATACTCTCAACTCTCAACTAAAATTTCCTGAATTCCAATAGTGCGTACTCTGAGCGGAGGATCATTTTTTTGTTGTTGAGAAGAATAATTTCAAATCGTTCGTCTTTGGGGTTGTAAAGGCCGAGACTTTCGGCATTTTTCGGTACTTGTATCATTTGCACGAACAGCGAGTCGCCAACGTGCTGAAAGCGTCCCTTTCCGCCATGATTAAGGTCTTCCTCGGTGCTTGTGGCAATCATGTTCAGCTGAATAGCCCAAAATCGTTTTATCTCTTTGGTGCTTATGGTTTCATTCTTTGCGAAATCCTCAATCTTCAGCAGTTTCCAGTTTCCGCCGAGGTCGCCGTTGTGGTCTGCCTTCTGGCATGCGGCGAGCATTGCCGTTGCAAGCAATATGTATATTATTTTTCTCATTTCTTCTTCAAGTTAAAAACGAACTCTTTCTTTATGCTCAGCATACCGCCGTAGTTGTCTCCGTACAGGTCGCCTTTGTCGAATGCGAACGAAGCTGCAATGTTCCACCCTTTGAATGCTTTAGGCTTGAACGTCAGTTCCACAAGCCCCGAAGTATCGTGCTTTATTTCAGTGAACGGGTGCCTGTACGTTCCCCAGTTATTGCTGTGCGTGAACAGCATTCTGTATCCTAACCATTCAAGCGGTGTTCCCTCAATGCCGAAGTGGAATGCCTCAACACGGTTGTTGTAGCATATCTGCAGCTTGTCGCTGTTGTATATCGGCGCTGTGCATAATGGCGTGCCAATCATCATGCCGTAGTTGAACCAGCCTGCGTAGCGTGCGTGATTATAGTTGTTGTCAATACAACTTATTTGGTCAGGTATTTTTTCAGTGCTGTCATGGTATATCGGCCCGCTCTGGTCTTTAAGGTTAAAGTATTCAAGTGTCACATTCTCTATCCATCTGAACCTTTTGAGTTGCAACTGAATTCCTACAAGTTGTTCGGTCCAAAGCCCGTATTCCCAGAACATCTGCGAATGGTCCTCGAATACGTGGTCGTAATATAATTGCAGCAACCAGTTCTTGTCGTTCCATGTGATAGCGCCCTTCCAACTGCCAAGTACATTGCCTGCGACATTGGCTTGGTCGCTGCCGTCATATGCGTCGTCGCCTTTCAATGGTATAAGCGCAAGCATAAAGTCCTTGAAACGTGTCGGGTTGTTATGGTTGTTCCCCGGTTTATTCATTGAATTGTAGCACTTGCCGCCGAACTGCGTTACCATCTGTATTCCCATCTCTGCGGTCAATGGGAACGCCTTTTCATTACCGAAGCGGAGGAGAAGTTCCTTTGAGTGGTAGAGTACATTCTTAGTATGTACCGATGTTTCGGCAAAGTACCTTTCTTGCCAGCCTCCGTCGGTGAATATGCCGTATGCTATATGTCCTTTTAGCCCGAAGAAACCTTTGCAGCCGGGAATGTTCCAATACTCCGGCATGTCAATGCGTACTTGCGGTATTGGCCTTGCGTTTCCGCTCTCGGTGAGGGCGCCTGTGGTGAGGCGATGGTTACCGTGTTCGCCCCAGCGTTCCTTTTGCCCCACGGAGAGCCTGAGAACTTTCCAGCTCATGTCAATGTATGCCTGTTGGACGAATACCGGGAATGTCATGTTATAGCCGGCGACGAAATCGACACCCCAGTCAAGCCCGATGCCGCTTTTGCTGAAGAAATGTTTCCCTCCCAAGTCATTACGCAAGTATGCCATAGTGTTCTCGCGGCTGGCGACTCCTTGCCTGCCTGCCATGTGCCACATCGGTGCGTAGCTGCCGCTGCCATAATTGCCTGTGAGTTCCACCCGTTCTGTAATTGTCTGGGCTTTTGCCGAGCATAATACAACAGTGAAGAGCAGGGTTATATAAAGTCTTGTTTTCATGCTTTTAGTTCTTGTGTACAAAAATAATACAAAATAATTAAACTCTCTGTTTAAGTGACATCGCAATTAAAAAATGTCAAAAAAGACATTGGATTATATAAATTTGTATTACCTTTGCAGTGGCAGATGTCATTGACGTCATGCCATAAAAAAGCAGACGTGAGTGCAACTGAAAAGTAATTTTTGGTTGCACTCAATGTTTATGTCAATAGTTTGCCGGAATTTTTGGCTCACCTGCAAAGTCTAGGGGGCTAAGCAACTTTTTGGTTAAAACAAAAACCTCGCTGTCGCTTGTCTTATATTCTATCGCAGTCCTCAACCTTAAGCTGCCGGTTGTTGCAATAAGCAGTTCTTTCTCTCATTAC
>JAFTRV010000098.1 GCA_017462065.1 Bacteroidaceae bacterium
ATTGTAACAAACGGCAGCTTAAGGTTGAGGACTGCGGTAGAATATAAGACAAGCGACAGCGAGGTTTTTGTTTTAACCAAAAAGTTGCTTAGCCCCCCAACTTTTGCTGGTGAGCCGAAAATTAGGCATAAACGGCGTAAGACGTTTACTAATTTCTTGAGCAGGACACCCCCAAAGGGATAGGCGAACAAAGTGAAGCCAATCCCTTATTTAAATAGACGGAAAGCTTGCTTACCGGCTGAAGCAAAGAGAAAATTAGGGTCAGTAGCAAAAAAGGCTCACCAGCAAAGTTTGAGGGGATAGAATGTTTCATTCTTATTGCAACTTACCATTAACCAATTATCTTTTACTCTGCTCTTCAACAGTGCCGGATTATTTTTAAAGTTACCTCTGCTATGAATGACGTGTAACGATGAACGATGAGCGAGTAAAGTTTAGGGTTGAGAGTTTAGAGTTGAGAGAATGTTGGCGGCGATTAACGAGATGCACTGCCTGCAGCTAAACAGCGAGTGAACAAAATAATGAGGGTGACCCAAAAGTCACCCCCATTTACAATACCTTTTATTATTCCGCTCTTTACTCAGCCTTTGCTGCACGGCGGATGCCGCGACGCTTTGTTGCGGGTGCTTCTGCCGGCTTCTCCTGCTGTACGCCTGCAAGCTCAGGGTCAATCATGATACGGCCGCAGTTCTCGCAAACGATGATTTTCTTTCTCATGCGAATGTCCATCTGACGCTGTGGCGGTATCTTGCTGAAGCAGCCGGCGCATGCGTCACGCTCAACATACACGATACCCAAGCCGTTGCGTGAGCTCTTGCGTATTCTCTTGAACGATGTCAAAAGACGCGGCTCGATGTTCAGCTCGAGGTCACGTGCCTGCTCGCGCAGCTTCTCCTCCTCGGCCTTTGTCTCAGAGATGATATCCTCAAGCTCTGCCTTCTTCATGTCAAGGTCTTTCTGACGCTCTGTAAGCATGCTTGTAGCTCTTTCAAGCTCTTCGCACTTCTGCTGCTCCTGTCTCTTGGCGTCGTTAGTCTTCTTCTCATCATGCTCAATTACGAGGCGGTTATACTCTATCTCCTTGTTGAGAAGGTCGAACTCACGGTTGTTGCGAACGTTGTTCTGGTCCTCGGTGTACTTGTCGATGTTTCTCTTTGACTGCTCCATCTCCTCACGGAAGGTAACGATATTCTCGCGGATATTCTTGATATCGTTGTTGATGTTCTCGATACGTGTGCCAAGACCTACAATCTCGTCCTCAAGGTCCTTCACCTCGAGAGGCAGCTCGCCACGAAGAATCTTTATCTTGTCAATCTCTGAAAGAATTGTCTGAAGTTCATAGAGCGTCTTCAACTTCTCTTCTACTGTGTAATCTGCTGGATCTTTCTTTGCCATTGTCTATAATGTTTAAGTTAATATTGTCGCTATAAATAGTTTACAGGGTTTGTATTGACGCCGCTCTTTATCACTTTCAGCCGCGGGCATGCCTTTTGTATTATATCCTCGAATATATCTACAGTGAACTGTTCGCTCTCGTAGTGCCCTATTACCGCCACGAGCATGCGGCCGTCGTAGTCGAACAGCTCATGATAGCGTGCCTCGCCCGTGATGTACGCCTGCGCTCCCGCTGCCATTGCCGCAGCGGCGAACGATGCCCCTGCCCCGCCGCACAGAGCTACTCTCTTGACCTTGCCGCCAAGCAGCGACGTGTGACGCAATGAGCCAACGTTGAACATCTGCTTGACTTGCAACAGGAACTCCCTCTCATCGCACTCTGCCGGCAGGTCGCCCACGACGCCCAAGCCTGCACCCTCCCAGCTGTTCTTCAGCGGGAAGATGTCATACGCCGGCTCTTCGTAAGGGTGAGCGGCAACCAACGCAGCAATAGCCTTCTCTTTAATGTATGCCGGCATTATCGTCTCTATGCGTACCTCATTCTCTTTGTGCAGCTCGCCGATGTTACCGCAGAAAGGCGAACAACCCTCACCGGCCTCGAACGTTCCCGTACCCTCGACATTGAAGCTGCATGAGCCATAATTGCCGATATTGCCGCAGCCGGCATCGAAAAGAGCCTTGCGTACGCTGTCAGCATAAGCGAGCGGAACATAAACCGACAGCTTGAGCAACATATCCTCTTTGGGAACGAGCGTCCTTACATTCTCCAGGCCCAATATTTCGGCTATGCGGTGGTTCACGCCGCCATTGGCGCTGTCCATGTTCGTGTGCGACGAATATACAGCCACGCCGTTCCGCAGAGCCTTCATCACGCAGCGTTCGACATAACTGCGGCCGGTGATTCTTTTTAAGGGAGAGAAAATAAGAGGATGATGCGATACAATGAGGTTGCACCCCGATGCGACGGCTTCGTCAATGACGGCCTCGGTCACATCAAGACACAATAAAACCCCTGTAACTTCCGCATCTGTTAATCCAATTTGCAATCCGGCGTTATCGTATCCTTCTTGCAACGGCAGAGGCGCGAACATTTCAAGGGCTGACGTTATATCTTTAATCTTAACCAAAATTCGATATAAGGTATTCCACTGCGAAGATAATGCTTTTTTTTTATTCCACAAAGGAATTGGATAAGTATTAAAGTTGAGAGTTTAGAGTTTAGAGTTGAGAGTAACGTTTAACGATGAACGTTTAACGATTAACGACTGTAGGGGCATTTGTCATCCTCGAACGGAACGCAGTGAAGTGAAGGATCTCTAACGTATAACGATTAGCGATTAACGATTAGCGAGTAACGATTAACGATGAACGACCGTAGGGGCGAACCGATGTGTTCGCCCCTCTTGCTCCGCATAGCCATTAGTCACCCTTAACCCCCTTAGTAGCCCTTAGCTCCCTTAGCCCTATTAGTTCACCTTCGACAATGCCGGCATCAGATTAACGGTTAGAGAGGAGCGAGTGCCGCCAACATCCTCTCAACTCTAAACTCTAAACTCTCAACTTATTCTGAGACAGGGCGCACGCTTCGCCCGTCGTTACGGCTGTGCCAATCCGTGCTGTGGCGGCCACTGTAGAAGAACAGGTCGTACGAGTAGCCGTCATTGCTCTCGAACGGAGTCGAACTCCAGTAGTAACCGCCTGACCCTCCGTTGTTGAGCGACGTACCGTCACGGTAGCCCGCAGCCGGAAGGAAAATGCTGCTGCCGTTCCTTACGCTTGTCACTTTGTATCCGTTCACGCCGTTCTGAGTAGTCCAAGTCCATGTGCAGTTGCTGCTGTTAAGGAGTTCTGCGAATTCGGCTTTGGTTGGCAGGCGCCAGTCGCCGCCCCGGTTCGCACGGGCGGCATCGTATTGAGCGTCGCCGCCTATGTCGCTCATGCTCTTGCCGTAGGTGACGCTGTTGCTGCTCGAGTAGCTGCTCTTGGGCGATGTCTCGCCCCAAGCGAAGTAATCGCCATACTCTTCGGGCTTGCTTGCTCCGACATTGCATGCAGCCCATTTAATGCCGCTCGGCAAGCCCAAATCAACATATTCATGGCCGTTAATATTAGGCACAGCCGCAGCCTGCTTGACCTCGATACTGCCTAAAACTTCGCCCGTAGCCTCTCTTTTAAAGATAATTGTCGCCGTACGCTCCTCAAAGGCTTCATTCTCTTCAACACTAACAGTCAAGGACGTGTCGCCGTTCTTTTCAATAGTTACCCAAGAGGCATCACATTCTGCAGCCCAAGATATGTTTGTAGTAACCGCAACTGTTTTATTTGAAGAGGTATTGCCAAACTCCAACGACACCGGTTGAAGTTCAAAAGTAGCCTTTGACTGTTTTACACTTACACTGCCTAAAACATCGCCTGTACTTTCTCTTTTAAAGGTAATTGTCGCCGTACGTTCCTCAAAAGTCTCATTCTCTTCAACACTAACAGTCAAGGACATGTCGCCGTTCTTTTCAAAAGTTACCCAAGAGGCATCACATTCGGCTTTCCAAGATATGTTTGTTGAAACCTCAACATTCTCACTGCCGACTACGGCTTCAAATGCATTCAGATTCTCTGTAATTGTAAAATAACTGCCACCAAGTACCGGTCGAATAGACATACCGTAGCCACGTTTGTAAGTTTGAAGGCTGTTAAGAGTATTGCCGAAATCAAAACAATTAGAATAATATCCGACATTGTCCTTTGGCGTAGAACTCCAGTATGCTCCGGATGCTCCACTGTTAGAGAGCGATGCACCTCTTTTACAACCGGCAGCCGGAAGGAAGATGCTGTTGCCGTTCTTGCCGGTAACAACTATTCCGTTTATGCCATTTGATGCGATCCACTCCAGAACACAGTTATCTATCAATTCTTTAAACTCTGCATCTGTAGGCATACGCCAATCACCACCCCAATTCGCACGGGCAGCATCGTATTGGTTGTCGCCACTTATGTCGCCCATAGTCACGCCATAAGTGACGCTGTTGTTTTCATCATAGCTGCTCTTATGTGATGTCTCACCCCAAGCGTAGTAATCACCGTACTCTTCGGGACTTGTTGCACCCACATTGCAGGTTGCCCATTTCAGACCGCTCGGCAAGCCTAAATCGATATATTCGTGACTGTTGGAATATGTAGGAGCGCCTCTTTGTTCAATTTCGATTGTACTAAGGATGCTGTCCTTGTCCAATTGCTTAATATTTATTTTAGTTCTTCGAACTACAGGCTCTTTGTTTTCCTCGACACTCACTATCAAAGAGCCATCTTCGCTCTTTTCCTGCACTACCCATGACGCTTCGCATTCCGCTTCCCAGGAAATGTTTGTCGTGACCGCAATACTTTTCTCGCCCGCGGTATTCTCAAAGCTAAGCAAGGTGGCTGATATCCCAAACTCAAGGTCTACGCCTTGCGACACCTTTATCTCATGGCTATACTTGAATTTCGGGACCAATGACTCTAATTTTATGACAGCGTTGCGTTTGTCGCCCACGGGGAGCTTCGATGCTGTCAGCTTGACGGCAGTCGTTCCGCTGCCGCCCTCGAGGGGTGACACCTCGAGCCAGTCGGGAACGCCTGTTATCGCCCATGAGATATTCTCGGAGGTAACGACCACTTCGCGAGTCAATGACTTCTCGCCCTCAACGAATTCGACGCTCGTCTTGTCAAGCGTCAGCTTGCGGGGCAGGGTGTCAAGCACGCCGTCCGAGTAATTATATTCCTCGCAAGAGAAGATGCCAAGCAACAGAATTGCAGATATAAGGTATTTGAATAGTTTCATTCTAAGTAGAAAGCGGTTTATGAGTCAAAAATAGGAAAAACACTTTAATATAATGCAGTGAAGCAAAGCATATCGTTCATCGCTAAACGTTAATCTTTACTCGTTAATCTTTACTCGTTAATCGTTAAACGTTAATCGTTAAACGTTAATCGTTAATCGTTAATCGTTAAACGTTAATCGTTTACACGCCCCTCCTGCGACGACCTCTATCATCTTGCGTGATGAGAAGCACCTCTTGGCTACCCTGCTGACATCCTCGGGGGTTATGGCCTTGACCGCTTCAAGGTAATCATTAGCCGATGCGAAGGGCTCTCCCGACAGCCATGTATTCACGAAGACCTCGGATTTTGCCGTGAGCCCCTCGCACTCCCGGCACATTTCGCCGAGAATATAATTGCGTACATGCTCTACCTCGGCAGCCGTGACAGGCTCGTTGCAAAGGCTGTCAATCTCGCTGTAAATCTCCTTTATGCACGGCTCGACATACTCGTTGGCAACCTCTGAGCTTATCATAAAGGCATTGCGTTCGCCGTAAGCGCTCACTTCCGCCCATATATGATATGTATAGCCGTTCTCCTCACGTATGTTCGACATAAGGCGGCTGCCGAAGTACCCGCCAAGCAGGACGGTCAAAAAACGGAATATATGAAAGTCCGGGTCGGCCACGTCCATTGCCATGAAGCCAATTTTCACAGCGCTCTGCATAGCGTCTTTCATCGTGACGTCACGACGCACGCAAAGCGATGCCGGAGGCGTAACGAACAACTTGTTATAACAATCATCACCACCCCATTCGCCAACACCTAACTTACTAATTACCAAATTTATAGCCGCTTCATCAATATCGCCCGAAAGAAAAACGGAAAGATTGCTGCTTTTATATACTTTTTTATAGTAATCGAGCAGGCTGTCACGGGTAATATTATCGTAATCGGCGGCTTCGACGATGTGCCCAAGCTGATGCCCCTCGCCCCAAAGCATATTTTCGAAATGACGTTGGGAAACGGAATCGACCTTTTGGGAATTGACCTCGAATGCGGCCTTGCCGCTCCGCCTTACCACATCGAGATTCTTTTCGGGGAACGTAGGCTTGGTTATCATTGTCACGACAAGTTCGAGCAAAGGTTCAAAATATTTCCGCAAGCAATAGAGCGTCAAGTGGTTACAGTTCTGCGAAGAGTAGCTTTCGATCCACGCCCCGTAATAGTCGAGCCTGCGGGAAATCTCCTCGGAAGAGAGGTCGCCGGCACCCTCACGCAACATTCTGTTCACAAAGGTAGCCTGCAGGGGAATATCCTGAACCGCATAGCCGCCCTTGACGAGCAGTTCGAGCCTGACAATGTTCTTGTCGCTCCCCTGCAGGGTATAAAGCACGCTCTTGTTAGGCATCACCGTCTCTTCGGGCAATGCCATGCTTTCTATTATGACGGACTCTATTAAGGGCGGCTGCTTCATGGCTTATTCAAAGAAATCCTCGACCGCCTCTACCTCGGTCTTATTGCTTTTCCTTACACTATTCGCATTGACAGCCTCCTCTTCGGGGCCGCCTGCGGTGGTTTCTTCCACGTCCTCATCGGCACCGAGCCCAGCCTCGCTCTCTTCGGCCGCTTCGAGCTCCTCTTCGTTAATGAAAAGATGAGCGTTGCTGCATGGGTCGTAATATTTAGGAAGGTCAAAGACCTCGTCCTGCGAATATGGAAGAGACTCGTCGGCATACACTTTGTTCATGTAAAGGCCGTAAATAGGCAATGCCACAGCGGCGCCCTGGCCCTCGCTCATTCTGTCGAAGTGGATGTCACGCTCCTCGCCGCCTACCCAGCAGCCGGTGACAAGCGACGGCGTGAATCCCATGAACCAGCCGTCGGAGTTGTTCTGCGTGGTTCCGGTCTTTCCGCCCATGTCGGCTGTTATGCCGTAGACACGTCTTATGCGGCCGCCGGTACCTTCGTTGATGACGCCACGGAGCATTTCAATCATCTTATAAGAGCTCTCCTCGCTGATGACCTCGGTCTTTATGGCCGAGAACGACGCTACCATGTTCCCTGCGTTGTCCTCGATGTGAGTGACAAGAAGCGGCGAGGTGCGTATTCCCTTGCCTACGAACGTGGTGTATGCACTGACCATTTCGGCGACCGAAGCATCGCATGCGCCAAGACACAGCGACGGAGTCGGAGATATCTCCTTGTTCAAGAGACCGAACTGGTGTATAAGCTTTTTCAACGAATAGGGGTTGAGCTTGCTCATAAGATATGCCGATATCCAGTTGTTCGACGTCGCAAGGCCCCAACGGAGCGTCACGGTCTCGCCGTAGCGGTTGCGTGAAGAGTTTCTCGGGCTCCATAGCTTGCCGTCCTCGGTCACGAGCGTCTGCTCGACATTCTTTGTCTCGTCACACGGCGTGAAGCCGTTCTCCATTGCAAGGGAATATAGATAGGGCTTGATTGTAGAGCCTACCTGACGGCGGCCTACGCCCGCCATGTCGTACTTGAACTGGTAATAGTTGGTGCCGCCGACATATGCTTTCACCTCGCCTGTTATCGGGTCCATTGACATGACTCCCGTACGCAGGAAGTACTTGTAATACTTAAGCGAGTCCATAGGGGTCATTATGGTGTCCTTTGAGCCGTTGTAGGTGAATATCTCCATGTCGTGCGGAGTGTTGAACGCCTCTATTATCTCGCTTTCGCTGCTGCCGTTCTTTTTCATAATGCGGTAGCGGTCGCTCTGCTTCATCGCCCTGTTCATGATTTTCTCGACCTCGGCGACGGTAAGCTCTTCGGTGAAAGGAGCTGTCTTCTGTCCTTTCTTCGATTCGAAGAATCTCGGCTGAAGCGTCTCTACCACATGCTCTTTGACAGCCTCTTCGAGGTATGTCTGCATGCGCGAGTCGATGGTGGTATGTATCTTAAGGCCGTCGGTATAAATATTGTAATAGTCGCCGTTGGCCTTCTTGTTCTTGTTGCACCAGCCGAAAAGCGGGTCGTTCTCCCAGTTCAAGGAGTCTTCGTAGAACTTCTGCATCTGCCAGCCTCTGTAGTTCTTCTTTTCGGGCTTCTTGGCAGTCATGTATATACGCAGGTACTCACGGAAATAGGTAGCTATACCGGCTTTGTGGTCGGCAGGGTGATAATCGATGACAAGGTCGAGCGACGCCAGCGAGTCTCTCTCGGCAGCCGTTATATAACCGGCCTTTTCCATTTGCATGAATACCACGTTGCGGCGGTCCTTAGTCTTTTCGGGGCGTCGGCGGGGGTTGTAGAGCGACGAGTTCTTGCACATGCCGACAAGCATCGCCGACTCTTCGGCGTTGAGCTCGCTCGGCAGCTTGCCGAAGTAGACGTTCGCAGCGCTCTTGATGCCCACGGCATTGTAGCCGAAGTCGTATTTGTTGAGATAAAGCGTTATTATCTCCTCTTTGGTGTACTGACGCTCGAGCTGCACTGCAATCACCCACTCGATAGGCTTCTGATAGAGGCGTTCGAGCTTGCTGCCCGACACCTCGGAGTAGAGAAGCTTGGCGAGCTGCTGGGTAATGGTACTGCCGCCGCCCGCATTCTTCTGCATGAGAATGCCTCGCTTGACGATAGCTCGCAACAGGGACTTTGCGTCAATTCCCGAATGTTTATGGAAACGTACGTCCTCGGTAGCGATAAGCGCCTCTACAAGGTAGGGAGAGAGGTCCTTGTAATCGACGAACACACGGTTTTCCTTGCTGTAGGACCATGTTCCCATCTCTTTTCCGTCGGCCGAAAGAACCTGCGAAGCGAACTTGTAGTTAGGGTTTTCAAGCTCGTTCGTTTCGGGCAGATACCCTATCCAGCCGTTGGCAATGGCCACAAAGAGCATTGTCGCTCCCATAACGACAGCTGCGAGAAACACCCACAAGGCGATAATAATCTTCTTTATCATATTCAAGAGTCGTGTTATTTACATACTTCATCGGCATTGCCCGAGCGGCAAACCATAGGTTTGCAAAGATAACACAAAAAATCCGGAAATGCATCAATCTCCGCACGCTCTTTGCTTTCATGGGCCATTTTAAAAAAAATGAGAGATTTATCGGACGAAGATGTTGCTTAAGCGATAATCTTTGTTTAACTTTACAAGAAATTTTTAACCGAAACATTGTCACGATGAAAAACAAAAGTTTTGTATCAATCAACGACCTGACACGTGAGAAAATACTCTCACTGCTCGAAGCGGCTGAGAAATTCGAGGAAAACCCCAACCGCAATCTGCTCGAAGGAAAAATAGTAGGCTCGCTCTTCTTTGAGCCATCAACCCGTACACGACTTAGTTTTGAGACCGCAGCCAACCGTCTTGGCGCGAGCGTGATAGGTTTCAGCGACGCAGCTACGAGCTCGGCGACAAAAGGCGAGACGCTCAAGGACACTATAATGATGGTGTCGAGCTATGCCGACGTTATCGCCATGCGACACAAGCTCGAGGGCGCGGCACGCTATGCGAGCGAGGTATCGCCCGTACCCATCATCAACGCCGGCGACGGAGCCAACCAGCACCCCTCGCAGACAATGCTCGACCTCTACTCTATCAAAAAGACCCAGGGCACGCTCGAGGGGCTTAACATTCACCTTGTGGGCGACCTGAAATACGGCAGAACGGTACACTCGCTGCTGCATGCCATGCGTCACTTCAACCCTACATTCCACTTCATAGCTCCCGAAGAGCTGAGAATGCCCGAAGAGTACAGGCAGTTCTGCAACGAGAACAACATCCCGTTTACGGAAACGACGGAATTCAACGAGGAGGTAATCGCCGACGCCGACATAATTTACATGACCCGTGTCCAGCGCGAGCGTTTCAGCGACCTTATGGAATATGAAAAGGTCAAGAACTGCTACCGCCTCACCAACGCCATGCTCGCCAATACCAAAGAGAACCTGAGGATACTTCACCCGCTGCCCCGCGTGAACGAAATAGCCCACGACGTGGACGACAACCCAAAGGCATACTACTTCCAGCAGGCGCAGAACGGACTGTATGTCCGTGAGGCAATAATTTGCGACGTACTCGGTATCGAAATCTAAAAAGAGAAAATCATGAACGACAATAAAAGACACGCCATGCAGGTTTCGGCGCTCTGCAACGGCACAGTTATAGACCACATCCCCGCCGACAAGCTTTTTGCAGTCGTAAACCTCCTGAACATCCCGGAGATGAACAACAACGTCACTATCGGAAACAACCTCGACAGCAACAAGCTCGGCAAGAAAGGACTCATAAAAATTGCCGACAAGTTCTTTACCGACGACGAGATAAACAAGATATCCCTTGTAGCCCCCAACGTGGTGCTGAACACCATACGTGACTACAAAGTCGTTGAGAAGCGTGAGGTGAAGATGCCCGACCGGATAGACAATCTCATTAAATGCAACAACCTCAACTGCATCACCAACAACGAGCCTATGGCTACTCATTTCTACGTTTCGAACCGTGAGACGAACACGCTTAAATGCCGTTATTGCGAAAGAGAGGTAAACATTAACGATGTAGAATTGTTGTAATAATGAAGATTGATTGGAAACCGGGTACGATGATTTACCCGTTGCCGGCAGTTCTCATCACCTGCGGCGACAGCCCCGAAAACTACAACATGCTTACTGTCTCCTGGGTAGGAACAATATGCACCAACCCTGCCATGTGCTACATTTCGGTACGCCCCGAAAGGCACTCATACCCAATAATAAAGGAGAACGGCGAGTTTGTCATAAACCTAACGACAGCCGACATGGCACGTGCCACCGACTGGTGCGGAGTACGCTCAGGGAAAGAGTACGACAAGGCGAAGGAGTGCGGGCTCACATACGGGCCGTCGAAAGAGGTGAAAGCCCCGATAATAATGGAGTCGCCTCTGAGCATCGAATGCAAGGTCAAGCAAATAGTGCCGCTTGGCTCGCACGACATGTTCATCGCCGAAGTAGTGAACGTCCAGGCCGACGACAGGTATCTCAACGAGGAGACCGGTGAATGGGACCTTGCGAAAGCCGACCCGCTGGTATATGCTCACGGTAAATATTTTCACTTGGGAGAGTTTATCGGCAAATTCGGCTGGAGCGTAAAAAAGAGATAGCAATGATTAAACGCCTTACATTCCTTGTCGCTCTGCTGCTTCCATGCTGCATAAGCGCACAGGAGAGGGAAAGGCGGATAAGAATAAACTTCGGGGCAAAGGCAGGCTTTCAGGCCATTGCTTACAACAGCCCTCAGTTCGGCATCGAAGGATACGAGTTCGACAGCGACCAGCTGCACAGCGACAGGATAGGCTACACATTCTCGCCATTCATAAGGCTTGCCGGAAACAGATTCTATGTGCAGGCCGAAAGCGTGCTCGGGCTTGCTAAGCATTCGTTCGACTTCAGGAGCAGCGACAGCGGCGATGGCGGCAAGCTCCTCCCCAACCAGACAACGTACAACCTCACTACCCTATGCCTTCAAGTGCCCATTGTCGTCGGGTATAACATAATAAACGAAGGAAAATATGTAATGAGCATATTCACGGGCCCGAAGACAAAGTTCGTATTCACGGCGCACGACAAGCAGGAGTTCAAGCATTTCATATACCAGGACCTCGAGGAGGTGCTGAAGAAACGGTGCTACTATTGGGAGATAGGCCTTGGAGTAAGAATCGGGCACCTTTTCTTTGACTTCATATATGACCGTGGCATTACAAAGGCTGCGGAATATATCGTTTCGGGCAGCGACGGCAAAAAGTTCAAGAGCGACCGCAAGGACAATATATTCAGCTTTTCGGTCGGAGTGATATTTTAGCGGGCCGTGGTAATCAAAACGCAAGCGAGGGCTAAATTCATTTTATATTACAACAATAACGGCAACTCCTTTACAAACAGGAATTGCCGTTATTAGATTATGAATATTATTCTACGAAATCAATACGCAAACAGCGGGAACTCCGCCATCGTCTCGTTCACCTTGCGGCGTACGGCCGCAATGACCTTCTCGTCCTCGGGAGCGTTCAGTACAGTCTCTATCATTTCCGCGATGAAAGGCATCATGTCCTCTTTCACGCCGCGCGTGGTAATGGCCGGGGTGCCAAGACGTATGCCCGATGTCTGGAAAGCGCTGCGGCTGTCGAACGGCACCATATTCTTGTTGGCTGTGATGTCGGCCTCTACAAGAGCCTTTTCCGCCACCTTGCCTGTGAGGTCGGGGTACTTGCTGCGAAGGTCCACAAGCATCGAATGGTTGTCCGTTCCGCCCGACACTATGCCGAAGCCACGCTCCATAAGCTCGCTGGCGAGCGTTGCCGCATTGAGCTTGACCTGTGCCTGATACTCCTTGAATTCGGGTTGCAGAGCCTCGCCGAAAGCGACAGCCTTAGCCGCAATGACATGCTCCAGCGGACCGCCCTGAATGCCGGGGAAGACAGCCGAGTCGAGAAGCTGCGACATCATCTTCACTTCGCCCTTAGGCGTTGTCTTGCCCCAGGGATTGGGGAAGTCCTTGCCAAGAATGATGACGCCGCCACGCGGGCCGCGCAGGGTCTTATGCGTCGTAGATGTTACGATATGAGCGTGCTTCACAGGGTTGTCGAGCAGGCCTGCCGCTATGAGGCCGGCAGGGTGAGCCATATCGACCATGAGCAATGCGCCCACCTTATCAGCAATCTCTCTCATGCGTTTGTAGTCCCACTCTCTTGAGTATGCCGAGCCGCCACCGATGATAAGCTTCGGCCTCTCACGAAGTGCAATCTCTTCCATCTGGTCGTAATCGACACGGCCTGTCTCGGGGTTAAGATTGTACTCGCACGGAGTATAAAGTATTCCCGAAGTGTTCACTGCCGAGCCGTGAGAGAGATGACCGCCATGAGCAAGGTTCAGGCCCATGAACTTATCGCCGGGGTTAAGCACAGCAAGGAACACGGCGGCGTTGGCCTGCGCTCCTGAATGAGGCTGGACATTCACCCACTCGGCATCGAAGAGCTCTTTGAGACGTTCACGTGCGATATCCTCGACGATATCCACAACCTCGCAACCGCCGTAGTAGCGTTTGCCGGGGTATCCCTCGGCATATTTGTTAGTCAGTACCGAGCCCATCGCCTTCATCACCTCGTCGCTCACGAAGTTCTCCGAGGCTATGAGTTCTATGCCCTTTAACTGACGGCGGTATTCCGTCTCAATCAATTGAAATATATGTCTGTCCCGTTTCATAGTATTTGTGTTTGGATTATAGTGCGAAGATAGTGAAAAAAGAGGATACTGAAGATTATTTTATAGAAGATTTGCAAATAAAGGGCTTTATTCATTTGTTTTTGCTATCTTCGCAATTAGGCGGCGTTCGGCCGCCCGCAAACAGAAACAAACAATATCAACAACAATAAATATTATGAAAAAGACATTATTAGGATTAGCTATCGCTTGCCTTGCAGCCGTTTCGTGCAACGACAGCAGCTACACGGCCGACTACCGCATCATCCCTTTGCCGCAAGAGATTGAGAAGGGCGACGGAGAGGGCTTCGTTCTTGACAAGAACACAGTCATCGAGTACAAAGGCAACGAACAGATGAGACGCAACGCAGAGTTCCTCGCCGAGTATGTAAAGGAGAAGACCACGTTCGAGCTTAATGTCTCAGATGCCTGCACCGGGAAAAGAGCCATCACTCTTGAAATTGACGGCTCGATAGAGAACAGTGAGGGCTACGAGCTTGAGGCCGACGAGGAGGGAATAACAATCAAAGGCGCAACGGAAGCGGGAGTATTCTACGGCATACAGACACTTCGCAAGGCGTTGCCTTTCACCGACGGCAAGAGAGTGCTGCTGCCCGAAGTGGAGATTGAGGACTACCCTCGCTTCAGCTATCGTGGAGCGCACCTCGACGTATCCCGCCATTTCTTCACTAAGGATTCGGTGAAGCGTTTCATCGACATTCTTGCCATGCATAACATCAACCGCCTTCACTGGCACCTGACCGACGACCAGGGCTGGCGTATCGAAATAAAGAAATACCCGAAGCTCTCTACCATTGCGGCAGAGCGTGACGAGACCGTCATTGGCAAGAATAGCGGCGTTTATGACGGCATGCACTACGGCCCGTTCATTTACACGCAGGACGAGTGCCGCGAGATTGTGCAGTATGCGGCAGAGCGTCACATTACGGTAATCCCCGAGATTGACCTCCCGGGACACATGCAGGCAGCTCTTGCCGCATATCCGGAATTCGGCTGCACAGGCGGCCCGTACGAGGTATGGAAGATGTGGGGCGTTTCGGACAATGTCCTTTGCGCCGGCAACGACGCCACACTGTCGTTCATAGAGGACGTGCTTGAAGAGGTCATTGAGGTGTTCCCCTCGAAGTATATCCACATCGGCGGCGACGAGTGCCCCAAAGACCAGTGGCAGAAATGCCCCAAGTGCCAGGCACGCATCAAGGAGCTTGGCATAAAAGGCGACAAGAAGCATAGCGCCGAGATGTACCTCCAGAGCTTCGTCATTTCTCACGCCGAGAAATTCCTGAACAGCAAAGGCCGCCGGATTATCGGCTGGGACGAGATTCTCGAAGGCGGCTTGGCGCCCAACGCAACCGTTCACTCATGGCGAGGCATAGATGGCGGCTTGGAGGCTGCAAGACAGGGTCATGACTGTATAATGTCGCCCAACAACTTCATGTACTTCGACTACTATCAGACCACACGCACCGACGAGGAGCCTTTGGCCATAGGCGGTTACGTGCCCGTAGAGAAGGTTTACAGCTTTGAGCCCATTCACGAGTCGCTCACGCCCGAGCAGCAGAAGCATATAATAGGCGTTCAGGCCAACCTGTGGACAGAATATGTTCCTACATTCAGCCATGTGGAATATATGGAACTGCCGCGTATGGCAGCCCTTTGCGAGGTTCAGTGGTGCAAGCCCGAGAACAAGAACTACGAGGAGTTCAAGCAGAGGCTTCTGCCGATGTTCGAGCTTTACGAGGCTCACGACTACAACTATGCAAAGCATATCCTTGACATTGAGACCGAGTTCAACACCGACACGGAGCGTAACCTTGTCACGCTCAAGATGAGCGTGCTTGGCGACATGCCAATATACTACACTCTCGACGGCAGCGAGCCTACTACATCGTCCACCCTCTACACAGCGCCTGTGGAGTTCAATTCGTCTTGCACATTCAAGGCGAAAGGCATCGGCGAAAAGCACGAGACAAGGACATACACCGAGAACATCACGTTCAACAAGGCTACCGCAAGGCCTATCACGCTTATACAGCCCGTACACAAGAACTACACCTTCAACGGCGCAATCACCCTTGTAGACGGCTTGAAAGGAACGCCCAACTACCGCACAGGACGCTGGTTAGGATTCAGCGAGAACGACTTTGAGGCGGTCATTGACCTGCAGCAGGCGACTGAGGTCGGCTCCGTAGCGTTCAACACAAGCGTGGACAAGAGCGACTGGGTGTTTGACATAAGAGGCATAAAGATTTCCGTTTCGGACGACAATGAGAACTACGCCACCCTGCTGGAAAAGGAGTATCCGTCGCTGACCGACGAAGACCCGAACATCATTTACAGCCATGAGTTCGAATTCGCTCCGGCTACGGCACGATACATCAAGATTAAGGCTCTTGTCGAGCATAAGATTCCTGCTTGGCACCCTGCCAAAGGCATGCCGGGATGGATATTCATCGACGAGATTGAGATTCATTAATCGGACAACTGAGAACAGATGTGCGGGGCGTCAGTTCCGCACATCTATTTTTATGTTTAAATTTGGCTGAAAAAGGAATAATGCCTATCTTCGCAGAATAGTAAATATGTGTACGCAACAACAAGAAAATGATTGAAAAAGAGATAGTCCTTGACGGCATCGACCCTGTCGGTTTCTACGGCGCAGGCAATGTGCATCTGCAAATGCTCAAGAAGCTTTACCCCAAACTGCGCATTGTCGCGCGCGATAATGTGATTAAGGCTATGGGCGACGAAGAGGAGCTTGAACGGTTCTGCAAGGTTATCGAGCTTCTTGTAGAATATTGCGACAAATACAACAGCCTGAACGAAGAGGCTGTCATAGATGCCGTGAACGGCAAAAGAAGCGTCAAGAACAGCGACAGCAAGGTCATAGTCCACAACATCAACGGACGCCCAATATACCCTCGCACCGAGAACCAGTGCCGCCTTGTCGAAGAGTTCAAGAAGAACGACATGCTCTTCGCCGTGGGCCCTGCAGGAACAGGAAAGACATACACGGCTATCGCCCTCGCCGTACGGGCTTTGAAGAACAGGGAGATAAGGAAAATAATTCTGAGCCGCCCCGCAGTTGAAGCCGGCGAGAAATTAGGATTTCTGCCGGGCGACATGCGTGACAAGATAGACCCGTACCTGCAGCCGCTGTACGATGCGCTGGAGGACATGATACCTATGGCGAAGCTCAAGGAGTATATGGACAACAACGTGATACAGATTGCTCCGCTGGCGTTCATGAGAGGACGCACGCTCAACGACGCAGTAGTAATACTCGACGAGGCACAGAACACCACCCCGCAGCAAATAAAGATGTTCCTTACCCGTATGGGCATGAACACCAAGATGATAATAACCGGCGACCTGACGCAGATAGACCTTCCGCAGCACAGCAATTCAGGACTGCTGCATGCACGGAATGTGCTGAGCGACGTCCCCGGCATCGGCTTCGTGACAATGAACAAGAAAGATATTGTACGTCACAGGCTCGTGACACGCATTGTCGAGGCGTACGAGAAGCATGACAGGCTGCAGGAGAAGGCCAATAAAGAATAAAAGCCCGATTGGCGGCAATGAAAGCTTGCATGGTATGATACTGATGCTTTGATAGAGATCCTTCACTGCGTTCAGGATGACAGGAGAGGCAGGAACGTAAGACGCTGCACTCAGAATGAGAAGGCCGACGTGATGAACAGCGGCAGCCGCACTAAGAACAAAACAAAAACCAAAATATATAATAAAATGGCAAAAGCATTAACAAACACCGAATTCAACTTCGACAATCAAAAGAGTGTCTATCATGGCAAGGTACGTGACGTCTACACCATTGGCGACGACAAACTGGTAATGGTAGCGACTGACCGCATTTCGGCTTTCGACGTGGTACTCCCCAAGGGCATACCGTTCAAAGGACAGATGCTCAACCAGATAGCAGCCAAGTTCCTTGACGCCACCGCAGACATTGTTCCCAATTGGAAACTCGCTACGCCTGACCCTATGGTGACCGTTGGCGTCATGTGCGAGGGCTTTCCCATTGAGATGATTGTAAGAGGATACCTTTGCGGCTCGGCATGGCGTGCTTACAAGAGCGGCGTACGTGAGATATGCGGCGTAAGACTGCCCGAGGGCATGAGAGAGAACGAGAAGTTCCCGCAGCCCATAATCACCCCTACTACAAAGGCCGAGATTGGCGAGCATGACGCCGACATATCAAAAGAGGAGATTCTCGCAAAGGGCCTCGCGACTCCCGAAGAGTACGCATTGCTTGAGAAATATACGCTCGAACTATTCCAGAGAGGAACGGAAATAGCCGCAGAAAGAGGCCTTATCCTCGTAGACACGAAATATGAGTTCGGCAAGCACGACGGCAGCATTTACCTGATGGACGAGATACACACTCCCGACAGCAGCCGCTATTTCTACGCCGAGGGCTACGAAGAGAAGTTCGAGAAAGGCGAGCCTCAGAAACAGCTCTCCAAGGAGTTTGTCCGCGAGTGGCTTATGGAGAACGGCTTTCAGGGCAAAGAGGGACAGCAGGTGCCCGAGATGACCGACGCCATTGTAGAGAGCATCAGCAACCGCTACATTGAGCTGTTCGAGAACATCACCGGCGAGAAGTTCGTCAAGGAGGAGTGCGAAGACATCCACGGCCGCATCGAGCAGAACATAAAGAGCTATCTTGCATAATAAAAGCCCGCAAACAGATGAAGAAGTTCGGAATAATAGGCTTTCCTTTGGCACAGTCGGCATCACCCGCTTTTTTCAACAAGAAATTCGAAAAGGAGGGAATTGACGCCGTGTACCTGCCGTTTGAGATTGAAAGCATAGATGAACTTCCTGCGATACTCGAACAGCACCCCGAGCTGTGCGGGTTCAATGTCACCATACCATACAAGCAGAAAGTGATGCAGTACCTCGCAGGCATGAGCGGCGAGGCAAAGGATATTGACGCCGTAAATGTAGTGAAAGTCACCCGTGACAGCGACGGCAAGCCCGTTCTGCAAGGCTTTAACAGCGACGTAATAGGCTTTACCCGGTCAATAGAGGCACTTATTAAGGGGAAGCATAAAAAAGCACTGATACTCGGCACGGGCGGAGCGTCAAAAGCTATCGCCTACTCATTGAAGCGGCTCGGCATTGAATACATATTCGTTTCACGCAGTGCGGGAGAGGGCAAAATCGCATACGCCGACCTTAACAAGGAGATAATTGAGGAACACACGCTAATCGTAAACTGCACTCCTCTCGGCATGACAGGGCACGGCATCGACAAATGCCCGGACATCCCATACGAGCATGTAAGAGAGAAGCACCTGTTTTATGACATAGTATACAACCCAGAAAACACCTTGTTCCTGCAGAAAGGCGCAGAACGAGGGGCAACTACCAAGAGCGGATACGAGATGTGGTATCTTCAAGCCCTCGCATCGTGGGAGATATGGAACAGATGACAACAAAAAACGATGACCGTTTCAAGGTCATCGTTTTTTGTTGTCACATTCAGGATTAATCATTTCCCTGGATATTCGCCGCGAACAATCTCGAAATCGGAATGAACGCCGGAAAATGCGCCTTCTGCAACATCTGCGTTTTCGGGAACATACGCAACCTTAAGGTTAGGACATCTCTCAACGGCATATGCACTTATTGATGTTACGCCATTCTCGAAAACGACGCATTCAAGGCTCATCAAATCTTTAAGACGGCTCTCTTTGTCAAGACTCATATTGACTTTTACGAGCTTAGCACCGGGAGCGACCATATACATTTCTGTACCGTTTCCTTTGTATACTATATTTGAATAGCTTGACAAAGTTTCGTTTTCAGGGTCCACCTCAATTGTTTCCACACTCTGGTAATTTACAGCAATACCGAATGAATTGCCAAAATCAAGCGATTCAATATTCTTGCCGAGATAAAGTTCTTTAAGAACTGTTGAACCGGGCTTTGATGGGCTGACTGAGGAAATTTTTATACCATTGACACTAAAAGGGATTGTTACTACCGGATTACCGCTCTTGATACTCTCTACATTGAAAGTCTGATTGTAGTAGTTGTAAGTACAGAATTCATCCTCGAACAGAGTTGCCTGAATTGCAAGGCAATTAAAGTCGGTATACTTAGATGTTTCGCTCAAATTATACATACGATTGTTTGTCGGGTCGCTAAGATACCAAACATCATCAGCATTGACATAGTTCCATGCGTGACCACCTTCCGGTATAAAACCGTTTGCTGTTACGCAAGGGATATCTATGGTATTAAGCATGACTGTAAGCAAGTCGGCATAGCCTTGACATATACCCTGCCTGCTGGTAAATACTGAATATGGCCTATTGTCAGAATGTACATACTTGATGTTCTTTACAATCCAGTCAAACACCGTTTTATATTTATCATACTCTTTAGAGCAATCTTTAACCAAGTCTCTTGTAAAGGTTGCTATTTCATCGTACTGATTATCCTCTATTTTTTGTTCATAAAGGTTCTTTCCGCAATCACGGCCGGCTGCCTCAAGCAACACCTTCGGTCTTTCAACCGGATTGACCCAAGCCAAGTTCTTTGAATTGTCAGCTTCAGGGAAACCGCTGAATTCAGGCTGTAGAAATCCCATATTGTATATCTCGTCTACCGCATATTTCACCACCTGCTCATTTTTGAGCTTGATGTAGAAAACGTCGGACTGAGCGAATATATTAGCCGCAAACAGCAGCATTATAAAAGCATTGATAAACCTTTTCATCATTTCACGAATTTAATTGACGTTTCATTATAGTTTACTACATAAACCCCAGAAGGCAGAGCGTCGAAAGTGAGTGTAGCCGTTCCGTTCTCGGCTGCGGCAACAGACTTTACAGCCTGGCCGTTTACAGAGAGGAGACGTACGACGCAACCGGGAGCAAGCCCCTCGATTACAATAGAGCTCTTAGATAGCTCAAAACGCTCTTTTGCGACCTCGCCGCTCTCGTAAACATCCTCAATGCCGGCAGGCAAATCGTTGATGAACTTGAATTCCTTGACATTGGCACGTTTCACGGTAGCCTCGTTTGTCGCAGAGACAATTTTTACAGCGTCATCGACAAAAGTAATTACTGGCTGCTCCTCCAAAAGGAAGTATACCGACGTTTCGTCGTTCATATAAACGGCGAGCACCTTCTCGCCTTTTGCGAACAACATCGCAGGCAAGAAAAGAAGCAAGGTTATAAATATTTTTTTCATAATTCCTATTTATTATATTATCAATCTTAAACTGTTACAACTTATTTCGCAGTGCTTGACAGCATTAGTTCATTATATATAGCGTAGGCATGTCACCACGGTCGTCTGAGTATATGCCGTAGCTTGTATACTGGCTGTCGAACTGCATATATTTGTTATTATAAGTATTAGTAATCTTCGCAGTTCCGTCAGCGTTGAACTCAATTGTCCAGACAGCGCCTTCCGAGGGAAGAGCAGTGTCAAGATTCACGCTATTGAAAGTGCCTGTCATGTAAAGGTAACGACCAAGCGAATCCTTAATAGTATAACCG
>JAFTRV010000099.1 GCA_017462065.1 Bacteroidaceae bacterium
CCACCATTGCCGGCGTGATGCCGTGCACGAACTCGTTTGTATGTTCTCTATCATCAGGAATAGGTTTTATAAGGGTGTAATACTCTTGCATTATCACTCCGTTGTTTACTTGTACCACGCCTACAGCGCACGCGCTGGTGGTTTCTGCTGTCATCGTTTCAAAATCGATGGCTGTAAAGTTTTCGGTACCCTCATAACCTTTGTCGTTTGTGTGTGGCTGTAAAGATACGCATTTATAGGACAAATGTCTATGACAAAAGGCAAAAAAACAAAAACCCCTCAACATAAATGCTGAGGGGTAAAAGTCAAGTAAAATAAAAGGTGTTAATCAAGCGAATTTTACCTGACTCAAATCGTTGCCAAAGGCATTAAGAGCCTTCTGCATTTTTTCAACAGTCTTCTTGCTGGGAGTTCTGCGGCCAGTAAGATAATGACTCAACTGTCCTTGTGCAATTCCGGTTATACGCTGTAACCCTGCAAGAGAGAGCTTATCCTTGTAGAATGCAAGAAAAGAGGGTACATCATAGGAAAACTCAAATTCCAACTCCTCATTTAATTCCTTGCCTTCTTCTTTCAAGAAATCTTTCACCTCAACATAACTTGCATTGAAATCATTGATAGCCTCTTGTGCGCTATCTCCAACACCAATCAAGCCAAAGGGTAATTTATTGTCATCTGGCATATATGCGCCGAAACCACCCTCTTTTCCTCTTTCAATAAATACTCTAATCTTTCTCATACTGCTATTTTTTTGGAGATTGGGAGTTAAAATTTAACTCCCGAATCTCTTTTGATTGACATTATTGTTCCTTTCATCACTTCTTCAGAACCATGGTGGCTTGTTCTGAAATACTTGTCCGTTATCGGACGCCCTCCCATTGTTCGTCCGGTGTCGTAGCAACCGGCTTCTTTAAGATTCTGTGTAGTTCGTTGTATTTCATTTTGTTTTGCTTGATTAACGATACAAAGATAGTGATATTATTTTTAATATCAAATAAAAATGATATTATTTTTCGTATCATAATGTTTTTTTGAAAAATCCCCCGAGGGCTTCACAGCAGCCAGGGGAAAGGGGATGTTGAATTAAAATTATGATGAGAAAGTTTTTATTTATCCTTGAATTCATCCTCCTGTGCAAAGATGTCGGAGACTTCAAGGTTGATGTTATAATGCGTGGTCAGTAAATCGTAGTCGAAGGCCATTGCCATATCGACAGTCTGCTTGTAGGTGGTAACGTCTCGGCCGTGTTCATCTTTCTTCACGGTGATATCAAAAACACCCTTTGATACATTCTTGAAGCGGACACTGTTCTTCGTGCCGATGAACTCAGGGGACTTCTCGAGGTAGAACTTGAGAGAGCCTTCAGGCAGCGAGGTCTCGCCCACGGCGCGCGCTTCCTTTTTATAGAGCTGAAAAATGCGGCTCTTGCGGAGTAGCAGAATACGTTTCTGCTCCTTGAACTGCATTTGACAGCCGGGGAGTTGCAGGAGAACTCACAGCCTACACACTGTGATACTATTAACAGAAAGAGTGGCGATCGTTTGGTCGCCACTCTCATTATGCAAATATCAACAAATTTTACTTGAACCCGACAACAATTACCTCAGTTTCAACACTCCTCTAAAAAAGCCAATGAGTGATTTTATGAAATTAGTATTTGCTGTATGGTCTTTTGGCGTGCGGAACCTTATCATTTCGGAACACTCCGCTCTAAGCCCCTGTTTTGCGGCTTCAATCAAAAACGCATCAACATACAGTTTATCGGGGAAGTTCTGCAGAAAATCGACACAAAAAGTATCTCCCACAGACATCATCTGAAGACTGACGCCCTTTGTCCCGCTACTGTATGCATGCATACTATCGATATATTTTTCGGCATCACCCATATCGGCCTTGCCTGTATAGCTGCAGATGAAAGAGTTGATAGGCTTGGATGTAAAGCCGGTCACGACCTCCTGTTTCTTTTCATAGGTTCCAAGAGAGTCAAGCATGTCGGACATCATTTTCATAACACCTGCACTGCATCGGGCAGAATCCGTCTCCTTCTGCCTCGCAATGAGCTGTCTGAAATGAGAACCCAACTCGCACATATCCATTGCCTGTTCCTTTTCGCCATAGGGCAGATAAATTGAACTCACACAGTTACGGAATGTATTCGGGACACCGATACTCTCTCTCCAGTCACAGCTCATGCTGCACAGCACCTGTTCAGTTGATTCGGGATTAAGGGCCCTTACCCCCTTTTGCATCAATATTGTCATGAGAATGGCAGGAGTGCAGTTACAGGCCCTGCAAACCTTCATAACCTCGCTCACATCAAAGACAAGTTCATATCGCCAGCTGTCACCGCCAGCTTCTTCGCCACTCTGTACTTCCGGAATGGCAAAAGCGGTCCTATCAGCTTTGTAAACGTTCTCTTCATCAAACGAAAAATCCCCGTCATTTACAGGATCGGCTGTCTCACCTTTCAAAAATCCTTCACCGGCAAGCATCACGCCAGGAATGCGAACATTATTATGAGGATACTTGAAGTTTAGATAATAGTACATCAATGTCTTTATAAACCGCATAATTCCCCTGCCGTCACACATCGCATGATGAAACGATATATATATGACATTTCTAAAGAATGTAATGTCTATCAGATTCTTGTTGGTGGTACTCCCGCCAAGCGGCCTGAGCCTTTTTGCTCTTGCCGGCGGCGGACTGAACAAATTCTCGCAAAGATACACATTGCCGGACTCAACCACGAAATAACTTTTGAAATAGGGATATCTTTTATAAGCCAGCTTAGCCGCTCTTGTAAGACAACTGTAATTTACCGATGACTTCATCCTTATCTCGAACACCTGACTTTCAGTTCCGCCCTTACGATAGAGGAAAGTCTCTCCCGCCCGTATTTTTAGTTTAAACCTCCTGCTCATAATTTTGCATCTCAGCTATCGTTTTACCATTTGAACGTTCCCGGCACTTGCCGTCGATAAATTCCGTATTCATATAAGGATGCCTTAACTGCAGGTACTGCTGCATCAGAGTCTGTACGAATTCTATAACATCCTCCTTGTGGCACATATCCACCCTATACTCAACCGAGAACTTATCATTCCAATAAGAGACTTCAATAAGACTTCTGCTTTTTATAGCCCCACGTACTCTTTGCGGATTTCTCATCTTAGGGGGAGGCGCAACAACATTGTCTATCGCTACAACCTTGCCCCCGACCTCAAGCACTTTTTTGTTCAGTGAAGGCATCTTATTGAATGTCTGCGCTAAGCCGTGCATAAGGCAGACATGATGAAGAGGCTCATTGAATTTCACTGTTACAGCATTCATCATCATCTTTTTTTCTTTGCTTCCTCGATTCTTTTTTTAGCAGCTTCCTGACGTGCCTTTGCCTCAGCCATCTGTTTCTGGTATTCCTGTTCCTGAACGCCCTTGCGTACTTTGGGATTGCTCATTGCCTTCTGCTCCTCGTAGAAAGCCTTGGTCTCCAGTTTCTGTGCCTTAAAATTGGCCTTATCAATCTCTCTCTGCCTCTTTGCACTCTCCTTCATGTCAAGGAATGCCCGCTTGAAGAAACCAGGTTTTTCCTTATCTTTCGCCTGCTCCTGAGCCATCGCCCCGGCAGCAATGCCTGTCATAAGGGCCACTATACTCAAGACTTTCATTAACCTTTTCATGTGTCAGTTCATTTAAGAATCTGTCATTTATTCTTTATTTTCAATTCCTTCTTCAGTGGTGTCATTGACTTCGTCTTCCACTTCAAGGAACTTATCCACGAATTTGTCCTCAATCTTCTGATAGGTGCCGACAACAGCATTCTCTATCTTCTGATATGTTCCTACTACGGTGTCCTCAATCTTCTGGTACGCACCTACTACTGCATCTTCAATCTTTGTTTTCTTTGGTTTAAGTTCTGCCATAATTTTTAAATTTTAGAATGTATACGCAACTCCTACAGTTGCCTTGTGATTATTAACTCCGTTGTTATGTCCCCAAAAGCCTAACTGATACTCATATCCGACACTGATAGAGAATCTTGCGATATCGACACCCACTGCCGGGTTTACGAATGTCTTGAGCCCTTTATTCGTTATGTCTGCCACCATACCGCCCTTAAGGCTTACATAAGGCGTAGCCAATGTCTTCATGAAAGAGTATTTCACATCGGCAAAAACCGGTACATAGTAAGCCGGTACAGCATCGAAGTCTGGTATGAATTCCGCTGCGAAACCGACACCGCCGCCTACATACAAGCCGTTGCCGAAGCTGAAACCATGCGACGACGCAATGCCAAGCTGCTGTGTCAGGACAGACGAGAGCTCGATATTGGCACGATAGCCCCTTTTATAGCCCACATTTACCATATAAGGCGATTTCTCTCTGTTCTCAACACCACTCTTCACATTTCTTACAACATGCTTTTTAGCACGCTCATCTTTTACAATAACAACAATCGTGTCATTGCCGTGCTTGCTTACTTTTACTGTATCGACATTCTGTGCCGATAGAGAAGCGCTCGCAAATGCGAAGGCGCATAAAACCGTAATAAATTTCTTCATCTGTTAAATACTTTTAGTTATCGTTTGATTTCGGTTGCAAAGGTACAGCGGATGAAGCGGACAGAACTACTCAATTTTTCGCATGAATTGGTCAGATTTTCCTATATTAAGAGAAAATATGCAATAAAACAGCAAAATATTAGCCTTTTTAACTCAAAGGACAAATAAAACGTATTGTATAAGCTGAAAAAAACTTTTCAAACGCATTTGCGTTCTATGAAAAATATTACTTTTGCATTAAGCAAGAATATGATGAACAGCCATGAACGCCTCACGAAGAGAAAAAGAGATTATAAAGGTCACCTGGACAGGAAGCATTGTAAATTTTTTGCTGGTTGTTTTCAAGTTCGCAGCCGGCATCATAGGTCATAGCGCCGCAATGGTAGCCGATGCGGTCCATTCATTAAGCGACTTTATAACAGATATAATAGTCATTCTATTTGTACGTATCTCGGGAAAGCCCGAAGACAAGGACCATAGCTACGGGCACGGCAAGTACGAGACCTTGGCCACGGCCATAATAGGCATTATACTGTTCGGCGTAGGCGCAGGAATGCTCGTCAAAGGCTCTATCGCCATTGCCGACAGCCTTAACGGCAAGCCACTGGATGCGCCCGGCATGCTCGCGCTTGTTGCGGCAGGGGTGTCTATCATAGCCAAAGAGACACTTTACAGATATACCATGCACAAAGGCAAGAGCCTCGGCTCAACAGCCGTAGAGGCCAACGCATGGCACCACCGCAGCGACGCATTCTCATCCATAGGCACATTCATAGGCATTGGCGGAGCCATTTTATTGGGTGGCAAATGGCACATCCTCGACCCTTTGGCAGCCATTGTCGTCAGCGCGCTTATAATAAAGGTTTCCGTTCAGCTTGTAAGGCCCTGCATGGACGAGCTGTTGGAGAGAGCCCTGCCGCAAGATATTGAAAAACGCATTATTGACATTATACTATCCTTTCCCGGCGTGAGCTCCCCGCACCACCTTCGCACACGCCGCATCGGAAGCCACATTGCCATAGAGGTACATATACGCATGAACGGAGAGACCACGCTTGCCGAAGCGCACTCAACGGCAAGCGAGATTGAAAGGGAACTGAAAAGAGAGTTCGGAGAAAGCACCCATGTAGGAATTCACATGGAGCCTGTGAAATAATTAACAAACAAGCGTGCAACTGCAATGGTTGCACGCTTGTTTGTTGGAGATTATCTAAACTAATCAATAGTTGTTCTTCTTTACCTCGAAGTAAGCCTGCGGATGCAAGCATGTCGGGCAAACCTCAGGAGCATCAGTTGCAGTATGGATATAACCGCAGTTACGGCACTGCCATGTAACTGTCTGAGCCTTCTTGAATACAGTACCGTTCTCAACGTTGTTCAAAAGAGCGAGATAGCGGTCCTCGTGCTCTTTCTCTGCGATAGCGATATTGCGATACATGATTGCGATTGCAGGGAAGCCCTCTTCGTCAGCAATGTCAGCGAAGCGTGGGTAATCGGCAGTCCACTCCTCGTTCTCACCGGCTGCCGCAGCTCTCAAGTTCTCGGCTGTTGTGCCAATAACGCCTGCAGGATAGCAAGCCGTAATCTCAACCATGCCGCCCTCGAGCCACTTGAACATACGCTTCGCATGCTCTTTCTCCTGGTCTGCCGTCTCCTGGAAGATAGCAGCTATCTGCTCGAAGCCCTCTTTCTTGGCTACGCTCGCAAAGTATGTGTAACGGTTTCTTGCCTGTGACTCACCAGCGAATGATGTCATCAAATTCTTCTCGGTACGTGTTCCTTTAATACTCTTTTCCATAGTAGTAGTTTTTGTATAATTAATAATATTTATTTCATTCATTCTCATCAAACAGAGGACGCAACAGTCCCGGCACTTCAAAATTATGCGACCTCACTCTCTCAATGCAGTCGAGCCCCTTCCGTTTCAAAGAGAAATAGACCTTGCGTTTGTCCTCGCTGCCGAAATGACGTTCAAGATAGCCAAGTTCTTCGAGATGCCCTGTAACCTTTGAAACATGCGAAGAACGCAAACCAGTACATTGAACGATATCCGAAGCCGTAATTCTGCTGTCGCCTATTGCGAATAAAGCCAACACCTCTTTCAGCGAAACGCCGCACGCATCAATGAGCTGACGCTCCATGCCTTTTACAGCGAACATCACATTCTTCATTACCGATATCGACTTTATATTTTCCATTCCGTTTTATTTGCATAACAAAATAAGTGAAATCATTTCAATATTACAACATTTCCAATGGAAAATATTTCCATATTAACCTTTTTTAATCAATAAGCTGCTTAACGACTGACATATTTGTCAAAAAACCAACTACCCTACCCCGAGGTCGGTATTCTCCACAAGGACTTCTATGGCCGGGTCATCCTTTATAAGAGGATAAATTTCCCTTATAAACCATTCCGATAAATCACTGTCCCTCTTTACTGCTGTAGAATTATTGCAGAACAGATTTACGCTGAAATATTCAAAATGCCTTTTTGCAGTCTCGATATCGGAAACAATTCTCTCTTTAGTATCCCCGTCGGTACAACAGAGAAGACATACGCCCTGAAAATACTTCGCCACATCGACAGCTGTCACATCGGCAGGCACGCCTTTATTCCAAAGACTACGCAGCGACGGGTCGAAGCTCTCAATGCCGCAACGGAACTTCACTATTGCCGGAGCGAACTGCGCCGCAAAAGCCGAAAGCTTATGACGGTACATATAATGAGCCTCAAACCATACGGTATGGATATTCTTCTCATTTATTACCCGTTTTACATGCTCCACGGTTCGGGTGTCAAGCTCCATAGCCGAGCCTGAATTTATAATATCAAGCACGCCGTACGCCCCTGTTACACGCTCAAGAACAGGCCTATTCACATCATAGGGGCTGTCGCTTGCATCGCTGTGATAGTCACAGAAAGCACACCGTCCCCACTTGCAGCCGAGCCCTTGCAGAAGCAGGAATTCACGTTGAAGCTTCGTGTGTATGACAGAATACCTATCCATTGTAACGTGTGCCAAGAACTTTCCTTTTCAGCATCACTATGACAGCATAAGCGAGCGGAGTGCCGAAAAGCACCTCTATCGACAGTTTCATGACATACTGGAGAGCTATCATCAGCAGCTGTTCCCGAGGTTCAAGCACGCCCGCAAAGGCAATAAGTACAAAGGGAAGCGAGTCGAACAGATAGCCCACAGCCGAGCTTCCTATCGTACGCACCCAGAGGAAACGGCCCTTCGTCATGCTCTTTATGCGTTCCATAAGCCATGAGTTAGAGAGTTCTCCCAAAAGGAAACCGACAAGAGAGCCTACGACTATTCGGGGCACATAATTGAACACTGTGTTGTATGAGCCTGCCGTTTCCGCCATATATTCGGGCGAAGGGAGCCACACACCTACCTGAGTGCATGCCACCATAATGACATTGCACAGGAATGTAAGCCATATTATCTTACGGGTTGTACGATACCCCCAAATTTCGGTCAGCACATCGCCCAACATGTATGCGAACGGGAATGTGATTGTCCCCGAATCGAAATAAAAAAGATTGAAAAAACCGATTACCTTCACAGCCATCACGTTCGAAACGAGATAGAGCGTGACAAAAAGGGCCGTTACTACAATAAGGGGCATGTCGCCTGCCGTTCGGTTTTTGAAAGGGTTTTCCGATACCTTGTTCATATGTAAAAAGCTGCCAGGGGCAACATGCCCGCCGCAAATTCGTTGCGAAGATAGTACAAAGCCGCTAAAAATGCAAGCCTGTCAGCGTTGCAGCTTGAAAACAAATTCAAGACCGCCGCCCTGCACGTTGCGTACCGATATTGTTCCGCCATGAAGCGAGACGGCGTTCTTTACGATAGAGAGGCCGAGCCCTGTGCCGCCAAGCTTGCGGCTACGGCCCTTGTCTACACGGTAGAAACGCTCGAAAAGCCTTGCGAGATGCTCTTCGGGGACGCCGGCTCCATTGTCCGAGAAGCTGAAATAGCAGAACTTCTCATCGGTTCTGAAACAGCTAATCCTTACCGTGGCGCCTTCACCCGCATAGGATATGGCATTGTCGATGAGATTGCGGAATATCGAATAAAGCTTCGAGTTGTCGGCATTTATGAGCAAAGTCGGCGGCAGCATGTTCTCAACCGTCATCTTCTGCTCTGCCAGCTTGTTGCTCACCTCGCCGAGCAAATTATGCACAAGCTGAGAGAGGTCAATGAGTTCCTTGCTAATACGCTGCACACCGCCCGACATATCGTTCAGCTGAGAAATATCCTGGACAAGATTGCTCAATCTGTTGCTTTGGCTGTAGCAACGCTTGAGGAAGTGCATGAGCTGCTCTTCGGTGAGATTGCCGGGATAATTCTGTATTATAGTCTCAAGATAGCCCTGAATGCTGCATACAGGAGTCTTGAACTCATGAGCCACATTCTGCGTAAGCTGCTGCTTAAGACGGCTCTGTTCCTCGACAGCCGTAACATCGTTTATCGAAATCTCAAAGCCTTTGTCACGGAAAGGAACGCCTCGAATAGCGAATGTCCTGCCCGAAACCTCTATCTTTTCGGAATAATGGCTCTTCTGCTCGTTATTGTAATAACCGTCAAGATCGATAAAGCGTTTCAGCCCTGTGAATTCGGGCTGCTTGAGAATACCCTCGACCTTCGCAAGATTCTTTGATGATATATAATCGGCGTATTCGCTGAAGAGGGAGTTTGCGAAGACAAGACGGTGCTTCGAATCAAAGATAGCTATTCCCTCCTGGGCTATTCTCAAATGCTGCAAGAGCTTCTGCGTTGCGAAATCAGAGCTTCCGGCAAGCTTGATGATACGGTATATCATGAAGAGCACTACCGCCATTATCACGCCCGCCACAATGATAAGGATTAAGTCTGCGGTACGGTCAGTCTTTAGGGCAAGCTCATAGGGCAATGAGCTGCGTACCACAAAGTCGTATTCGGGGTGATAGGTCGCTACATAGAAATACTCCTTATTGTGTACCGACGAGAGGCGGCGCACATCGTATCCGTACCCCTCGGCCATAGCCTGCTTGATTTCAGGCCTTTCGGCATGGTTGCCAGTAAAGCCCGGCCCCGAAGGAAGTGACGAGTCGAAAAGGACGTCGCCGGTTTCTGCCACAATTACCGTAACCCTCAAAGGCTGCTTTCCGTAATGCGACACGTAGCGCTGCACATATTCGGCGCAAGAATCATTGAAATGCTTTTCTCCACGTATTCGCATTATATCGTACACGCCCTCGTTTATGTTACGCAGCGCCCCCTGCTGATGCATGACGGCTATATCCTCTTCGCCCTTATGGTGATAATAGAGGAACGAAGCTGCCAATAGAAGCAACAGCGTTACAATACCCAAATAGAACCGTGTGAAGAATTTGGACATGACTACTCTTTAGTTTCGCTCACGAAGCAGTACCCATAGCCGCTGCGTGAGACGAGGTTATTGGCATACACTCCGAGTTTCTTTCTCATTCGAGCCATATTGACGTCGATACTGCGTTCAAGGACATTTACGTCGTCGGGCCATACACGTGCCAGAATCTCCTCGCGGGAGAAGACCCTGCCGGGCTTGCCGAGAAGCATGAGCAACACCTCGAACTCCTTTTTCGTCAGAGCCGCATCAACGCCTGCTATGTAGGCTCTTTTCGCCTCCACGTTCAGCACAAGCTCGCCGAAAGAGAGGTCGTTGCCGCTTGCCGGAGCCTTCTCGGCCGCAGCGTTACGCCGCAACACAGCCTTGACCCTCGCCAAGACCTCGCTTATACGGAAAGGCTTGCAGATATAATCGTCAGCCCCGAGATTGAAGCCTGTCAGAACATCGTTCTCGCCGGTCTTCGCCGTAATGAATATTACAGGCGTGGACGAACAGCCGTCGAGCCTGCGTACCTTAGCGGCAAGAGAGAAACCACTCATGCCATCCATCATTACATCGAATATAAAGAGACTATACGACTCCAACGGCAATGCGAGAGCCTCGTCGCCCGACGCGACAGTATCGACCGCATAGCCGCAGTTCTCAAGATTGAACTTCAGAATCTCGCAAATATCCGCCTCGTCATCTACGACCAATATCTTTATCATACCTCTTTTATTATTCAAAACTGCGTAAAAGTTCTATTTCGCCGCTCCAAAGGCTCTCGTCGGGCGTTTCAAGTACTATCGGCATATTGTCGAAACGGCTATCCTTCATGAAGCGTTTGAAGAAATCGATGCCGAGCAGGCCGAGCCCGATGCTTTCGTGCCTGTCCACACGTGAGCCGAGAGGCTTCTTCGTATCGTTCAGGTGAATGCCCTTGACATACTCGAAGCCGATAACACGTTCCAGCTCGTTGAAAACGCCGTCGTAGTCTCCGACGATGTCATATCCTGCGGAATATATGTGACAAGTGTCGATGCAGACGCCTACCCTGCTCTTGTCTTCGACCCTGTCGATAATGTAACGTATCTCTTCGAGCCTGTTTCCCACGTTGCTGCCCTGCCCTGCCGTATTCTCGATAACAGCCGTAACGCCGCTCGTCTTTGAGAGGGCAAGATTTATGTTGGCCGCAATTTCATCGAGGCACTGCTCCACGGGTATCTTGTTCAGGTGGCTCCCGGGATGAAAATTGAGATACTTGAGACCGAGCTGCTCGCAACGCTGCATTTCGTCGATGAAAGCGGCTCTTGACTTTTGTATAGCCTCCTCGTCGGGGTTGCCGAGGTTGATAAGGTAACTGTCGTGCGGAAGTATGTACGATGCGTCAATACCGCTCCTGGCACAGTTCGCCTTGAACTTTTCGATGCTGCCCGCCGACAACGGCGCCGACACCCACTGACGTTGGTTCTTGGTGAAAAGAGCAAAAGCGTTCGCTCCTATTTCCATAGCATTGAGAGGGGCGTTCTCTACGCCTCCGCTTGCCGACACGTGCGCTCCAAGATATTTCATATTGCAATATTTTTTCTATTAAACAAACAAGACACGGGGATATCCACTTATGCCTTTTATAATTATATGTCGGCGTATAGGCCAATAATAAATTGACGCTACCGCCGACACTTTATCTTTTACCGCTTAACAGCATCAGTTCTCCTTAGCCGCCTCATTATCGTTTGAGACAGGCGCAAACAGCTTTCTGCTACCACGCAAGAGGTTACGTACCTCACTCAACAACTCGTGCGACTCCTGTATCAGGTTAAGATATACGAAGTCCATTCTGAGACTGCCCTGACTCTGGTGCAGACGCATAGTCTGCGACTTACGCAATGTAGCAAGCTCATGCTTAAGGTCCTTTGCACGTGACGATACCTCGTCAGAGTTAGCGAAGTTTCCTGTAGCTATAATCTCATTGATGTCCTTGAGCACGTTGTATATATCACGGCAATAGGGAGAGAACTCCTCGACATAGAGCTTTGACATTGGGCTGAAGCTGTTGTCGGCATGCTCTTTCATTGGTTCGCCGATACGTGTCAGGGTGTTGAGCATCTGCTGGCAGCTGTTAGAGCAAAGGTGATACCATGTGCTGCGTTCGAACGCTAAGTTCTGCTCAAGACGCTGCAAGCCTCGTGTCTCGGCACGGCGTTCCTTCTTCAAGAAAGCCTTTTCCTCGACAATCTTTATAAGAGAGCTCTTCAATGGACGCAAGGCATCCTTAGAGAACGATTCGAACATACGCTTGTACGTGTCGGCCGAGAACGAGAGAGTATGCGTCAAAGTATCTCCTGCATGCGACACAAGGTTGTCCCAAACCTCATTCTGGTCTTCGGACTTAAGAATGACGAGCATCTTTTCATCGACCTTCTCTTCGCTCTTTTTCTTGTTATATTGTATGTGGCTGCGAATCAACAGATAGATAACCAGGGCAATCATCACGTACATGGCAATAACGCCGCCATAGTTCATTATAGTAGCTACAAGGCCTGCGATTATGAACGCTGCGCCTGCCGTGATAAACCAGCCGCCGACAACAGAAACGACGCCGGTCACACGATAGACGGCGCTTTCGCGTCCCCAAGCACGGTCGGCAAGAGAAGAACCCATGCCTACCATAAATGTAACGTATGTCGTAGAAAGAGGTAATTTCAACGATGTTCCAAGCGCTATAAGCAGACCGCCGAGCACGAGGTTCACCGAAGCGCGGACAAGGTCAAACGCAACGTCCTCACGCTCTTCGAGCGGAGTAAAACGCTTATTGACCCACTTCTTAACACTCTTCGGAGTCTTCTTAGCGACAACATCGACAAGCTTTGTCACTGAACGTACCATGTTACGAGCAATAGAGGATGTACCGAACATCTCGTTGCCCTCGTCCTGCTGGCTTGACAGGTCGATAGATGTCTGAAGCACCTTGCGTGCCTTCTTGCTTGTAAACAGAGCGTAGACCATGACAGCTCCGGCAGCGATGAGGAACAGCACGTTCGTCTTTGACGGCAAGTTCAGAGAACTCATCATGAACGTATCGACAGCGCCTGCGCCGTTAGCCACGAAATCCTTGAAAGACTCGAAGCCCGCCAAAGTAACGCCGATGAAGTTCACAAGGTCATTTCCTGCAAAAGCCATTGCCAATGAGAATGTACCCATGAGAACGACAATCTTCAGCACATTGACCTTGCACCAGTGAAGCACCTGCATTAATAATGTAAAGAAGAGGAAAGCTACAAGAAGGAAGAGAGTCGTCTCTTCGAAAAGCAGATGCTTGACGCCTGCAGGCAGGAAGCCTATCAACGCACTGCCTTTCAGGCCCTTGATAAGCATGAAGTATATGATGGCCGTTGTGGCGAAACCGCCGTACAGACCTATTTTGCGGCCAAGATGCTTACGATAGTGGAATGTGAATATAAGACGAGACAGCCACTGTACCACAAGACCGAACACGAAGGCTATGGCCACTGACAGGAAAATAGAGATAATGATTGTCATTGCCCTGTCCGTATTGAGCATCGAGAGTCCCTCACCGCCAGAGCTTATGAGCGCCGTAACGAAAGAGGCGCCGAGCAGCTCGAACACCATTGACACCGTTGTAGACGTAGGCAAGCCCAACGAGTTGAAGAGGTCGAGCAGGAAGACGTCGCTTATCACGACCGCAAGATATATGCACATCACGTTCCCGAAGCTAAAGAAGCTTGGGTCGAAGATGCCGTGACGGGCTACATCCATCATGCCGCTGCTGAATGACGCGCCCACAAAGACGCCGACTGCGGCGACTATAAGCACATGTTTCAGCTTGGCAGCCTTAGAGCCAACGGCCGAACTCAAGAAATTCACTGCGTCATTGCTGACACCGACAGTAAGGTCAATTGTTGCAAGGGTGAACATGAACAGAACCACAAAGAGATAGGAGAGTTCCGTTGCACCGAGCGACGACACATAGGATACTATGTCATTTAAGAAATCCATAAAATAATGTATTTTGTTTTGTTGTCTTTCAAGCAATTGATTCAATATACGCAAATGCGCCTGCTGTTCATTTTACAAAAATTGAGAATTAACATTACAGCCGTGTTGCATTATTGTTACAAAATTGTTACAAAAATATACAATCATTTTAAAATGCAAAATAAATGGGAATAAAAAAGAGGGTGACCCAAAAGTCACCCTCTTGTCGTCGGGGGTGAATAAAAAGCAAAGTTCAAGGCTTGTGCAGGCTTCAAAATCCTCATTTACGCTCAGTAAACTGCGGTTTTGAAGGCAAACGTAACACAGGAAATTTACTTTTTAGTCACCCCCTTCAAGTCTTAATACATCATGCAAAATATTTCTTGCTGCCTCGCAACAGGTTTCTCGCCTCGCTTAACAATTCATGAGACTCTTGTATAAGATTAAGATACACGAAATCAATCCTAAGGCTGCCTTCGGCCTGATGCAGACGCTGCGTATGAAGTTTTCTGAGCTGGACAAGTTCACGCTTAAGCCCCTTCGCATGCTCCGAGACAGAATCGGCCGCACTGTAATCGCCAGTTGAGATTATGCAACTTATGTCAAGAAGGACGTCATAAACCTTTACGCAGTATGGAGTAAATTCGTCGGCAAGCTTCACGGGCAAAGGACTGAAGCTATGCTCGACATGTTCTTTTATAGGTTCAGCTATACGCATAAGAGTATTAAGCATCTGCTGACAGCTGTTTGAGCCCAAATGATACCATGTACTGCGTTCAAAGGCGAGCTGTCGGTCTATTCGCTGCAGGCCGCGTGTCTCAAAGCGGCGGTTCTTCTTCAGCAGAGCCTTTTCGCCTACAATCTTTGCCATTGAGCTTTTTACAGGGCGAAGCGAATCCTTCGCAAAAGCATCGAAGACAAGCTTGTACGTTACTGCCGAGAAATTCAGAGAGCTTGACAGGGTTGCCGCAGAACGTGCCTTAAGCGCATCCCAGACCTCTTCTTCGTTCTCGCTTGCAAGAATGACGTTCATGTTCTCGTCGGCCTTCTCGGCCTCACGTTTCTTGTCGAACTGCACCTTGCTGCGGTATAGCAGATATATTACAAGCGCAATCATTGCGAACATTGCCACGAGACCTCCGAAGTACATCACCAGTGCTACCGCCGCTGATATTATGAAGGCTGCGCCAGCGGTAATGAGCCAGCCGCCGACAACTGAAACCACGCCTGTCACACGGTAAACGGCACTCTCACGCCCCCAAGCACGGTCGGCAAGAGACGAGCCCATGCCCACCATGAAGGTAACATAGGTTGTAGAGAGGGGCAATTTCAACGACGTGCCGAGCGCTATGAGCAGACCGGCAAGCACAAGATTGACCGATGCACGGACAAGGTCGAACGCAATGTCCTCACGCTCTTCGAGCGGAGTAAAACGTTTGTTCACCCAGTTCTTTATGCCGGAAGGAGTCTTGCGAGCGACAGCGGTAACGGCTTTTGTAGTAACTCGCACAAGGTTGCGGGCGAACGAAGAGGAGCCGAACAGCTCGTCTTCGCCGTCCTGCTGCGCCGAGAGGCTCAGTGATGTCTGCAACACCCTGTGCGCCTTGCTGCTTGTCCATAACGTCACGACCATTATAAGGCCCGCTGCGAAAAGGAATATCGCAGATGTCTTTGCAGGGCCCGAAAGCGAGGTCATCATAAGCTCGTCGGGAGAGAGCCCCGAAGAGATATAAGTGAGGAAAGAGTCAAAGCCAGCCAATGTCACGCCCAGGAAGTTCACAAGGTCATTGCCTGCGAACGCCAACGCGAGCGAGAATGTACCCACAAGAACGACCAACTTCAAGACATTTACTTTTAGCCAATGCAGCAACTGCATGAGCAAAGTGAAGAAAACGAAGCAGCCGGCAAGTATCCAAGCGGTATTCTCATCGACAAACTGCTTTACGTCGGCTGTTACGATAGCCGTACCCTTCAGTCCTTTGATAAGCATGAAATAGACGATAGAGGTAATTGCCACACCGCCGAATAGGCCTATCTTAGAGCCAAGATTTCTCTTATAATGGAAAGTAAAGATAAGGCGTGATATCCACTGCACCACAAGGCCGAACACAAAGGCTATCACAACAGAGAGGAATATCGATATTATCATCACCAGAGCCTTGTCCGTGTTAAGCAGCCCCATTATGTCTATGTCGGCATCGCTCATGGCAACCTTTATTACCGCTGCCACGAATGCGGCTCCAAGAAGCTCGAACACCATTGACACGGTCGTAGATGTAGGCAAGCCAAGAGAGTTGAAGAGGTCGAGCAGGAAGACGTCGCTCACCATCACGGCAAGGAATATCACCATGACTTCGCTGAAAGCAAAGGCTTCGGGATTGAATATGCCGTTCCTGGCAACCTCCATCATGCCGTTGCTGAAAGCAGCGCCGATAAACACTCCCGCCGATGCGACAAGCATGATATGCTTGAATTTCGCGGCCTTACAGCCGAACGCCGAGCCTATGAAATTCACGGCATCGTTGCTGACACCCACCCATAGGTCTATTACCGCCAGAACGAAAAGAAAAAGTACAATGAGCAGATAGGCCCATTGAGTGCCGCTCATTCCCATTAAAAACAGTTCCATAATGATTTTTTACTTAATTCAATTTACGATGCAAAAATCATCATTACAGATTACACAGCTATTACAGCCGCATTAAACAAAAATTACACGATTGTTACATTATTATTACAAGCAAAAAGGCTGTGCGTAAAACGAATGTTCGCACAGCCTCTCAAATAATCAAGTTTCAGAAATCGTACCTTGCCGAAAGATTTACACGATTGGCGTTATACACCTTTTCGTTGAAATCCGTTCTCCAGCCGTGCAGATACTCCACGCCCACTTGCAGATTATTCGTGACATTATACACTGCGTTAGCAACCACATACTGTCCTTTACGGTAGCCTTCAGGGTTGAATTCGGCATAACCGTTGCGGGAGTGCATCGCAGTTTGGCTGTATGCGGCCGAAACGAAGAACTTCTTAGTAAAGTTATACTGCGCGCCCGCATACCAGCACTCGCTTCTGAGCAGCATTGCCTTTCCAGGAGACTTTGGGTCGGGAAGAATATCCACCCCCACATTAGATATATTATTGACAAGAGAGCCTATGCCCTCGCCTATCGTGAACTGTCCTTTCAGCTGCAGCCCGCCGATTGTGGCAAGCAGAGAGGCCTGCGCTCCCCAGCCTACGATGTCAGAATTCTTGCCAGTAAGCTTGTCGGTATAATACATGTCACGCATCACGGCGCCAAGTCGTATGTGGTTATTGCTGTTTCCCATAAGGTCGTACTGCACAAATACCGGCACATTAGGAATACGTTGGGCATCTGCCGCTACGAACTCGTTCTCACCTACATTCATGTCGGGGTTTTCCACAGCCACGCCCATCGAGAGACCCCAATCAAAGGCGTATTTCAGCATAACCTGAGTGGTACGGTAGAAGGTCATGCCGCAAGGGCCGCCGTAATCGAGCGTCGTGGGTATAGCGTCGATATCCATAAAAGCGCCAATTCCGTAACCGAACTTCAGATACTTAGTACTCATATATGCGTTCAGCAACTGAAATCCAAGACCGCTGCCTCGCCAGTTTCCCGACGTATACACCACAAAATCGCCCAAGAAACGGCTCCTGCCTACAAGTTTCATGAACACAGTAGAGTTCGTCATGTCCATACGCAACTGGCTCGACGGGCCTCCCCTGCGATAGATCGCCGAGGGAAGGAAATCCACGTTATCGACAGCCCGGTCGAAGTCATACTCTATCCTTGTCTGCAGATAGCCGCCGATACCGAGAGCCCAAGTACCTTTCTGGTCTACAAGAACAAAACGCGGCGCGCGGGCGTCGTGATGATAATTACTCTGCGTATTCTGGAAAATCTCCACTACATCGGGAGCCTCATTGACCGTTTCGCTTATGCAAATCATCGGAGTGACCTCCTCCTTTTTCAAATCAACCCAACGCTGTGCGGCGACAGGGGCGAATGCCGACAACGACAAGGCCGACAGCAACATAACTTTAGAAAATCTCTTCATAATAGCTGTTTTTAAATTGTTTTACACAGAATTGAAAACATACGAACAACGATAATGTTCTTGCCGTGAGCGGAAACCGGAGCAGGGACAGAGAGGCTGAAATAGAAATATCTATACCAAAAGAGTCATTTTTGTCAAAAAAACTTTATTTGTTAAATATTTTTATTTTCTTTGCAGAAACACGTGGTCGGAAAAGTTGCCGACTAAACGATGCCGCATTTACTAAAACTATGAAAGAGAACACTATCACAGAGAAAAAGAAGGTCGAGCATTTCAAATACCTTCAGGCCTCGCCCCGCGACAAGTCGTGGGGGCTTGCGATAACCACCGCCGGTTTTCAGCACGTGCACACGGGCGAGACCTACCCGCTATCGTCGCACCCTGACGGCTATAATTTTCCCGAAAACAAACGAAGAGTGCTCAATGAGTACCAGCTCGTATACATCACGCGAGGGTCGGGTTATTTCGAGAGCGCCTCGTGCTCGAGGACGAAGATTGAGGCCGGCATGATGTTCATGCTTTTCCCGGGAGAGTGGCACACATTCGCCCCTGACCCGGAGACCGGGTGGGACGACCATTGGGTAGGCTTCAACGGCATATACATGGACGACAAGATTAAAAGCGGTTTCTTCACATTCAAGAACTGTGTATTCCGTGTCGGAGTGGACGAGCGTATCATAAACACCTATCACGAAATAATCGACATCATTTCAAACGAGCAAAAAGGATTTCAGCAGATGGTCGCAGGCCTTACGATGTCGCTTATCGGCAGAGTATACTACGAGAGCATGAATTACTCGAACAACGACAGCTACATCATACGCATAATAAACCAGGCCAAAGTAATCATGAAAGAGGACCTGGCAGGGAAGAAGGACCTGGAGGACATAGCGAAGTCGCTCAATATAAGCTATTCGCTGTTCCGACGAGAATTCAAGAACCTATGCGGAATATCGCCGGGACAATACCGATTGGAACTGAAGCTGGCTAAGGCGAAGGAGCTGCTGAACTCGACGAACATGAGCATTGCCGAGATTTCGAACATACTCTATTTCGAGTGTCTCGGGCAGTTCTCAACGTTCTTTAGGAAAAGGACCGGCGTACCGCCGCTTGAGTTCCGCAAGAGGGGCCCTAAAAACATTTAAAGTTGAGTAACATATTCTAAAATATTTGTTTTTCACGGGCGCATGCTGTAACTTGCGCTCGTAATTAATAGCGGTATTATGAAGAAGATTATTTTAGCTGCAATAATTGCTTGCACGGCGTTGGTTATCCCCGTAAAAGGGCAGAGCGTTCCTTACATTGACATGAACACTACGGTGGAACGTGAGGTAACGCCCGATGAATTATATATAAGGATAACAATAAATGAGAACGACTACAAGGGAAAGAGCAGCCTTGAGCAGATGCAGTCGGCCATGATAAGCGTTCTCATGGCCAACAAAGTGGATATTCCGGAGTGTCTCACGCTCAATTACATGGGAAGCGACATAAGCTACACGAAGTTCATGAAGAACATAAAGCCCAAGAGCGAGGCGACATACACCTTGAAACTGCACGATGTAATATCCATGCAAAAGATTATCGCCGCGCTCGAAGAGCGTCAGATTTCAAACATCGAATTGGCAAAGCTGCGTTACAGCAAGGAAAACGAGCTGAAAGCCTCGATGGCAGTGGAGGCAATGCGACAGGCACAGAGCGAGGCGAGGACCCTGGCTGGAGCGATTGGCCAGGAGATTGGAAAGGCTATAAGCATAAATTCCTGGATGAACAGCGGAGAGGGAATACAGCCAAGACTGTATAAGGCACGTTCAGGCATGGCCGACAATGCTGTAATGGAGAACGGAGAGCCGGCCCCCGACTTTGGAGTAAGCAAGCTCACCTACCGGTTCAATGCAAATGTGCGGTTCGAACTGAAATAACAGATATTTTGAACATTCTTACGATATGCGGTGTTTTTACAGGAAACATCGCATATCATGTATTTACAGAGAATCAAGAACTTTTTATTCAGCGAGCCTGACACGCCGACAGGCTATTCAATCGTACTGCTGATAGCACGCATAATGTTCGGCACGCTTTTCTTGTGGCACGGAATAGCCAAGTGGACAACATTCTACGGGGAGACAGAGAATTTCCCCGACCCTATCGGCATTGGCAGCGCTTTGTCGTTCTGGCTTGCCATTTTCGCCGAGGTGGCATGCTCGTTCGGGGTTATTCTCGGAGCGTTGTTCAGGCTTAGCCTTATTCCTATGATTTTCACTATGTGCGTAGCGCTTTTTGTCATACACGGCGAAGACCCGCTAAGCGTAAAGGAGCCGGCATTGATGTACCTTACGATATTTCTGCTGCTGTTCATCAGCGGACCGGGAGAGTTCTCCATTGACAAGATTCTGCGACAAATAATGGGATAAACAAATCGAAGTGCCGTTGATGCGGCACTTCGATTTGCTATAAATATTACATTCAAGTCGTTTACATCATAGCACTTACAGCACTACCACCTTCTTGCCTTCGGAAGTGACATATATGCCACGGACAGGTTTCTCGACAACATTACCCTTGAGGTCGTAGAACGTCACGCTCACATCGGCCTCGACGCTGTCGATAAATGTAGCCGCATCCTTGCCCAACTGCAATGAAGCGGCATCGGTATCAGCCACATAATACGCTGTGTTAGCAGCGATGGCGCCCGATGCAGCCGCTCTCTTCACGAACTCCCCGTCGCTGAGAGTAAAGATATTGTCGCCTTGAACATTTTCGCTCTTCAATACACCCTTGAGGGCATTCTCGCCGGCATATTCGGTGCCGGTACCTTGAGAAACGCTTAATGCATATTCGCCCTTCTCTGCGGCAAGCAATACCGGAGTACCGGCAGCGACTGTACTAAGCAGGCCGTCGGCATACTCCTTTATAGGCACGCATGCCACGCCGTTAAGTTCGGTGACCTCGCCTGCCGTAACGTAGACTTTCACATTCTCGGGCACTTCAAACTCAAATGGCAAGCAAACGGCAGCGTATTCGTCAATAGAGATTGTGAACTCATCGACAGGCTCGATGTACCAAAGAGATGCCGGAGCGTTGTTAGTCCAGGGAACAAGACGTTCATTGTCGTTTGCAAGATGAAGGCCCGTATTGCTGCCCGTATTGTTCTGGCATATTATTGAGCTGTAACCGTTAGAAGCGCTGCTTATCTTCCACTTTCCGGCAGCTGCGGCATCGGCAGTGACGACAGGCTCTGTCTCGTTCGCACCGAGCGGGCCTAAATAGTATTCGTGGTTTCCGTTATAAAGGAGGTATCCATTCTCGTCAGAGCCGACGAATGTGAAGAGCTGGCCTGCGTTGCTTACGTTAGACGCCGCAACTGAGACACGCGTATTCTCGGGATTGAGATATAAAGTACCGTTGCTGCGTTCCGCATTGCGTATACGATACCATGTCCCCGACTCCACCTTAATCTGCGGCATATTGGCTATTGCGGCGTTTATGGCTTCGTATGCCTTGTATGTAGGCTCGGCCACATATGCGTCTATTTTTTCATTGACAGCATCAATGCCTTTCGCATCGACGCAGCCCACATAGTTATTGCCGCTTTCAATACCGGCAAGCTTCGTTTCAATGCCGGCAACGACTACAGCCGACTTGTCAGCTTCGGCATCATACACATATGCGCTGTCGGTGAGATATTCTATGCTGTAGTTCTTGTACACGATAGTATAACCGCCGCCACTTGTGCCGTGAGTATCCTCCTCATAAAGGAAACCTACATTATTATCCTTCTTCAATGTCATAGTCGAATATGCGCTGTAGAGATAGCATGACTGATGACAGCCGTCCCAGTCTGCGGCAAATGCCTGCGGAGTGACAAAGTCGGCAAGAGTCTCAAGTTCCTTATAATATATGCCCACATTTGTACGGTCCGGGCCGAGAGGAACTGACTGGAGAGCAAGATACATCTTCTTGTCGTCGGCTTTACGCCTAACCGGTACAAACATAATTTCGCCGTTTGTAGAGTTTTGTACAGCCGTTGTACCGTTATTGCTATTGCCCGAGAACTGGTATGTGCCCCATGAGCCTTCGGCCTTTTCGCTGTCAGTATATGAGAATATATTGAAATAACGGCCGCCCTGGCAACGTGAGCTGATTATTACAGAGCCGTCGGGCAGCTCTTCGGCCTTAGGCTCGTCACCGCCATTAGGTATCGGAGTCACCTCGCCGCCGCCAAGTATAGTCCAGCTTTCGCCGAAATTGTCACTGTAAAGAACGAAGTTCACATTCGTGCCATTCACATTCTTTACAAGAACAGCGCAATAGATACGGTAGTAGTCGCCCACTTTTATATATTGGCTCTGTGAGATTTTTCCCGAGCCTACGAACATGGCGCGTACCGGTCCGTGCTGCGTATTGTCGAATTGAGCGTATATATGTTCCGAGCGGTCAATAGGAGCGCTCCAACTATCCTTTTCACCGCTGTTGTCGCTGTAGAAATGCGCAATACCCTGGTGGTTGTGACGATGGCCACTGGGGAATGAGACATTGCCCGAGCAGCTTATCACAAGAACCCTGTCGCTCTCGCGGTCGGCCACGATTGCCGGGTCGCCGAAGCCTACGTACATGTCGTTGTTCGAAGCGTCGATGCCGTCAGCGCCCTTGCCTTGAATAATATCAAAGATATCGTCCCAGGTCTTGCCGTTGTCCTTGCTTATACGGGCACGAAGGTCGATACGGCCATTCTTTGCCATACCGATGTCGGAACGGCTGTGACGATAGTCGGCAACAGCTATCACATTGCCGTTCTTGGCAGTCGCTATTGCAGGAATGCGGTATGGGATATCGGCAGTCGTTAATGTCGGGAATACCTCGAAAAATGGCTCCGGGACACGGATGTCTACCTTTATATATACTTTGAAGTTCGAGAAAGTTATGCCCTTGTTCTCTCCCGACTGAACAAATGTCGCGGTACGGGAAGCATCTTCTATCTCAACGCTCACATTCTGGCTTGCGGCTGATGACTTGTACGACTTTCCCCCTGCGGACAAGCTCAATTCGTAGCTGGCATTAATGTCGGTGTTCACGAAGTCGAAGCTGTATCCTGCTACCACCATTCCCTCGGGAGCTGTAAGTGTGTAGGTACATGTACCCGACAGACCCGAGTAACCGGCAATGTTATCGCCGGAAGCAGTCATGTTATTGGCATTTGCCGAAAGAGAAAAGCCGCTGACCACGCTGCTTTCCCATTTCGAATGCCACGTCTTATTAGAGTTGCTTGCAGTAAACGTACCGGTTGTAGCCAAAACATCTACGGTAGCCTCAACAGCGGTAAAGCGTATTGTAGAGCCGGCGCCGGCACCCTCGGCCCAGAACGCCAACATGCCTCTGTCGCCGAAGTCATTTACAGCATAATCTGTCCCATGAATTTTCATGAAGTAGCCGTTTACGTCGGCAATCTTGTCCGACACGGCAAAATCCCAAAGAGCTGCATATCCGCTCGGCAGATTATTCTTGTCCTGCATTGTAGGATAGGTTGAGCCTCCTGTACCTTGATAGCCTGAGATTGCGCTCATTGTCTTGCTCGAAGCAAGCACTTTGCCTGTGCCCGCCTGCTTATTATAGATCGCATAGCCGTCGGCCTCATTGCCTACGAAGCACCACAGCTCCTCGTCGGCGCCTTTAATAAGCGAGCTTCCGAGAGCGATGTATTCGGCACCTGCATTGTCTTTAAGCAGCTTGGCACCCTCGCCAATGGCCATTGTGTACCACACTGTACCCTCGGCGAAATTTCCGTCCACGATAGTAGTGGTCTTGAACGGAGCCTGAGCGCAAACGGTCGCTGCCGCAAAGACTGAAAATAGTGAAAGTAAAAATTTTCTCATAGATTATTCATATTAAGTTAGCATTAGCCCCATTAAGGGAATATGTTGCAAGTATAAAGCAATATTTCAAAAAAATATATTAACAAATCGTAAAAGTTCGGCAATTTTTATAAAATGTTATTAATTAACGAAAAAGAACAACAATTACATACAAAAAAAGAGGGTGACCCAAAAGTCACCCTCTTGTCGTCAGGGGTGAATAAAAAGCAAAGTTCAAGGCTTGTGCAGGCTTCAAAACCGCAACCGACGCTGCTAACGAGAGCAAAGAGTGCTTGCTTTCTTTGCCGAGTAGCGAGGAGGAAAAGCCACAAAGGGTTAATTTACTGAGCGTAA
>JAFTRV010000100.1 GCA_017462065.1 Bacteroidaceae bacterium
AACGTATTTGTCTTTATTCATAACGGTCTGATTATGACCGCAAAAGTAATTTCAAATCGTTGCGCATCAAAAAACTTCGTAACAAATTAAATATCAATCATTTCAAAGAACTATTTCGATTTTTTAGTGGACACTTATGAAAATATATTGTTCATTTCGTTACATCAAAAACGGTTTCACGCTTGTTTAAACTCAAATGTGATTTTTTTGTTATATTTTTGCATATGATGAATAGGTGCCCGATGATTAGAAAAGTGCTTTTCTGCATACTTGCCGCAATAACTCTCCTGACATCGTGCAAGAGTTTCAAGGCGATAGAACGAAGTGACTTCGAACGCTCCGACTCGGCATTCGTAAAGTATGTGAGAGAGGAGAAAATACCGCTCAGCGATAACAACAGAGTGACCATGCTCGACGGGGCTCAGCAAAAGTTCGACAGCCTGTTCAATGACATAAGGAACGCCAAGCACCATGTGCATCTCGAATATTTCAATTTCCGTTACGATTCTATAAACAATATACTGCTGCGTCTTTTGGCGGACAAAGCAAAGGAAGGGGTTGAGGTGCGTGCATTGTTCGATGCGTTCGGCAACCTCTCGAACGACCGGCCTTTAAGGCGAAAGGACCTTAAGGCAATACGTGCGACCGGAGTACAGATAGAGAAGTTCGACCCGTTTAATTTCCCCTGGATAAACCATGCGTGGGCCCGTGACCACCGCAAGATTGTCGTCATCGACGGCGAGAAGGCATATATAGGCGGTATAAATGTCGCCGACTACTATATTGACGGGCTCGAAGGGGTAGGAGAGTGGCGTGACATACATTCAAAGGTAGAGGGAGAAGCCGTGAACGACATTCAGGATATATTCATAGAGATGTGGAACAAGGAGACCAAAGAGAATATAGGAGGCAGTGAATATTTCTCCGAAGATACAGGCAAAGGAGAGGCCGAAATAGCAGTCGTGGACCGTTGGCCGCACCGCACGCCCCGACGGATAAGAGAGGCGTATGCTAATGCTATACATTCGGCAAAGGACAGCATAATTCTGGTAAATCCCTATTTTCTGCCCATGCCCATAATACGCAAGGCCATAGAGAAGGCTATCGACGACAGCGTGAAAGTCACAATCATCCTGTCGGAAAAGAGCGACGTGAAACTGATGCCCGACGGCGTGTGGCGCACAGGCTACAAACTAATGAAGAAAGGCGCTAAGGTTTATATGTACACCGGAGGCTTCAACCATGCCAAAGCAATGTGCATCGACGGGCAGTTCTGCACGGTGGGCTCTGCGAATTTCAACAGCCGAAGCCTTAAGTATGACTATGAGACCAACATCTTCATCTTTGGCGAGAAAGAGACGGCAGAGCTCGAAGAGCTTTTGCGGAACGACATGCGGCAAAGCTATCTGCTGACCGAAGAGATATACAAGAAACGCAGTTGCTGGCGAAGATTCTGCGGCTGGCTGGCAGCGTTCCTTTCGCCGATACTTTGACCGGGCTTCGAAAACAGAAAACAGGGCTTGCATAAAATACTAAGAGCAGGCACTGCCGGTCAGGAATATTTGTTAAATTTGCAACCATGAACAATAGAACAATCGACATAACAGAGAATTCAGGCCTCATACTCGAAGGAGGCGGCATGCGAGGCATCTTCACAATCGGCGTCCTCGACAACTTTATGGACAGAGGCATCCGTTTCCCGTATGTCATCGGCGTCAGCGCCGGAGCATGCAACGCCTTGTCATACATGTCGGGGCAACGGGGACGAGCCAAGTTCTCGAACATCGACATGCTCGACAAATATCATTTCATAGGCCTGAAACACCTTATAACAAAAGGCAACATAATGGATTTTGACCTTCTTTTCCATAAGTTGCCCGAAGAGATATACCCATATAATTACGATGCATTGGCACGTACGACCGAGACGCTCGAGATTGTTACCACAAGCTGCCTTACAGGCAAAGCATGCTATTTTACTGAAAAAGAGAATCCCAAGCGGGTCATCGACCTTGTCAAGGCGTCGAGCAGCCTTCCCTTTGTATGTCCGATATCATACGTGGACGGAGAGCCAATGCTCGACGGCGGCATTGCCGACTCGATACCTATAGAGAGAGCCATATCGAAGGGCTGCAGCAGCAATGTCGTAGTGCTGACACGCAACAAAGGATACCGCAAGCCGACGAGAAGCACAAAGGTGCCGTTCATGTTCTATCGCAAGTACCCCAATATAAAAGAGGCTATCAGGCGACGCAACATGATATATAACCATGAGATTGAACTGGTGGAAAGCCTTGAGGCGCAAGGGCTGATAACTGTCATCCGCCCCGAAAAGCCGCTTGAGGTAGGGCGTATGGAGCGTGACACGAAGAAATTACTTGCCCTTTACGAAGAGGGGTACAACAGCGCTGCCAAGTTAGAATTCAATAAACGCCCTTAATATTCCGCAAGAGCGTTGTTTACCGCATGCATGTACTTCTCGATAGTCGAAGCCTTCAGTATTGCCTTTTTGTTACGTTTGAGCATGCCGGGAAGCAGGTATTCTCAGTAAGGCTTTAACTTACTGAGGAACTGAGTGTTGCCCTGCAAACGTTGAACCATTACATCATATATTTCGTCGTGCATTTTCCGCACTAACGCCGCAAGTTCTTTGTTTCCCAGCTCCTTGCCGTTCATATACTCAATGCCAAGCGCAGGGTTGGCAAGCAAGCCTCTTCCAAGCATGATGCCGTCGAGGCATGGAAAATCATTCTCGATACGCTTTATATCGCTTAAGGAGAGCAGGTCACCGTTATAGACTACAGGATGCAGACATTCGTTGTAGAACTCGCTAAAAGCCTCAATATCAACAGTTCCCTTGTATTGTTGAACGCCAAGCCGAGGATGCATCGTGACATGCGACAAAGGGGTTTCGTTGATTACCGGCAACAGATTTTTCCATTCATTTTTGTCGCTCCAGCCCAATCGCATCTTCAAAGAAAATACAATGTCACTGTTCAGCCTTACCTCATTCATTATTTCGGCAACATGTTCAGGGTAGGGGAGAATGCCCGCTCCACACCTGCGGCGTGCCTGGAGAGGAAAAGGACAGCCCATATTTATATCGACCCTTTCGTAGCCTTCCCGGCGTATAAGGTCGAGCAGGCGAGCCATCTCATTCTTGTCGGCCACAATTATCTGCGGCACAAGTCTTTTGGCTGAATTGTTCTTGCGTTCAACATCACGAATGTCCTTGCTGCGGATTTCGCCATGCTCATAACGCAGAAAAGGCGTGAAATAACAGTCAATTCCGCCAAACACCCGGCTGTGGACATTACGCCACACAGCCTCGGTGAATCCCTGTAACGGTGCCGAATAGATATTCATGCTAAATGCTTGTTTATGCGAAAGTAGGAATTTCAGCTCTAAAAACAAAGCTGTGAAAACATTATATTCTCTTTAACGTAATATGTATGTTCAAAATTCCCCAATTTTCCACCAACTACACACAAGAGTGCAAATCTCAAATTCATATTAAAACATAAGACAAAGTTTATTATGTTTATGTTTATTTCTATTTCTTCACAAATTCCGAAATTTCCTGCCAATTACACAGAAGAGTGCAAATCTCAAAATCATATTAAACATAAGACAAAGTTTATTATGTTTATGTTTATTTCTAATTCTTCACAAATTCCGAAATTTCCAGCCAATTACACAGTAGAGTGCAAATCTCAAAATCGTATTAAACATAAGACAAAGTTTATTATGTTTATTATGTTTATGTTTATTTCTATTTCTTCACAAATTCCGAAATTTCCAGCCAATTACACAGAAGAGTGCAAATCTTAAAATCATATTAAACATAATATTTATTATCATTCAAAAGTGCCGTATCAATACGATAGTGTGCTTTGGGCTTATTTTGGGCTGTTTTTAATGTTTTACTCTGCAGTTAATTACCTTATATAATACGTAATTAGGAAAAAAGTCGTAAATTTGCAGTCAAATTTTAAAAACTGAACAATTATTATGCCCAACCTTTCAGAAAGAGCCATTCTTATGCCTTCATCGCCAATTCGCAAATTGGCGCCATTCGCTAATGCGGCTAAGGCACGTGGCTTGAAAGTTTATCATTTGAATATCGGCCAGCCCGATTTGAATTCTCCCGAGGTCGCTCTTGAGGCGATAAAGAAATTCGACAAGAAAATTCTTGAATACAGCCCGAGCGACGGCTTTCTCTCTTTGCGTGAAAAATTGGTCGGATATTACGACCAGTACCAGATAAAGCTCACTCCCGATGACATTATCGTTACGTCAGGCGGCTCAGAGGCTGTGCTTTTCGCATTCCTCACATGCCTTAATCCAGGCGACGAAATCATTGTTCCGGAGCCGGCATACGCCAACTATATGGCTTTTGCGATATCTGCAGGCGCTGTAATACGCCCGATTCGTTCCACAATCGACGAATCGTTCGCATTGCCTCCTATGGAGCGTTTCGAAGAACTGATTAATGAGCGTACACGAGGTATTCTCATCTGTAACCCGAACAACCCAACGGGCTACCTTTACACTCGCAACGAAATGAACAGAATTCGTGACCTTGTAAAGAAATACAACCTGTTCTTGTTCTCGGACGAGGTTTACCGTGAATTCATCTACACAGGCTCGCCTTATATTTCGGCATGCCACCTCGACGGCATTGAGGACAATGTTGTGCTAATCGACTCTGTTTCAAAGCGTTATTCAGAGTGCGGCATTCGTATTGGTGCCCTAATCACCAAGAATGTCGCTGTACGTCAAGCAGTTATGAAGTTCTGCCAGGCACGTTTGAGCCCTCCTCTTTTGGGACAGGTTGTCGCCGAGGCGTCAATTGACGCGCCACGCTCATACGCAATTAACACATACGAGCAGTATATCGAAAGACGCAACTGTCTGATAGACGAGCTCAACAAGTTGCCGGGGGTCTACTCCCCTATCCCTATGGGCGCATTCTACACGGTGGCAAGGCTCCCTATCGATGACAGCGACAAGTTCTGCGAATGGTGCCTGACAGACTTTGAGTACGAAGGCGAGACAATAATGATGGCTCCGGCATCGGGTTTCTACAGCGAGGAGGGATACGGCAAGAACGAAGTGCGTATCGCCTACGCTATTGACAAGCAAGACCTTAAGCGAGCTATATTCCTGCTTGGCAAGGCTTTGGAGCAATACCCAGGACGAGTTGAATTGTAATCTCTCCCGTTAAGATACAATCAAAAATGGCAGCCGTTTGGCTGCCATTTTTGATTGTATTATATTCTCTGTCAATTAATAACCGAGTGACTTCTGCAACTCTTCAATCTCTTTGAGCTTGTCAGTCATGTTCAGGTTATAGTAGCAGTTTGTAAGGTTCGCAAGCCACAAGTCATACTTTTCGGGCTGCTGCTGACGCAGTTTCTCAAGAAGAGGAAGCGCCTTGTTATAATAGCCGTTAAGAATCTCCTTGTCCTTTGCTATCTTCTTTTTGTCTGTAACCTTCGTAGAAGCCTGAGCAGCGCTGTATTCCTGAGCCTTTATCAAGTAGCAACGGCTGAGGTTTGAAAGAGCCGACTCATAGTTAGGATCAATCTCGAGAGTCTTCTCGTACCACTCTGTCGCAGTGTCGATATCCTGCTTCTGGTGAGCGATATAACCCTTAAGGTATACGAACAAAGGATCGCTCGGGTTTGACTGAATGAGCTCGTCAGCAAGAGCGTTCAGCTTGTCGCTCTCGTTTCTGTTGTCATAGTACTGGATAAGAGACTGGTAGAAGTATGCGTCTTCGGGGAACTTCTTTACGCCCTCGAGACAGTCATTTAGCCATGTCGCTGTATCGCCGAGTTCCAAGTGAGCGACAGCCTTGTAACGGAAAGCCGAGGGTGCCATCTGAGGATTAGAGAGAGCCATATCAACGTGTGTCAATACCTTCTCATAGTCTTTCAGCTGCATGCCGCTAAGCGCCATGTTGTAAGCGGCTACAGGAACATTCACTGTATCCTTAGGCATCATGCCGGCCTTGTAAAGCTTGTCGGAAGCATCGATGAACATCTTGAAAAGGTCGTATGACTTAGCATAGTCCTCTTCGCCATAGAAATATGCGCCCGCATTGTAGAACTGTCCGAACTCCTGAGCATATGTAGTGATAAGGAATTCGTTGTACTTAGGCTTTATTCTGCCCTTAGCGTCCGGCATGTTGTCGTACAGCTCAAGTTTCTCAAGCTCCGAGCCGAGGTCAAGGGTATAAGTATAAAGGCGTGTCTCGTCAAAAGCGGCGCCTTCGGCACGTTTGCGGTTCTCAGCGTCAATAGCGGCTTTTCTTGCGCTTGCTGTCACAAACCACACATAAGGGTTCTTGTTCACTAAGGGGCTGTTCACAACCTCTTTCATTGAGTTTACTGCAGAAACAGGATCGGCAAGAAGATTAACCTCAGCATCGTTAGCGATGTTCATCAACGCCTTAATCTGTCTCTTCTGCTGTTTCAACTCCTCTTTTGTAAGTTCCTGTCCAAATGCGAATGTCGCGGCAAGAACAAAAGCGATAGACATTACGATTTTTTTCATATCAGTATGGTTTAAGTTATTGATTATTCATTATTCTGCGTCTCGTTGTTTTCGTTAGCGCCGGTATTATCCTCTGCGCCCTCAACCGGCAACGCCTCTTCTTCATTCTCACGGCTTACCTTGCATACAGAACCTATGCAGTCGTTCTTCTTGCCAAGATTGATTATCTTGACGCCCTGCGTAGCACGGCCCTGAACAGGTATCTGGTCTACGGATGTACGTATTGTGATGCCCGACTTGTTGATTATCATCAGGTCATTCTCGTCGTTCACATCCATTATCGCCACGAGCTTGCCGGTCTTTTCTGTTACCTGAAGCGTCTTGACACCCTTGCAGCCACGGCTCACGGTAGGATATTCATCTACTGCCGAACGTTTGCCGACACCCTGCTCCGACAACACGAGGAGGCTATGCTCCGTTTCGTCGTTCTTGGGCAATACGACCATGCCTACAACCTCGTCGTCAGCCTCAAGCTCCATGCCCTTGACACCGGTAGCGGTACGTCCCATAGCACGTACTTTGCTTTCGTGGAAGCGTACAGCCTTGCCGCCTCTGTTAGCCATGATGATGTCGCTGTCGCCGTCGGTAAGAGCAACAGATATCACGCGGTCATCCTCACGAATGCTGATAGCGATGATACCGTTGGCGCGAGGACGTGAATACTGCTCGAGCGATGTCTTCTTAATGATACCGTTCTTGGTACAGAACACAATGTTGTGGCTCTCGATGAAGTTCTTGTCGGCAAGCGTTGTAACACGTACGAATGCATTGACAGCATCGTCAGCGTCAATGTTGAGCATGTTCTGAATCGCACGGCCCTTAGAATTCTTGTTTCCTTCGGGAATCTCATATACCTTGAGCCAGTAGCACTTGCCTCTCTGAGTAAAGAACAGCATTGTATTGTGCATGGTGGCAGTATAGATATACTCGATGAAGTCGCTGTCACGCGTGTCGCTGCCCTTAGAGCCGACGCCGCCTCTGTTCTGGCTGCGGTATTCGGTCAAAGGAGTACGCTTGATGTATCCCAGGTGAGAGATAGTAATCACCATCTCATCGTCGGCGTAGAAATCTTCGGGGTTGAAGTCGCTCGATGCGCTGTAGTCGATTCTGCAACGACGCTCATCGCCATACTTGTCCTTAATTTCGTACAACTCGTCCTTGATGACCTTCTTGCAAAGCTCGTCGTCGGTAAGAATTGCGTTGAAATATTCGATTTTACGCATAAGCTCCTCATACTCCGCATGCAGTTTGTCCTGCTGAATGCCTGTGAGCTGACCGAGACGCATATCGACAATAGCCGTAGCCTGTACCTCGCTCAAGCTGAAACGCTCCATGAGAGCGGCCTTTGCGTCGGCAGGAGACTTGGCAGCCTTGATAAGGCGTACTACCTCGTCGATGTTGTCCGAGGCAATGATGAGTCCTTCTACGATGTGCGCTCTCTCTTCGGCCTTGCGAAGGTCGAACTTGGTGCGTCTGATGACAACCTCATGACGATGCTCCACGAAGTTTGCGATGCACTGCTTGAGCGAGAGCAGCTGAGGACGGCCATGAACAAGAGCGATACAGTTCACGCTGAACGATGTCTGCAACGAACTCATCTTGTAGAGCTTGTTGAGGATGACATTTGCGTTAGCGTCACGCTTTACGTCAATCACGATACGCATACCCGACTGGTCAGACTCGTCGTTTATATTCGAAATGCCCTCAATCTTCTTCTCATTGACCATTGAGGCGATATCCTTGATAAGCTCCTCCTTGTTTACGTTGTAAGGTATCGCAGTCACTACAATCTTCTCGTGAGTGCCCGATTCAATCTCAGCCACCGCGCGCATTATCACACGGCCGCGGCCGGTCTCGTAGGCCTCTCGAACGCCGTTAAGCCCGAATATGTCACAGCCTGTAGGGAAGTCTGGGGCCTTTACATGCTCCATAAGCCCGTCAGTGTCGATATCGGGGTTGTCGATGTAGGCCACGCAAGCGTCAAGCACCTCGCTGAGGTTGTGCGTGGGGATATTCGTCGCCATACCTACCGCAATACCCGACGAGCCGTTCACAAGAAGGTTAGGGATACGTGTAGGCATTACCGTAGGCTCTACAGTCTCGTTGTCATAGTTAGGCATGAAATCCACAGTGTCCTTGTAAAGGTCCTGTGCCATGTCCTCGCCAATCTTGTGCAGACGCGCCTCGGTATAACGCATCGCAGCAGGCGAGTCGCCGTCAATAGAGCCGAAGTTGCCATGACCGTCGATAAGCGGGTAACGCATTACCCACGACTGCGCCATACGCACAAGCGCTCCGTAAACCGAAGAGTCACCATGAGGGTGATACTTACCGAGTACGTCACCGACCGTACGAGCCGATTTCTTGTATGCCTTGTCCGAAGTATTGCCGAGTTCCATCATGCCATAAAGAATACGGCGGTGAACAGGCTTCAGACCATCTCTGACATCGGGTAAGGCACGAGCCACAATTACCGACATAGAGTAGTCAATGTAAGACGATCTCATCTCCTCTTCGACATTGACTTTAATAATTCTGTCGTTCTCAATCATTTATTCAGTATTATAAAATTAATGTTATTTATCTTGTGTCTTTATATTATACCTTATTTAATATATGACTATGCTAAATTACTGAATTTTATCGAAACCGGCAAGATTTTTAAACATTATTAAGCCCGCAGAAGGGCATTTATCGCCATTTTAAGAGCAAAACGGCTGAAAACGGGTTTAAATGCCCTTTAACGGATCCTCATGCAAGCGACGCCTGCCAGCCCTTATGCACATCGTCCATGACAGCCGGCACGCCGTTTTCCATAAGCGACATTGCCGCGACAATAGCGCACATGACATCTTTGTTGTGAATGTCCGGCATGTCGTCCGCTTTCAGGCCCGTCTTCTTCTCTACAAGCGCGAGGTATGCGTCGCTGTCGTTCTCGACGGGCGGAGCCCAACGGTATATCCAACTCCTTAGCGTCCTGAGCTTGTGCTTGGCAAAATAATTACGCAGTGTAATGAACGCAGCCCTGTACCCCCAGCTGCATTCTGTGAACTGAAAGAAGCTTTTGTCAGTTTGTTTGCCCGCCAAGCCCTTCCATTTTGTATTGTTCCGTCTGATATTCAACGGATTGCAGTTTCTTAAGCCTCTTGAGATTTCCATTTTTTGCTGCAAATGTAGAACAGTACGGAAAAATCGAGTTGTCGGACACACACGAAGACTTTATTGCGAAATGCTGAGCTGCTATAAAATAAATTCGTTATCTTCGCAGAAAATTTACCAATATACACAAAACAGGAAACATGCGTGTAGATATAATAACAACCTTCCCCGAGATGATGGAGAGCTTCTTCAATTCATCAATTATGGGCAGAGCACAGCGTAACGGCTATGCCGAAATTTGTTTACATAATTTACGAGATTATACAACTGACAAACACCGCAAGACCGACGACTACCCCTTTGGAGGCTGTGCAGGACTTGTTATGAAGATTGAGCCAATTGACAACTGTATAAAGCATCTGAAGTCGCAAAGAGAGTACGACGAGGTCATATATACAACCCCTGACGGGCAAGTTTTTGACCAGCCAATGGCTAATTCGCTCTCAATGAAGCAAAATTTGATATTTCTTTGCGGTCATTACAAAGGAATTGACCACAGAATTCGTGAGCACTTAATTACTAAGGAGATAAGCATAGGCGACTACGTTTTGACGGGTGGCGAATTGGCTGTTGAGGTAATTTGCGATGCGGTCATTCGCCTAATTCCGGGAGTAATTTCAGACGAAACATCGGCTCTGAGCGACTCTTTCCAGGACAATTTGCTTGCAGCTCCCGTTTACACCCGCCCGGCAGAGTACAACGGCTGGAAGGTACCCGATGTATTATTATCGGGTCACGAGGCGAAGATTCGCCAATGGGAGTTTGAACAATCACTCGAACGCACAAAGCTCCTACGTCCCGACCTATTGAAGTAAATAAAAAATATTTACACAATACATTTGTATATACAATTGTAAACATAAAAAACCGACGGTGATTGCCGTCGGTTTTTTATGTTTTGCATATTGTTGCTTACACCTGCAATGCGCCTATAAGCTCATCTACAGAGCTCATATTATGGCGTACAAGATAATCTTCGATATAATCGACAATCTCCCCCGTTACCGCAGGATTCATGAAGTTCGCAGTTCCCACCTCTATTGCGCTCGCTCCTGCAAGCAGGAACTCTATCGCATCGGCACCGGTAGTAATGCCGCCAATGCCAACGACCGGTATCTTTACCGCCTTAGCGACCTGCCAAACCATACGCAACGCAATAGGCTTCACCGCAGGGCCGCTCATTCCTCCTGTTATCGTAGAAAGCACCGGGCGACGCCTCTCCGAATCGATAGCCATGCCCAAAAGAGTGTTTATCAACGAAACGCTGTCAGCGCCCGCTCCCTCTACGGCACGCGCAATCTCCGTAATGTCGGTAACATTAGGCGAGAGCTTCACTATAAGCGTCTTTGGATAGGCTTTTCGTACGGCCGCCACCACCTCGGCAGCCGATGCCGGCTGAACGCCGAACGCCATGCCGCCCTGCTTTACGTTGGGGCATGAAATATTTAGCTCAATCGCCGGTATCTTGTCAAGAGCGGCAACCTTTTCGGCACATGCCACATAGTCTTCTATGCAAGCGCCCGAAACGTTCACAATAACGTTGGTGTCCAAATCCTTAAGCTGAGGATATATGTTCTCGGCAAAATAATCGACACCCTTATTCTGCAAGCCTACAGCATTGAGCATGCCCATAGGAGTCTCAGCGCTGCGAGGATAGGCATTGCCTTCACGATGGTTGAGCGTAGTGCCCTTTACAATAAAGCCGCCCAACTTGTTCAAATCGACAAAGTCGGCAAATTCAAGGCCGTAGCCGAATGTTCCCGAAGCTGTCAGGACCGGATTCTTAAGCTCCAGCCCGCCTATTTTAACATTAGTCTTTACCATTTTAGTTCATCTATTGAGAAAACCGGACCATCTGTACAAACACACCTGTGTCCCTCTTTCGTATCTTCGACACAGCAGAGGCAAGCGCCAAGACCGCACGCCATCTTATTTTCTAAAGACACTTCGCACGCTATAGCCTTTTCACGTGCATAACGTGCCACGGCAAGCATCATCGGCTTAGGGCCGCATGTGAATATTCCGTCGAACTTTTCATTCAGCACCGAATGGTTGGTGACATAGCCTTTTTCGCCGAGAGAGCCGTCCTCGGTAGTATATTCGACCCTGCCCAACGCCTCATACGACTCACGCAGGTAAAGGTCTTTTTCCGAGCGGGCTCCAATGAGCAGCACAATATCGCTCCCATTTCTCTTAAGCTCCTGTGCCAAGTAATACAGCGGCGCAGAGCCTACGCCTCCGCCTACAAGCAAATACTTGCCGCCCGGCTGCTGAGGAAGCGTAAAGCCGTTGCCCAGAGGCATCAGAGTGTTCAGTTTGTCTCCGGCCTTCAATGAGGCAAGCCAACGGGTGCCGTCGCCTACAACCTGGACAAGAAAACCTATTTCATTTTTTTCAGCATCGAAGCTGTGTACCGAAATCGGACGACGCAGGACCACTGTCGGAGTATTGTCAATACGCAGCTCCGCAAACTGTCCGGGAAGCGTATCCGGCAGAGGTGTTTCGCTGTGCATCACCAACAGCACGCAGTTGGCGTTCACGCGACGAGCCTCTTTTACAGTCAAGTCTACAAGAACTTTTTTCATAGAATATTGTTATAAGCGGTTTGTTCAATTATTGCGAAGATACGCAATTTTAATGCAGATACAAAGAGTTAGGAACAATAAATTCATGCATGGTTAAATTCGCAGGCTTCAATTAATAGAGGATGCCGGGAAATATCATCTTTCGGGAACAAGCACCTCATACGTACCGTCCGTGAAATATATTCTGACCTCCTTGACCTTTTTCTGCTGCTCTGCAGGCTGCAGAACTACATTATTGCGTGCCTGAGTTGCCTTACGCTGCGTTCTTTCTACCTGAACGGAAGAAGATGGCTGAGATTTCATACGTGGCTGACGGGCAACCCTGTACTCCTCGTCAAGCACGGGCGATGCCGGCCGCTCGCTTTCCGCAACACCGGGCACAGCCATTTCCGCTTCATCAAAAAGGTTGTTAGAGAGCGAATTCTCGGGCTTTTGCGTGCCCTCGAGCAGCGTAGCGGGCGCCTCGCCCTCACCCATAAGAAGCCACTTCAAGTCTACGTCAGGGAAAGCGTTGTATATCTTTGTCATAACCTCGAGGCTCGGCTTGTTTCGGCCGCTGATGATATGCGAAACCGACGCACGTTGTATTCCGGTACGGTCTGCAAATTGCGATGATGTCAAATTATAACATTTCATCAATAATTCTATTCTCTCACGCTCGTTCATGAATATGCAGTTTTTGTAAATTACAATTGTTTTACATTGTTAGCTTTACAAAGATAATCACAAAAAATTATATATACAACATTATTCACTACAACATAAGCAAGCGACAAAACATCATTATTTACATTTGTATAAAATCGCATTTTGACAAAACTTACACTAAAGAGGAACAGATATGCACAACAGTGTCAATAGTGTTGAAACCACGCACAGAAGGCATCGCATATATAAATTACATCATATTTTTTTATTAAAGTATTGGTATTTACCTTGTTATTATGAAAAACAAGTCGTAAATATGCATAAATTCACTCAGGAGATTACATCCGCCGCCAAACACATTAAACAACAACACAAATAAAATAGTATTTATTTATTGGTTTTCAACAACTTAAAGACAAATATTTAAAACGCATATTTTATGCATATCACAATTTTCCGTTATGAACAACAGCTTGTTGAAAACAGATGCCGGTGGGGAGCAAGGTGCTACCCTGTCAAAAACAATTGTAAAAACATCTGTATACAACCAAACGTTGCATAAAGATATTTATAACAAATAAACAATTCTATAAACATAAAACAAGATATAGTTTACATTTATAAAGCAATGAAATTAAAAAAATGTATGAATATTTATTACTTATTGAGGACGACAGGATTAAAAAGCATGCAGAATGCCCTGCTTTTTAAAAATCCCATACAAAATACAGGATTTTGAGTTTTATTGAATTCTCAGCGGGTTAAAAATACTGCAACCAATTGAGATATAGCGATTTACATCGATTATTGTTGTATAAAGGAACTGCTATTCCGGGATTTATTAAAGAAGTAGCTGCTTTTCCGTTCATCGTTAATCGTTAAACGTTATTGGTCCGACACACCGGTCTGCCCTAAAGTCGTTAATCGTTAAACGTTAAACGTTAAACGTTATACATGGAGATCCAATGCCTACTGCGAAACAGCTTTCGCTCGCAGTGAAAGCTCAAGTAAACTTGGCTTTCGCTTGCTTACTCGCTGAGGGTCATTCATAGCCCTGTCATTTTGAACGAAGTGAAAAATCTCTCCCATCGCAAACCGCACGTCTCGTTCCTCATTATACGTTTAAGGGCGAACACATCGGTTCGCCCTTACAGTCGTTTCTCGTTAATCGTGTCTCGTTAAACGTTAATCGTTAAACATTCATCGTTACTTTACAAACACCTTTCTCGCCCCCGAGTTGCTCTTGACAATATAAATTCCACGCTGCAGCTTAGGCATGACGCCATTCACGGCATCTCCGACCTTTACACCGGAAATAGAATATATCTCAGCATTGCCGTCGCCTTCCGTAACAGACTCAATAGAGGTACTATTGCCTATGGCAATTATCCGGTATGTTGTAAATGGAGATGTCTCGTCCTCTGCAGAACGGGCTCTTACACGATACTTGTATGTACCCGTACTCAAATCCTTGAATTCATAGCTCGTGTCGCTTGTAGTAACGGAAGTCACAAGTTCATCCTTGCTTGTCGTAAGCAGCGACACCTTAAGGTCATCGATGTTCGCACGTCTCGAGCCGGTACTCTCGTCGGTGCTGATAGCGACATAGAACTCTCCGTTCACGTCAGCGTTCAGCTCCACCTGCAAGCCGCCTGCTGTCGGAACGACGGTTTTCGTCGCCAACAGTTCTTCATCATAATTGACAATCTCTACAGTAAGCTTGACATTGGTATCATTGCTGTTATAGAGCATGGTCTTCAAAGTTACGCTAACGTTTCCGTTCGCATTAAGATACGGAGTCAAGATATAACCGGAATCATTTTTTGAGCCCAAGCGTACTACTCCATTCTCGCTGTATACGTTGTAACCCTCCCAACCGTCCGATGACATATATTCATCGATAGAATCTTCAATCCTCAAGTTAGCTTTTGCACAGTTCATGAAGTCCTCAGTGAAAACATCCACAGTATTCCCGGCACCTTCGCCAACCTCCACGGAACGATAGAGTTCCACGTCGTATTCGACAGCATCATCGACAACGCTCCAGTTAGCGACGAAAGAGTTGTTGGTAATGTTTGTTTCAGGACTTAGGATAGGAGCTGCAAACGAGCTCATGAACTTGAACGATACAATGTCGTTCTCATATTTGATATTTGTGACAGGCTTGTTAAGATAGCCGCCCTTATATACCTTTGCCGCAGGCAACGAAGTATTCGTAAATTCCGTGTTGCCGACCTTTCCGGGCCACAAGTCCCCTGCCATGTTCTCATAGAACTCGTCTTCATCGCTTGCATTATAATAGCTAAGCAAGTCATTGTCGGCAGGTACAATCTGAAATCTCGGATGTCCTACTTCTACGTTAATCTCGTTGTTGTTCCATGCCGAATAGTCATAATCGACATGAATAATCATCATTCCGTCGCTTGCAAGTTCCTGGTCCCATCCCTCTCTCTTGCGGTTTTCAAGAATAAAATACTCATTAGGGTTGGCATCGTTCACTATCTTGTAGCCTACGCCGCCTTGAGTCTGCGGCTTCATGGAGTACGAACCTTTTTCGGTCAGCACCTCGAGTGTTTTCCAACCGCACACATCTTTCTGATAAGAGTTATAACCGACAGGCAGGTATCCGTACGCTACATGGTTGCCGTTGTCCATCAAATCCCATTCGTCCATGCCCCAGTTTCCCGAGTCGCCACTGACATCATATATATCGTACAAGCCAAGACAGTGAGAAAACTCATGACACATGGTACCAATGCCGGACAGCACCTTTCCGAGATATTGCTCTGATTCTTCGTCAGCGTTCAACTCGGAGCTGCAGGCATACACGTCACACTTCACGCCATCTACCGTCACGCTTCGGCCAAGCTCCTGCGATACAAGCCACTGGTGCGGCCAAATGGTATTCTCATTAGCGCCGTTAGCCTCGGAGTATCCCGCATATATGCAATATACGAATTCCACCTCGCCGTCGCCGTTGTTGTCATATTTCGAGAAATCTACATTCGCATCGGCTCCCTTTATAGCGTCACGTATCATTTCGCCGGGCCTGCCGTCCGCACCATCGACATTCGCACCGTAATACGCCATGTTTTGGGGAAGAGTAACAATATCCGTAGGAATGAATCTCGGTTTGAACTTGCCTTCGGACTGCGCTATGAAATAGTCTCTCGCGCTTCCATAAGTAGTTATGCTATTTTCGCCAAAAGGCTTGAATGTATACCCCTCTTCGTTCAGCAGACGGTCGATATCCTCCTTTGCATATGTGAACTTTACATCCTTGTACTCGATGAGCAGAACGGGCACATTCACCTCGCCTATCGGCTTAATGCTCGCTCCCGCACGTTTTGCCGCAGAACGATATGTCGCCGAGCGTTTCGCATGAGACTTTGAGATATTGCTCTTCACGTTTTCGATGTTGATTGACGAGAGCAATTCAATCTCCTCGCTGCTGCGCTCATCCTTATCATGAGCGATGCAGTTTGTAGAAACAAGCTCGCCTTCTGCCGACAATGTCGCATACGAGAAATCGCCGTTAGGCTCTTTTATCAAGTACTTACCGTCCATTGTGGTATAAAAGCGTAACGCTTCGTCACCTTTCAGCACGACGCTCAACGTTGTTCCGTCCGACTGCTTTACCATCTTAGGCTTGCGGTTCGACGGTACGGCCATTGTTACAAGACAAGCCATCAACAAAACGAAAAACAAAGAAAACCTCTTCATATAATATTTTTTATTCTGCATTTTAAAATCGTGCAAAATTAATGATTATTCTCGACTTTTCATACATTATAAATATAAATGCCATTTTTTTAACTTTTTTGCTACCCTATTTTTTTCATTCTTCCCTAAACGAAACAGGGTGGCCCGTTATTCTTTCGGGTCACCCTGCCAATCTTTATATTACATGTTTTACTTCACTCTCACTCCCGTCAAGGTATACTTTGAGCCGTCGGGCATGAGAATAAACATCACCACTTCGTAGAATCTGCTCACGCTCGCGGTTTTCAGTTTTCACCTTTCAGTTTTCACCTTTCAGCTTTCACCTTTCAACTTTCACCTTTATCCCTTCCCCCTACCCAATATATGCTTGCTCCTATCAGCAGTAACGAAAGCAACACGACCGGGTCGAACTTGTCCATTCCGAGCAACAGCGATACCAATGTCGCTACTATCAATGTTATATAACCATAAAGAGCTACCACGGCGCTGCTCAGGTTCTTCATGCCTACAGGTATTAGGAAATAGGTCAGCACGGTAGGGAACAGCAGCACGAACGCAAGTACAAGCAGAGGCGTCCAATGCGCCCCACCCTTGAAAATCGGGGCATGGAAACCGGTCAAGAACGTCATAAGCAAAGCGACGACAGCGGCCGACGTGAATGTGTAACGAAGAATTGTCACGCTCGAGAAACGGCCTACGAGCCTTGCCGAAAGAACAAGATACACTGAATATATTATGGAGGCGAGAATGGCAAGCACGTTACCCAGCTGCGAATTGCTCGCGCTGCCGGCAGGAGGCTCGGACAATATGCAAAGCATGGCGCCTGCGAATCCCACGGCAAGGCCGAAGAGCTTGCGTCCTTCAATGCTCTCGTGATACATGACGGCCGACACTACCACGACCCAGAGCGGCTGCATGGCATTGAATATCGCAAAATTCACGGGCGTTGTGAAGCTTATGCTAAGAGCATAGAGCGACATATAGCCGAAAATGCCGAACGCTCCAAGAGCGATAAGCTTGACTTTGTCGCTTTTTGGCACAGATTCCGGCTTTGAGAATATCGACACGAGCCAGAATACGGCTGCGCCGAACATAAGACGTATGGTGACACAGCTTATCGGAGCTATCCACAGCGGAAGCAGATAACCCATCGCATTAACGTTCAAGCCACTGAACACCCTGGCGACGAACAGCGACAGCGACCCTTTTGCTTTGTTATTCATTATTGGACTTGTTATATTTGACATAAAAACGACGCAGGCACATGAAGAGAAGAGCGGCAGCCGCTATCGCCGAATTAAAAGCGAACGGGAAACGCACGCTCCCTACCCTTGCAAGTTCCTGTACGTAATCAACGACAAACGGCGAGATGAGAATCGCCACATAGTTCATTGTCATGACAAGCGCCAATGCGACCGTAGTCTTTTGCGGCGATGCCGACGATGCCGTGACATCGTATATGTAAGGCTGAGCAATGCCATAGCCAAAGCCTGTAGCAATACAACCCAAAGTAACGTAAACGACTGAGCTGTTGAAGAATATATCGGCAAGACCGAGCCCTATCAGCAACAACGACCATAAAAGAATGTTCCCTTTCAGAACAGCTATGATGCGGTTGAGGAAAAAGCCGGGGAGCATCATAGCAATGAAGAATATCGAAGTGACAATGCCCGAAACGCCGCTGTCGTAGCCATGCTTCCCTAAAAAGAAAGGGAGGTTAATGCTTATGGCCATGACAAGATAGGTTATGAGCAGATAATATAGCATGTACTTCACAAGCCGCCAGTAATCGATACCGCCGCTTGCCGAAGGCTTTTCCTCAACGTCGTTCGACATTGCTGCCGAGTTCTTGGCATGGTTGATTGCCGGTACAAGAAGTATCGACACTATCGGCAACAGATATACGAGAAACGGCAATCGCCATTGGATGTCGGCAAGGTAGCCTGTAACTGCGGTAGCGACGACAAGAGTGATGTTCGTCAAGGCGGAGACATAGCCGTACTGCCTGGTACGCTCTTTGCCCGAGAAGAACTTGGAGACAAGCGACGTAGATAATGGTATGATTATTCCCGCACCCACGCCGAGCAATGCGCTGACGATGATGAGCTGCTTTATTGAACCGCACAGGAAATATAATGCACCGCTTAAGAAGTATAGCCATAACCCCAAGTATAACAGCCTTATATACCCTACTTTCTCGCTTATGAAGCCGACCAACAATATAAAAGGAATAATGAAGAGCGAAGGCAAGGTAGTGAGCAGCTGAATGTCGAGTTCCGTCGCAGCAGGGAAGACGCTCTGCAGTTTTTCCGAAATTGGAGAGACGGCCAGGCCCGGCAACGAAGTCAAAGCCGAAACGGACCATATTCCCGCCAATGCGGCAATGGTTATGTACCCGCTTCCTGTATAAACCTTTCTCTTAAAAAACGGCAGTCGCATTCTTTTTGATACCTTGCCGCCACCCTTTTTGTAGCTATTGTCCATATTATGATTTTTTTGATAAGAGCATAACAACAGCGGCAAAGGAAATGTTGAGACTTCATAAAAAAGATAAAACGGCGAACTTGAAAGCCGCATCGCATGTTTTACCGATACAACACCTGAATTATAAACCGTTTAAAATCGAAAGAGATGAAAGAAGAAAATTGCAAGACAAGCATGACCACATCAGTGTTCGGCTCCGAAGAGATGCTGAAGAGCTCGCCGGTAGACAAGATTCCTCAGCACCCCACCACTCCTGAAATAGCTTACAGAATGGTAAAGGACGAGACATTCGCCCAGACGCAGCCGCGCCTCAACCTGGCTACGTTCGTGACAACATATATGGATTCTTACGCCACCAAGCTGATGAACGACGCCATTGCCATGAACTACATCGACGAGACCGAATATCCTCGTGTAGCGGTAATGTGCGCAAAGTGCATCAATATCATCGCCAACCTATGGAACAGCCCTGAGCAGGCCAAATGGAAAGCCGGAGCGTTAGGCATAGGCTCAAGCGAGGCATGCATGCTTGGTGGCGTGGCGGCGTGGCAACGCTGGAAGAAACGCCGAATAGCTGAGGGCAAGCCTTGCGACAAGCCAAACTTCGTCATATCGTCGGCCTATCAGGTCGTTTGGGAGAAATTCGCGCAGCTTTGGCAGATTGAGATGCGTACCGTGCCATTGACCGCCGAGAAGCTCACATTATGCCCCGACGAAGCCATTGCCATGTGCGACGAGAACACCATTTGCGTAGTTCCCATCATGGGAGTGACATGGACGGGACTGAACGACGATGTCAAGGCGCTCAACGATGCGCTCGACACTTACAACAAGAAGACAGGGTACGATATCCCGATACACGTGGACGCCGCTTCGGGCGGTTTCATTCTGCCATTCCTGCAGCCCGAGCTCGAATGGGACTTCCGCCTCAAATGGGTGCTGTCGATAAGCACCAGCGGCCACAAGTACGGCCTTGTATACCCGGGACTCGGCTGGGTTATATGGAAAGACAAGAAATTCCTTCCGGACAGCATGTCTTTCAGCGTCAATTACCTCGGTGCCGAAGTCACTCAGGTAGGCTTGAACTTCTCTCGCCCCGCCGCACAGATTTTAGGACAGTACTATCAGTTCATACGTTTGGGTTTCGAAGGCTACAAGGCCATACAGCACAATTCTATGGAGATTGCGAAGTACCTGCACGGCGAAATCGGCAAAATGGCTCCTTTCAAGAATTATAGCGCCGAAGTCACAAACCCATTGTTCATCTGGGAGATGAAGAAAGAACATTCAAAGCAGTGTAAATGGACACTTTACGACCTGCAAGACAAGCTCAAGCAGAATGGTTGGATGGTGCCGGCATACACGCTCCCCGCAAAGCTGGAAGAGACTATTGTAATGCGAATTGTAGTGCGTCAAGGCTTCAGCAGGGACATGGCAGACCAGCTGTTGGGCGACATTAAAGACGCTGTGGCCGAGCTTGACAAGCTGCAGTACCCAACACAGTCACGCTTGAGCATCGAAAGCAAAATAAAGGTAAAAGGCACGGTATACACCCATACCGGCAAAGGATAAAATGCAGGTGTTATATATGCGTCAATGACCATAGGCGTGCTGCTTGCAGCTCCGGGAAGTGAATAAAAACGGCTAAGGGTCCTTTGACGCATGTATAGCCCTGTGACAAAAAGGCGTTCAGGCTTAGCTCCGAGAGTCGCCTCGGGCGGACGAACGCCTTTACCGCACGGCGTCCGTAACGGCTGCGGCTGTATGCTTCCCGATATTGCCGCCAATGTTGCGTTACGCCACCAAATGAGACCGGGTCAAAAGTAATTTTGGCTCGGTCTCATGAGTTGAGAGTTTAAAGTTGAGAGTTGAGAGTTGAAAGCGGTAGCTTCGATAACGTGCGTAGCAAATAGTCATGTGAAGCAACGGCGAAGATCTTGCCACGCGGGGTGCGATGAACGTTTAACGTGTAACGTGTAACGATTAAAGATTAACGAGGAACGGGCATTTGTCATCCTCGAGCGAAGCGAAAACAGCGAGTAAGCAAGCGAAAGCCAAGTTTACTTGAGCTTTCACTGCGAGCGAAAGCAGTTTCGCAGTAGGCAAAACTGCGAGTAAGCAAGCGGGCGTAAATTCATTTACGCACTCAGCGAGCGAAAGCAGTTTCGCCGTAGGCAGTGGATCTCTTTTATTGACGTTTAACGATGAGCGATTAACATTTAACGATGATGCATGCTTGCATTTACTGTAGAAAATATTGTATCTCTATCGATAGCTTTGCAAATGCACCTTTTGTATTTGCATTGATAATATTCATAAATTATTGCTTTATTATAGTGCAGAACGACAATTTTATGTATCTTCGCTAAGTAACTAAACCAATTGTATTATGAAGAGCATAAAAGTTCCAAAGATTATTCCGGCTGAGAACAACATAGAAGAGATTTTCGAAAATCTTCAGTCACATGAGATAGATTGCTGCAACTGGCCTGCAGAGTTCCCCTATTCACCCAAAGCCGCTTTCAAGCTGTTCCATGACGGCGAAAGGCTGTATATAAAATTCACGGTCACCGAGAACGACATAAAGGCTGCCGTAACAGAGGACCAGGGACGCACCTGGACCGACCCATGCGTCGAATTCTTTGTATCTCCCGAGGCAAACCTCGACTATTACAACTTTGAATGTACCTGCACCGGCAAGCTACTGCTTGCATGGCACCCTGCGGACGCTCCTAAGGAGGCTGCCGCAAAGGAGGTCATTGACAGCGTAAAGCGTAGCCCGTCACTCGGCACTGAGCCGTTTCCTCTCCGCACGGGCGAACATACCTGGAGCGTTATAGAGGTCATTCCCGCCAAGGCGCTTTTCCGCAGCGGCGTAGAGAGCTTCGACGGCAAGGAGATGGGCGCAAACTTCTACAAGTGCGGCGACGAGCTGCCTACCCCTCACTTCCTTTCATGGAACGCCATTGAATGGCCGGAGCCGAGCTTTCACCGCCCCGAACAGTTCGGTAAGCTCATCTTCGAATAACAAGCAAGGCTTTAAGATTTTTAATCGTTTCGTCAATATTCCATGTCGAAATGCCAATTCACATGCCCTTCTCTGAAAATGTCGTGGCTTAGCTTTCTAAGATGCTCCACTTCGTGCAGCGTAAAGGCGTAACGGTCGTTATTGCATGCCCTATAAAGTATCTCGCCCGCTATTTCGGCATCGTATTGGTCCTCTATATAAATGTTCAGCATGTCCACGCACTTGCTGAACATTCCTATTTGACGATAAAGGTCGGCCTTTACAATAAAAGGTATAGGAAATTTAATGAAAGAGAATACCACATCTACGAACTTCGGGAAATCCGCTATCAAATCGGCCTTGTCGTACCATTTATCCTTTGCGTACTCGAAGTTGAACTGAGCTATCAGACGACGGCAAGTCTTCATATACGAATGCTTAGGCAGAAGCTTCTCTCTCTCGAACTGCTTGAAAGCCTCGTATGACTCAGCGAAGCTCCACACCTCTAAAGGCTTCTCAATGCCCAAGTGTTCGGCAAGCGTCTGTTCTTCTACCGGATAGTATGGTTTATAGTAATATTTGCCGTTCATTATAGACTTTATCGCAAAATGCTCATACTTGTAGAACCTTGCTCTTGAAACGGTTGTGATATAAGAGTGTTTCATCATGCGATGATAACGTATCTCAAGGCTCTCCGCATGCTTTCCACAAAGCTGTTTTACATTGCCGGGTATTCTCATTGCCGCATATATTGTTCTCATGGCCTAAGTTACAAAGCGACAGGAAGCTATTGCAATTACAGGCAATGTTTCTCCCTTACGATTTAACGAGATTTAATATATCCGTTTCGGAATATTCTTTATATATTAGCGACAAAATAGGAATATGATGGAAAACGACAGAATTGAAAAGGTGCTTTCGTTCCTTAACGAGAAGGGCCTGGAACATACATGGTACACCCACCCCGAAGCGCCTACTATTGAGATTGCAAGGCAGCATTGGCAAAAAGACGGCTCCAAGCATTGCAAGAATCTGTTTTTCCGCAATCACAAGGGCAACCGCCACTACCTTGTAGTACTCGACTGCGAACAGGACCTCGACATTCACGAACTTGAGAAAAGGTTGCGTCAGGGCAAATTGTCGTTCGCATCGCCGCAACGCATGGAGAGGTATCTCGGGCTTACGCCCGGCTCCGTTTCACCGTTCGGCCTTATAAACGACACCGAGAATCATGTTCATCTTTTCCTTGACGAGAATTTGAGGAACGAGGCCTCGCTAAGCTTTCACCCTAACGACAACCATGCGACGGTGGTCATCAGCAACGACGTATTCATGCGTTATCTCGCTGCCGTAGGCAACAGCTACGAATTCATATCGCTTTACGACAAATAGCCGCAATCAATAAACGAAAGTAAAGAATGAAATTACGGGTATTGCCGCAAACGTCAGATACATGAACAGAAGCAACATGTAAACGTCCGACACAAGATACCCTCCTTTAGTGTAGTGATCCGATACCCAGTCACGCCTTACGTTGCGTTTCCGGTGCTTTTGGATATAAGCGTAAAACCGGTATACGCCCCACCCGGCGAGAGTGCCTATAAGCGCTCCGGCAAGAATGTCGCCGGGATAATGAACGCCGAGATATATTCTGCTGAATGCGTTAAGAGCAGCCCACAGAATAAGAGAGAACGACAATACTCTGTTCTTTATCAGAAGCATTGCGAATACGGCTATTCCAAAGGAGTTGGATGCGTGGCTCGACGTGAAGCCGTACTTTCCGGCACGATACTCGTTCACGGTATCTACGGCATACATCAGCATAGGGTCGTTTGTCGGACGCCAACGCTCAAAGAGCGGTTTGCATATTCCCGAAGAGACGGTATCGGTTATAGTCGCAAGCACCGCTATAAGCACTACGAGCAAGATAAAATCCTTTACATTATTGTTCTTGAGAAGCACATAGAGCATGACAGCAGCCAACGGCATCCACACGGCCATTGAGGTATATACCAGCATGCATCCGTCCCAGAACAGCGAGTCGCTGCCGTTCATAGAGAGTAGCATATACTTGTCAATATCCAATAATGCGTTCATATTCATAGTAATAATTTTGCGGCGAACGTCATATGCGTTCCATTGCGACAGCAGGCAGCCACCCTACCGTACCCTCTTCGAGCTCAACCTCTTTCCATTCACGCATGGAATCGTCAATTATTCTAACCTTGCGGCCTTCGTGAACTTTTATAAGGTCCGTGCCCGAATTGTCAGGAGTACTCTTCAAGTATGCCTCTTCCCTCATTATTACAGCCTCTGAACTGCCATTCATCATGCTGTAAAGGGATATTGCCGATACATTCGCAAATATAACAACAAAAAGAGAAATTATCGCAACCGTCAGGGAGAGTTTACGCAAAAAAGGCTTGTTGCTGAAGAAAAAGAACAGCAATGCGACAAGCAGAATCATGAAGGCAGCCACAGCCGTTATGGCCCATGAACTCAGGCTCATAAGGCTGACAATGCTCCTGAACCATGAGACGAAGAATATCTCGTACTGTTCGGCGACCTCGTCCTTTGTCATTGCCTGCGCATACTCAAGGTTGGCCTTTGCGTCCTGGTCGGTAGGGTCAATCCTCAAAGCACGCTCATAATTGAGTATCGCCTTGCCGAGCATATTGTTGCGGAAATACGCATTGCCGAGGTTATAATGCAGCTCTACCGAACTGCCCTCGTTCTCGATAGCAGTCTCATAAATTCTGACGGCGTCGTCGTACCCGCCCTGCGAGTATGCGCTGTCACCGAGGGCCTTGCTGAATTCGGCCTTTGCGATTGTCTGCGCTGACGCCGCAAACGATAATAGCGAGAACAGCAGTATATATAATGTCCTTTTCATATTCATGCCAATTATTTTTTTATCGTATTCTCCATTTTGCTTATAACACTCATTGCCATAGAATATACCTTGTCCATAGCCAACGCCGCATCGCCCGGAGCATAGCGCGCGAACTCCGCCTCGTTAAGGACAGAATTGAGTTCGCCGATAAGCATTGCGTCCACGCCTCGTTTTTCAAGCTCGCTCGCGACATTCTCCTTCGAGAGCTGGGAAACAGGAATATTCATCTTGTCGCTCATGTAGCCCCATAGAGTCTTGAGAATTTCGTCGTAGAAGTCATTCTTCCTGTTTTCCGCAAGCAACTTCTTGGCTATCTTAAGACGCTTTACAGCAACCTTGTTCGCCTTCTTGGTACGCACGAGAGATATATTCGCATTCTCGGCAACCCTCTTGCGATGCACTATGATGTATGCGACAAACAGGAGCAGAGGCAAAACGTAAAGCATATAATAGAATGCCGAGGCAAAGAACGGGCTCTCGCTTCTATATCTTTTGCTTTCGCCCAGCTTGATATGCCTGATATCGGACGCAAGCACCTTTGCCGCCTCCTTGCTTATGTAGGCCGTAGACGCAGAAGCTGCCGCATCCTTGTCTTTCTCGACCTCGATTGTATAAGGCTGCGTCTCTACTACTTTGTAGCTGTCGTTGCGTACATCGAAATAGGCGAAGCGTGCGGCAGGAATAACGTATGTGCCGCTCGCGCGCGGAGTAATGAGGTACTCGAACACCTTTTCTCCCGAAAAGCCGTTTGTCTTAAGAGAAAACTTGTTGGTTATTATAGGGTCATAGGCCTCGAACTCGCTCGGGAACTCTATTACAGGCGCACCGGCGAGCTTCATGTTGCCAATGCCCTTTACGTTCACTTTGAGAGTTATCTCCTCGTTTGTCTTAACCTTTTCGGAACTTATCGAACTGCTTGCCGTAAACTCTCCCACGCCACCAGAGAAGCCGCTCGGCTTGCCTGCAGGCAGGCTCTTCACGTCAAGCTTAAGCCTGTTGCTGCGGATATTCTTCTTAACCTCGACATACGACGGACCGCCATTGAACATCATCTCGAACGGGTCCATGCTGCGGCGTGTCTGAACAGCCACCACTCCCTCGAATGTCAGGGAAGGAATCTCCAGCTCTCCTGCCTGCTGCGGGAACAGAACGAACTGACGCCAAATCAGAGTATTATAGTTGCGTCCGTTGTAATGCTCAAGGTCGAAATGCTTCTCTCGGGGCAAGTCAATCTCCTGAATGTGAAAGCCTTTCAAGTCGGGAGTAGGATTGCTCAGATTGGTCAGGTTCACTGCAGAGTACACCTTATACGTAAGCAGCACAGCCTCTTGTTCGTAAACCTTGCCCATGCTTAACGTAGCACGAATGAAAAGGTCCTCATCGGCAATGTTCGTGGAGTTAGAGCTGCTTCGTACCGTATTGTCATAGCCTGAGCCTCCCTGGCTTGCCTGGGAATTCCGGTCCTGCGGAAGAACTTTTATATACAGCGGGTTTGAGGAGTACTTCTTGCCGTCCACGGTTATCGAAGCGGGCGGTATCTTGAACTCACCTTCTTCGGGGGCTATCATAATATAAGTAAAAGTCACCGACTCCGATGACTGCATTTTGCCGTTTATCAGCTGATAGCTCTGCTGAGTAGAACGATGCGGGCCCGTCAATATCTCGAACCCGGAGAATTCCGGCAAAGTAGGCTCCTTTACCTTTGCTTTGTTTGCCTTGAACGTCAGTTTGAATTGCTGATTTACCACAACCGACTTAGGCGCATTGGCGACGAACGATATCTCTTCGGCAAACACTTTGCCGATGAACGCCGCTATGAACGCCATTGTAAAAACGACTCTCTTCATTTATCTTTTACCTTATCTATTTCTATATAAAAGCATTTTTATCAACGCATTACCAATTCTTTTCAAGACTTCTCTTATTAGAACGGTTCTCTTCACGTTTCACCTTTTCCAGCACAGCCTTTTCGTCCTGCATCGCTGCGTTGAGCAGACGCTCGGCGTTCTCCTTTGACATCTCTTCTTCGGACTGCTGAGCTTGGGCCTGCTGTTGCTGTTGGTTCTGTTGTTGATTCTGCTGTTGCCGGTCCTGCTCCTGTTGGTCTTGATTCTGTTGCTGCTGATTCTGCTGTTGATTCTGTTGCTGATTCTGATTTTGCTGCTGCTCTTGTTGGTCTTGCTGCTGATTCTGTTGCTGTTGGTTCTGATTCTGCTTTAACAAATGAAGCACAACTGCAAGGTTATATCGTGTCTCGTCATCTTCGGGGTTGTTCCTAAGCGACTCCTTGTAGGCCTCGGCTGCCATTTCGAGAGAATCGTTAAGGTGAAATATCAATCCCGAGTTATGATGTATCTGAGCAAGCCCGCTCTTCTCATTTTCCGATGCAGCCGCATTCATCAACAAAGCATTGGCATCGTTATAGATATTCGCCACCACTTCGGGTTCCGCTATATTATCCTTGATATCCTTATAGTTCTTCATTAGAAGATTGGTAGCGCTGTTGTAGCTTGCCAGAGCGTTATCGGGCTCACGGTCCACAGCACGACGATAAGGCTCGATTGCCTTGTTGTAAAGGCTGTCACGATAGAATTCGTTACCGTTCTTCAAATATTCACGCGTGCTCTTTATCAACGGCGAGCCGTCAAGTATAAGAGCCGTACTTGAGTATATAACAGCAATTACCGCCAACGCAAGCAGTATCGCAAGCAATATATATTTAGTATTCAACTTTTTCATGCCAACACATTCAACGGTTATCTCCTTGCACGGCCGTTCCTCTTGCCTTGCAACGAGTCGATTATAACTATTGTAACTATCTCAGCCACAAGCAACAACAGGACAATTACGGCAATAGCCTCGAACTGTTCCCTGTACTTAGAATATATTTCGGTCTTAACATCGTCCTTCTGCAGTTTGTCGAGTTCGTTCTCGATGATAGTCTGGGCGTTGTTGGTGTTATCGACCCTCACGTATGTTCCTTTGCCGGCTTTGGCAATGTTTCCGGCCATCTCCTCGTTGAGCTTGGAAACGACCACAAAACCTTCGCCGTCACGCATGTAATCGTTCTTGCCATTGAGAGGAATACGGCCGCCCTTTTCCGTTCCGACGCCAAGAACGAAGACGTTTATGCCCTTTTCGGCCACGAGCGCAGCCGCCTCTTCGGCACCGCCCTCATGATTCTCTCCGTCGGTAATTATTATGATAGCCTTGCCAATCTTCTCGTTCGATGTAAAGCTCTTTGCCGCAAGGTTTATCGCAGCGCCGATATCCGTACCCTGTCGAGCAATAAGCTCGGGCGTTATGCTCTCAAGGAACATCTTCGCCGATATGAAGTCGTCGGTTATAGGCAGCTGCACGAAAGCGTCGCCTGCAAAGACTACAAGCGCCACCTTGTTCTCGCCCGACCTGTTTATTATCCTTGAAATAAGCCTTTTAGCCTTTTCGAGACGGTTGGGATATATATCGTCGGCCAACATTGAATTAGAGATGTCAAGAGCCACCACTACCTCGACGCCACGGGTCGTAACGACCTCCTTTTTCGTACCGAACTGAGGACGTGCCAACACAAGCACCGTAAGAGCCAATGCGGCGAACAACAGCCAGAACGATACCCTGTTACGCAGTGACGCAGTCGATGGTATCAAAGCCTTCACAAGCTGAGGGTCGCCATAACTCTCTATATTCTTTTTTCTCCTGTACCCTGCATATATAAATATGAGCAGAACGACAGGAAGCAATAAAAGCAGATATAAATATTCAGGACTTGCAAATCTCATCTCACAAAAACATTAAGGTATTTTTCTCAAAACTGTATTGCGCAGTATTATCTCAAGCAAGAGCGACAGCATAGCTATAATAGCGAATATCTGATACTCCTCGTGGTATGCGCTGAACTGCTTGGCATGCAGCTTAGTACGCTCCAGCTTGTCAATTTCGCCGTATATCTCGGCAAGGCTCTCCTTGCTTGTGGCACGGTAGTACTTTCCGTTGGTAATCTCGGCGATTTTCCTGAGCGTAGCCTCGTCTATCTCAACAGGAACGTTCACCACTTCATCGCCGTATGGGAATGGCGCTGTCTCGCTGTTCGTTCCCACGCCAATGGTGTATATTCTTATGCCGAACTCCTTAGCAATCTCCGCCGCCGCTTCAGGAGATATCTCACCGCTGTTGTTCGAGCCGTCGGTAAGCAATATTATCACCTTTGACACAGCCTTGCTCTCCTTAAGGCGCGACACTCCGTTCGCTATGCCCATGCCAATAGCCGTACCGTCCTCAATAACGCCATTCAATGCAATGTCGCACTTTACGGCATTCAGCATATTGAGCATTACTGCATGGTCAATGGTCAAAGGACATTGCGTGAAGCTCTCGCCGGCAAAGATTGTCAATCCAATGTTGTCGTTCTTGCGGCCGTTCACGAACTTTGCAGCCACCTCCTTCGCAGCCTCAATGCGGTTAGGCTTAAGGTCCATTGCGAGCATACTTGTCGAAACGTCGGTGGCAAGCATAATGTCAATGCCCTCTACGTCGCTCTCTTCCCAACTGTCGCTTGACTGAGGACGAGCAAGCACTATTATCACCATTGAAAGAGTTATTACCCTAAGGACGAAAGGAAGGTGCAGAATTCTGTTCTTGTAGCTTGTCAGCCCTTTGCCGAAAGGCAATACCGCAGAGACCTTCATCGAAGGCTCCATTCTCCTGCCTCTTGTCAGATACCATACAACGTACCCGACAAGCGGAATAAAGAGCAACAGATATGATATGTTAGCAAAAAACATCGTTATATATTAACTGAAGAGGTTATACAAATCAGTGGTCAGCAATGCGATGACTGCCACCAGCACAATGACAATGACTACGATTGAGGCGACAAGCAGGCGTTTCTCCAACAGAGAACGATGGTTCACTATCTTCTTTTCGGTTGGCTCCTGTTTCTCCTCCTCTATGTTTTTTGTCACGTTCACGTACTCTATCGCATTCAGCATGTTGCGTTCGTTCTCGTTAGCCGACGGACGCAGCTTGGCGAACTTCACCAGGTCGGCCATTTCGAGAATCTCCTTCATCTCGTCGATATTGCCTTCGTTCTGCATGTGACGCAATACGTCGAGAATCTCGGCTGTCGTCATCTCCGTCGCATTGAAGTTGAAACGGTCGTGCATGTATTCACGCAGAGTGTCGGTAAGACGTGTGTAGTACTCCTTCACGTTGCCCTCGGCGTGTAACGCATCGTCACTCTTAATATCCTCCAGTCTGTTCAACGCAGTCACATGAGACGGTTCTTTCGGCTTTATCTTGACAATGCGTATTATAGGCTTGTTATTCAAGAACCTTACCACCACCCATGCCAATGCGGCCGCAAAGAACAGCACTATTACCGCAAGATGCACCGAGTCACGGTACTCCTCCCAAGTCAATTCCACGTCACGCACATCCTTCGGGCCGCAAATGTTCTGCAAGTTGGCTGTATCGATAGGCATCATATACACAGCCAGGGCAAGCTCGTTCGACATGAACGCACTGTCGTTCACAAGAACTTTGAAGGGAGGAATTCTGTAGAGCGTGCTGTCGAATGAGGTAATAAGATACTCGTCCACGTACAGCTTGCGTCGGTTGTCGTTAAGGCTCTTGACCTCCTGTCTCTTTTCAAGCAGTTCAATTCCCGGCATAAGCTCCTTGCCGGTTTCGGGCATTCGGACATTGTAGCCGGTATCGACGCTCAGTTCAAGTTTTATTCTTGTCTGCTCGCCTATCATCATCTGGAAAGTATCAATCTCTGCGTTAAGCACAACGTTCTGTGCCTTTGCATCGACCGCAATGAGAGCAAGCAGCAAAAATGCCGTATATATTATTCTTTTCATTATAAACCGTATAGTAAAACGAATTATCAATTACGTTTCGCAAAGAGATTAAGCAAGGCCTTCACATAATCCTGCTCAGTGCTTATCGACACGAAATCGACACGGCTCTTGTTAAGTATCTCGTTGAGCCTTGCCGTCTGCCCTTCCCACCACTTGCGTTGGTGTTCCTGAACCTTTGAAGACGAGGTGTCGATATACATCTCTTCCCCGCTTTCGGCATCCCTGAACTTGACAAGTCCAATCTTAGGCATGCTCGCAAGACGACGGTCGTAGACCTGAATAGCCACGAGGTCATGCTTTCTATTGGCTATTGTCATGGCGTTCTTGTAGTCGCCGTTGTCTATGAAGTCGCTTATAAGGAACGCCGTGCAACGCTTCTTTATAGCATTGGTAAGGTATTCAAGCGGCACTTTGACTGCGGTCCTGCGGCTGTCAGGCTCAAAGTTTATAAGCTCACGTATTATATAAAGGATATGTTTTCGGCCTTTCTGCGGCGGAATGAACTTTTCCACCCTGTCGGTAAAGAAAATGACGCCAATCTTGTCATTGTTCTGAATTGCGGCAAACGCCAATGTGGCGGCAATCTCAGTAACCATGTCACGCTTTGTCTGCTTTACCGTACCGAAGTCAAGGCTGTCCGACATATCCACAAGAAGCATGACGGTAAGTTCACGTTCCTCTTCAAACACCTTTATAAAGGGCTTGTTGAAACGTGCCGTAACGTTCCAGTCGATATCACGGACATCATCGCCGTACTGATACTCACGCACCTCGCTGAAGGACATTCCTCGGCCCTTAAAGGCTGAATGGTACTGTCCTGCGAAGATATTATGAGAAAGGCCACGAGTCTTTATCTCAATCTTGCGAACTTTTTTTATGAGTTCACTCGTTTCCATAACAAATTAGGGTGCCTCAACGCTGTTCAATATCAGGCTCACAATCTCATCGGGCGTCATGTTGCTCGCTTCGGCCTCATAGCTCAAGCCGACACGGTGACGCAGCACGTCATGAGCGACGGCACGCACATCCTCGGGAACAACATAGCCTCTGCGTTTAATGAACGCATAAGCACGTGCGGCAAGCGCCAGGTTTATCGAAGCACGCGGGGAAGCGCCGAACGAAATCATATCCTTAAGCTCCTTCAAGCCGTATTTGTCGGGGTAACGAGTGGCGAACACGATGTCGGCAATATACTGTTCAATCTTTTCGTCAAGATATACCTGCCTTACCACCTTGCGTGCCTCTACAATCTCTTCGGGCTTCAGGATAGGCTTAACGACAATCTTCTCGCCGGTTATGTTCTGACGAATGATTCTCTTTTCCTCCGAAAGCTCAGGATAGCCTATTACGACCTTGAGCATGAAACGGTCTACCTGTGCCTCGGGAAGCGGGTATGTACCCTCCTGCTCTATCGGGTTCTGCGTAGCAAGCACAAGGAACGGCTGCGGCAGTTCGAATGTATCCTTGCCGATGGTCACCTGACGCTCCTGCATAGCCTCGAGCAATGCGCTCTGCACCTTTGCGGGGGCACGGTTAATCTCGTCGGCAAGCACGAAGTTAGCGAATACGGGGCCCTTCTTTACCTTGAACTCCTCGCTCTTCTGGCTATATACCATAGTACCTACAACGTCGGCAGGCAGAAGGTCGGGAGTAAACTGGATACGGCTGAAGTCTGCGTCAATCAGTTCCGACAATGTCTTTATAGCAAGAGTCTTCGCCAAGCCCGGAAGGCCCTCGAGAAGAATATGGCCGTCGGCCAACAAGCCGATAAGCAAAGATTCCACAAGGTGTTTCTGACCGACAATCACCTGGTCCATTCCGGCCTGCAGATTGGTAACGAAACCGCTCTGTCTTTCAATCATCTCATTCAATTCACGAATGTCAATTGTTGCACTCATAATTATGTATTTGTAACTTTATATTTGTTTTTGTCAAAATTACTCCTTTAAGAGGTGTTTCTGTGTTAATTTTCATGAAAGAGCCTTAAGCGATGTTAGGCCTAACATACTTTAACGCAGCATGGTCATCTTCTCGGCTCAAGCATAGGTATTGATATTGTCATGCCCTTGCTGAGGTCGTCGGGACGTGACATTGAATTATGCTTGACAATGTATGGCCACAATTTCTTGTCACCGTAATAGATGAGGGCTATCTTTGTCAGAGTCTCGCCCGCAGCTACCTTATGCTGCTTCCACTCTCCTGCAATATCATACAGATGCGTATCGGACAAAGTAATATCCTTCAACGGCAAAGAGCTCAGCTCTTCAATCATGACAAACTCATACACCTTTTTGTTTTCCTGTGACGGAACAATATCGGACAGCGCCTGTTCTTCGTTGCTCAACGCCTTGTCTTGAGGGGTAGCTCCTGTCGTCGCATCAACGGTCGCCGCTGTCACGGCGTCTACAGAGTCCGCAACAGCAGGCTTCTCCTCTGCATTAATGGCCGGTGACTCAATAGCCTGTACGGGAACTGCCGCAGCTTGCTCTTCGGCCGGCATTGTATTGAAATAATAGAAATACAGAACTGCTGCAAGCGAGAATATCACTATTATAGATAATGTCATATACAGCCATTTGTGGCTCTTAGTCCTTTTTTCAACGGGCTTTTTGCTCTCTTTCTTAGGCACACGCACCATTACGGGCTCAACAGGCCTTTCTTGTACCGCAACAACCTCTTCAACATCCTGCTCAGCGGCAGGAGCAACGCCTGCCGACTCCTCGACGGCAGTATCATTATCCGCCGCTTCGGACAAAGCGTCAGCGGTTTCTGCCTGTGGCGCATCTTCTGCCTCAATATCCTCTACAGGCACATTCTCTTCGGCTTCATCTGTTGAGTCTGGAATTTCCTCGTCGCTGTAAGTGTCGTCTACCTCTACAGGCTCAAACATCGCAAACGGTTGGTTTACATTATCCTTAAGCGTGTCTGCTGGGAGAAACGATAACTTCTTATGACCTTTTATCTCGAATTTCTCGCCGGTATTCACATTCACGCTGCTGCGGCTCGCCACATCGGTTATCTTGAACGTGCCAAGCCCGTTGATTTTTACAATCCCGTCGCTTTCAAGGCCTTCGATAACAAGGTCGAAGAACGCTTTGGTGAACAATTCTGATTTTGCGACAGATATACCGGCCTCCTTTGCCAACAAAGCGCTTAAGTCGGAGTGATTCAGTTTCATATCCATAATATCCCCTCCTTTTTATTTGAATTTATCTTTCAGTTTACTGCTCGGACGGAACGAAGGCACCACCTTAGGCGGGACAAGAAAACGTTGCCCGGTCTTGGGGTTTACCGATAGCCTCTCCTTACGCATCTTCACTTCGAGAACGCCGAAACCAGACACATTGAGCTGGTCGTTCTCCTTCAGGCGGTCTGTCATTACATTGACAAACTTATCCACGTTTGCCGATGCCTCTGCCGGTGTCATCTTGCACCGCTTTGCCAATTTCGAGATAAATTCCTTGTTATTCATATTATAGCAGTTTTGTCAATTTGTTTCAGGCTTTGTCGAGAGTGCCCATAAGGTCGAATTCCGTCGCGTCCGTTATACGCACGTCATAGAACGAACCGATGTCGAGCTTGCCCTCGTTCACATTCACAAGCACTTCCATATCAACCTCGGGAGAATCAAATTCCGTTCGGCCTATGTAATAGTCGCCCTCTACCCTGTCGATTATTGTCTTGTAGACTTTCCCCACCTTTTCGTCATTGAGCCTTGAAGATATGCGTTGCTGCAACGCCATAAGCTTGTCGAGACGCTCCTGTTTTCTCTTCTTAGAGACGCTGTCACGGTAATTCTCGGCAGCGTACGTTCCGTCCTCCTCGCAGTATGCGAAAGCTCCGAGACGGTCAAACTTAGCCCACTTGACAAACTCGACGAGCTCTTCGAACTCCTTTTCGGTCTCACCGGGGAAGCCTACCATCATGGTGGTTCTCAAACAAATGCCCGGCACCTCTTGACGCATTCTCTCGACAAGAGCATAGGTGTCTTCCTTCGTTACATTGCGCAGCATCTTCTTGAGTATCTTGCTGCTTACATGCTGCAATGCTATGTCAAGGTACTTGCAGACATTCTTCCTCTCCCTCATCACACGCAACAGGTCATAAGGGAAGTTCGACGGGTAGGCATAATGCAGGCGAATCCACTCGACACCCTCGATGTCCGAGATTTTCTCTACAAGCTCCGCAATGCTCTGCTTTTTGTATAAATCGACTCCGTAGAATGTCAGTTCCTGAGCTATAATCTGAAACTCCTTAACGCCCTTTGAAACAAGATATCGCACTTCGTCAAGAATTTCCTCCATCGGGCGTGACTTGTGCGGCCCTGTGATTATGGGAATAGCACAGTATGCGCATCGTCTGTTGCATCCCTCCGAAATCTTCAAATAGGCATAATGCGACGGAGTCGTCAGCACTCTCTCCCGGGCGATGCTATCGTTATACTCTTTCTTCAGGTCGCCGAGAAGCTCTGTCCAGTTGAACTTTCCGTAGAACTTATCGACCTGTGAAATCTCTTCACGAAGCTCTGTCAGGTAACGTTCCGATAGACAGCCCATTACGTACAGCTTGTCAAGGTCGCCCTGCTCCTTGCGTTGGCAGAACTCAAGTATCATATTTATGGACTCCTCTTTAGCGTCTCCTATGAAGCCGCAGGTGTTTATCACAGCTATCGAGCCGCACGGCTCCTCGCTGTCATGAACAACCTCGTATCCGCACTCCTGCAGCTGACGCATAAGACGTTCCGAATCGACAAGATTCTTGGAACAGCCCATTGTTATAACATCTACACGATTCTTTTTCATTGTTTAGCCAAATAGCGAATCAACAAACTCTTCACGATTGAATATCTGCAAATGGTCTATGCCCTCGCCAAGACCGATATATTTCACTGGAATCTTGAACTGGTCGCTTATTCCTATCACTACGCCGCCCTTAGCCGTTCCGTCGAGCTTTGTTATCGCAAGCGCCGTAACCTCCGTTGCCTTCGTGAACTGCTTCGCCTGTTCAAAAGCGTTCTGTCCGGTAGAGCCGTCAAGCACCAGCAGCACCTCGTTGGGGGCACCCGGAACAACCTTTTTCATCACGTTCTTTATCTTGGTAAGCTCGTTCATAAGCCCCACCTTGTTATGCAGGCGGCCCGCAGTGTCTATGATAACCACGTCGGCATCGTTAGCTACAGCCGACGAAAGGGTGTCGAACGCCACCGAAGCCGGGTCGGAGCCCATTCCCTGCTTAACGACGGGAACATCGGCCCTGCGTCCCCACTCCACGAGCTGCTCTACCGCCGCAGCCCTGAAAGTATCGGCAGCGCCGAGATACACCTTCTTGCCGGCTTTCTTGAACTGATGAGCGAGCTTGCCTATGGTCGTTGTCTTTCCGACACCGTTTACGCCTACGACCATAATGACATACGGTTTATCAACGCCTTCGGGGATGTCGAAATAGTCGCCGTTGCCGTTATTGTTCTCCATGAGCAGCTGAGCAATCTCGTCTTTAAGCAGCATGTTCAGTTCCGCCGTGTTCATGAACTTGTCGCGAGCGGCACGTTTCTGCACCCTGTCGATAATGCGGAGCGTTGTCTCAATGCCCACATCCGACGTAACAAGCACCTCTTCGAGGTCGTCAAGCACCTCGTCGTCAATCTCACTCTTTCCGGCGACAGCACGCGCTATCTTGCCAAAAACACTCTCTTTTGTCTTTGAAAGTCCCTTGTCAAGGACCTCCTTTTTCTCTTTACTGAAAAAACTGAATATTCCCATTTCAATCGTTAATCAAGTTTCAACACGGCAAGGAACGCCTTCTGCGGCACCTCTACGTTGCCTATCTGCTTCATACGCTTCTTACCCTTCTTCTGTTTCTCAAGCAGCTTGCGCTTACGTGACACGTCACCGCCGTAACACTTCGCCGTCACATCCTTACGAACCTGCTTAATTGTCTCTCTGGCAATGATTTTCGTGCCTATGGCAGCCTGCAAGGCAATATCGAACTGCTGTCTTGGTATGAGGTCACGCAATTTCTCGCACATCTGACGGCCGAGACCGTACGCATTGTCCACATGAGTCAATGTCGAAAGCGCATCGACCGGCTCGCCGTTGAGCAGTATATCGAGCTTGATGAGCTTTGATGTCCTGAAGCCTGCCGGATGATAGTCGAAAGAGGCATATCCTTTCGAGATGCTCTTCAGCTTGTCGTAGAAATCAATCACAATCTCGCCGAGCGGGAGAAGGAATCTTATATCCACACGGTTTCCTGTTATGAACTCCTGCTTGAGCAGTTCGCCTCGCTTCGACAAGCAAAGCGTCATTATGGGGCCGATATATTCGGCACGTGTTATTATGCTGGCATTGATATACGGCTCTTCAATGTGGTCGATGAGCGTCTGGTCGGGCATTCCGCCGGGGTTATGCACCTCCTTTGCCGTGCCCTGCTTGTCATATACCATGTACGACACGTTAGGCACTGTGGTAATTACGCTCATGTCAAACTCACGGTCAAGACGCTCCTGAACAATCTCCATGTGCAGCAACCCCAAGAAGCCGCAACGGAAGCCGAAGCCGAGAGCCGCCGACGATTCCGGAGTAAAGGTCAGCGAAGCATCGTTCAGTTGCAACTTCTCAAGCGATGCACGAAGGTCCTCATAATCCTCGGCCTCTATCGGGTATACACCGGCAAAGACCATAGGCTTCACCTCCTCGAAGCCCGAAATGGCAGCGCTGCACGGGCGGGCGATGTGAGTTATGGTATCGCCCACCTTAACCTCCTTTGATGTCTTAATTCCCGAAATGATGTAACCCACATCGCCTGTTCTCAGCTCCTGACGCGGCGATAGCTCCATTTTAAGAACGCCAATCTCGTCTGCGTCATACTCCTTGCCTGTATTGAAGAACTTCACCTTGTCACCCTTTCTTAGCACTCCGTTCGTAATCTTGAAGTAGGCGATGATGCCTCGGAAAGAGTTGAACACGGAGTCAAAGATAAGAGCCTGCAACGGAGCCTCTTCGTCGCCTACCGGAGCCGGTATTCTCTCCACCACGGCCTTCAGTATCTCCTCGACGCCCATTCCAGTCTTGCCCGAAGCCTCGATTATATCCTCACGGTCACAACCGATAAGGTCTACAATTTCGTCCTTCACCTCTTCGGGCATAGCGTTTATCATGTCACATTTGTTTATGACAGGAATAATCTCAAGCCCCTGGTCTACAGCCATATATAGGTTAGATATAGTCTGTGCCTGTACGCCCTGCGTTGCATCAACGACAAGCAATGCGCCCTCACAGGCCGCTATTGAGCGTGACACCTCGTACGAGAAGTCCACGTGCCCCGGAGTGTCAATAAGGTTCAAGATATATTTCTCGCCATTGTGGATATATTCCATCTGTATCGCATGGCTCTTAATTGTGATACCACGCTCCTTTTCAAGGTCCATATTGTCAAGCATCTGGCCTTCGGTAATGTTAATGGTCTTCGTTGTCTCAAGAAGACGGTCAGCCAAAGTCGATTTGCCATGGTCGATGTGAGCGATGATGCAAAAATTTCTGATTTTATCCATAGGAAAACTTAATTTGTCATTGTAAATGCAGCAACCATATTGCCGCAACAAAGTGCAAAGATACAAAATAAATTTATAATTATATATATAATTAATATAACAAAGGCGGCTAATTTTAAGATTGCCGATGTCAAGAAAAAACATCCGACGGCCCATTTGATTATTATTGTAAATAAATAAAAACCAACAGCTCAATAAGTCAAGCCGCATATCATAAAATCAACAAATATTATTTATATAATTTACATACAAAATTTTAACCATATTTTGTTAAAGCAATAATATAATTAAAAGAATAAGAGGGTGACTTCTGAGGCAACTATTATTTTATTTTAACTGATTGATTTTCAGTGTTAGTTTTTACGAAAATTGCGAAATCCTACATAGAAGACTACATGGAGGTTGTGGTTAAATCCATTTCCCGACGAGTAAAATGTGAATAGCGATTTTGTGAGTAAAATGCTGAACGCAAACATTTTCCGCTGATGCGATATGTATAAACAAAAATGGTGCGTGACGGGACTACATCGTTCCCTACACGCACCAATTTTTGTGTATAGACTATTCTCTTACTTCTTGCTCAAACTTAAGATTACAGTGAAAGTCTCGAAGGTCTCCATAAACTCCTTCTCCAACTCGGCAATCTGCGCAGCATCGAGCTTCAAACCCTCGTTCTCTTTCTCTACCAAATCAACCATACCGCCCAACCAAGCAGCCTGCTTAGGAATGATGATGAAGAGACGGTCGCCATCCTCATCAGGGAACGAAGTTGCATTTACCTTATAAGTATCGCTTCCTTCATAGAGGTTGAACACAAGGTTGTTGCCATTCAGGGTGTAATTCTTAACCTTTGTCTCGCCATCCATTGTGTGGTTGAGTTTACCATCAGCAGCGAATGTAGCATCGGCAAAGAACTTCTTCATCACATCAATAATACGGTCTCCGTGCATTGCATCAATAGAGATAGAGTTCTGACCATTGAAAGTTACACCTTCGGGAAGTTGAAGAGCAGTTTTGCCCTCTGCAGGAACGACTCTTACAGCAGAATTGAGGTAAGAGTAGTTGCCTTTGATGTCGAAAGATGTTTTTACACGGTAGTTTGTTTTAACCTCTGAATAATTTGTTTTAATCACAAACCTATCATTAGTTAGTTCAACGATTTCCACCACATCAGGTGTATTATTCATATTTGTAACAGTACTGTTTACTCTATTCCCATTGATTTCGTATGTTCCCTCACGTTCTCTCCATCCATTTTTAGATGCAGTGCCAACTTCATAATAAGTACCATCAGCTCGATAATTCAGAAATATGCTTGCATCAGGTGAAAAATTAAACCACTGTCCCACTATCAACTGCGGATAATCCTTGTAAGGATTCACCTCGTCATCGTCGTTGTCACAACTGCTCATCGCAAAGCCGAGCATCACAGCCACGAGGGCCATTCCAATCATTCTGAAAGTCTTCATAATTACTCTGTTTTTTAATTGTTATGTTTATTGATATGTAAGCACAAAAATGGCGTTACGGCTCACGATAAGCCATAACGCCAACTATAAGATGGTGTATATCCTCTAACTATTTGATTATTAAAACTTTGAGTAATGGGGGGGGTATTTGTGGCACACGATGCAACGACTGCACAAGAGGTGCAGTTCACAGCATTGCGGTATGTCGCCAAAAAGTTATTCATAACCCAAGTCACTCAATTTCAATTTGTAAAGGTAATACTTTCTTTGATACGATGTATCACAAAAAGTGATTTTTACCTTAATTATACTTAATTTATACTACATAGAAGACTACACGCAAAAGGGTAAAATCAACGCTTAAACCATTTTTGCA